>NZ_JAXCFT010000001.1:786454-919015 GCF_056150385.1 Micromonospora marincola | reverse complement strand
ACACCACGGGGCCGGGAGACTGTGTAACGACCGGCTACCCACCGCCATTCCCGGGGGCGGGTCGGCAGCGCGGCGAACCGGTGCGCTGGCCTTCCTCGGTCGTTCACCGGGTTGCAACGCCCCCACCCCCGCGACGATTCCACCGTCAGAGTGCCACCCACCACCCCCGAACCGGACACCCGGCACATGGCGACCCGATTCGGCACGCCGGCAACAGCCCCAGGCCCACGACTGGAACGCCAGGGACGCCTCAACCCACCCGAGACGGCCACGGCGTTCCACCCGCGCTCCGCCCCGGGCCACGACCGCAACGCCACGGGTACATCAGCACGTCGGAGATGGCCGTGCGGCCACAAGTGCGTCAACGCGCCGCAGACATGCGGAACGGTCGGAGATCCGGGGCCAATACGTACCAAGATCTCAGGAGGGCGGGGGGAGGACGTTCGCGGGGAGGGAATCGCGGATGCTCGCGACCACCTCGTCGAGGGGACCGCGCCCGGTGAAGCCGGCGGCGAACCGGTGCCCGCCGCCGCCCAGCCCGACCGCGACGCGGCTGACGTCCACCGCGCCCTTGCTGCGCAGCGAGACCGCCCACTCGGCCTCCCCGGACTGCTTGACCACGCAGCTCACGTCCGCCTCGGCGGTGCAGCGGACCGAGTCGATGAGCGCTTCCAGCACGTACGCCGGCTGGTCGTGGCGGGTCAGGTCGTCGCGGGTGGCGTACGTCCAGACCAGGCCGTGCCCGGCGGCGGCTGCCGGTTCCAGCGTGGCCCGGCCCAGCACCTCGCCGAAGAGCCGGACCGCGCCGAACGGGCGGGTGTCGAAGACGCGGCGGGAGATGTCTCCCGGCCGGATTCCGGTGGCCAGCAGGCGCGCGGCCATCTCGTGCACGGCCGGGGTGGTCGCCTCGAACCGGAACGAGCCGGTGTCGGTGGTCAGCGCGACGTAGAGGCCGGTCGCCGTCGCCGCGTCAAGCGTCACCCCGAGGCGGTCCAGCAGCCCCAGCGCGACCACCGAGGTAGCCGCGGCACGCGGGTCCACCAGATTGATGGTGCCGAAGCCGGCGTTCGAGGCGTGGTGGTCAAGCACCAGCGACGTGCCCGCCGTGGCGAGCCGGTCGGCCAGGTCGCCCAGCCGGGACTCGCTCGCCGCGTCGAAGCAGACCACCAGGTCCGGTGCCGGGTACGCGTCGCCCGGCGGCACCAGCAGCTCGACGCCGGGCAGCCAGCGGAACGGCTCCGGCACGCCCGGCGGCCCGGGGAAGGTGGCCTGGAGGTGGTGGATCCCGAGTCGGCGCAGGCCCAGCGCGAAGCCGAGCATGCTACCGAGCGCGTCGCCGTCCGGGTTGACGTGGCAGATCAGCAGCACCCGCGCGTCGGCGGGCAACCCGCGTACCGCCGCGACGGCAGCCGCCCACTCGGCGTCGGTGGGACCGCCCCCACCCGCGGCACCCGCCGGCGGGTCACCGGCCGGCGTCCGCACGCCAGTCGCGGCCATCGGCACGCCGGCCACGGAGACGACCGGCGCGCTGTCACCGGCGGGCTCGATCACCGCCGGTCGCCGCCGCGCTCGTCGTCCGTCGACGACTGCGACGGCTCGTCGGCGTCGGGGTCCTCCTCGACCCGGTACGGCTGGGCGTCGCCCGCGTATGCGGCCTTGGCGGCGAGCCGCTGCACCTCGGCGTCGGCCGAGCGCGCGGCGGTGAGCAGGTCGTCGATGTGCTTGACCTGGTTCTGCACGTCGTCGAGGACGAACGTCAGCGTCGGCGAGTGCCGCAGCCCGAGCGCCTTGCCGACGGTGCTGCGCAGCATGCCCTTGGCACTCTCCAGCGCGGCGGCGGTGCTCGCCTGGGCCGTCGCGTCGCCGAGCACGGTGTAGAAGACGGTGGCGTCGCGCAGATCGGCGGTGATCCGGGCGTCGGTGATCGTGATCATGCCGAGCCGGGGGTCCTTGATCTGGCTCCGCACCACCGACGCGACGAGTTCACGGACGCGCTCCGCGTGCCGGCGTACCTTGGCCGGATCCGACATGTCCCCACCTCCAGGATCACTGTTCCTACGCACCCGGCGTGCCTGCGCCGCGACCGGAGTGCCGCCGGCCGGGGGACGGCGCCGCGCACCGCCGGGTCCGACCGCCCAACGTCCGAGAACACTACCCGCGCCCCGCCGGACGACGCGCGGCACCGCCGGGGGTGCCGCGCGCCGCGCCGACGGCGTCAGTCGTCCGCGCCGTGCAGGCGGCGGCGCACCGACAGCAGCTCGGTCTCCGGGCGGGCGGCGACCAGCCGCTCGCAGGAGTCGAGCACCTCGTGGACGTGGGCCGGCTCGGCGGCCACCACGGCCACCCCGATCTCGGCCCGGCCGTGCAGGTCGAGCGCGCCGACCTCGGCGACGGAGACCTCGAACTTGCGCAGCGCGGCGACGATCGGCCGGACGTAGGACCGCTTGGCCTTCAGGGATCGGGAGTCGCCCGGGAGCAACAGGTCGAACAGCGCGGTTCCGGTATACACGGCGAGCAACGGTACGCGGGTGGCGGACCCGCGGCACGCGATTAAGGCGCGACCGCGACCAGCACGTCCCGCTCGATGGCCTGGTCGACCCGGTGGCACAGGTCGCGCCAGCCGGGCCCGTCGACCACGCGCAGGCCGGCGCCGGTCAGCACCGCCTCCGCCTCCGCCCGCGGGGCCACGTGCGTGTTCCAGGACAACCCGAGCGCCCCGCCCGACCGCAGCAGGTCCCGCCACACCGGTACGGCGGCGGCGAGCAGTTCCAGCGGGCTGCGGGACAGGCCCTGGTCGCTGCGGCTGCCGTGGGCGACCCCGTACGGGGTGTCGGTGACGATCACGTCGGCGCAGCGGGGGCGGAGCACCTCGCGGGCCCGGGTGGTGTCGATGTGCAGGACGGTGACCCGCTGGGTGGCGCCGGTCCGGTGCTCGTCGCGGGAGGGTGCGAGCACCGCCTCGAAGCGGCGGGCGACAAGCTTGCGGTCCCGGCGGACCGGCACCGTCTCCGCGGTGTGTTTGAGCCGCTTGCGGCGCAGCCAGGTGCGCAGGAACGCCGCGTACGCGTCCACGTCCTTGCCGTCGCGCTCGATCCCGATGCCGTGGTGGCCGTACATGAGCGCCTGGTTGAGGGTGGTGCCCCGGCCGCAGAGCGGGTCCAGCACCACGAGCTGCCCGTCCAGCATCCGGGGCGCGGCGGCCGAGGCGAGCAGCGTGACGTTGAGCAGCAGCCGGGTGAACTGTTCGTTCGTCTTGCCGGCGTACTTGGGGATGGTGACGAGGTCCGAGTCGTACCGGGCCAGCGGGTGCAGCGGCACCGGCCGGAGCAGCTCGTCGCCGACCCGCTCGAAGAGCGCGTACGCGGCTGAGAGGTTCGCCAGGTGGGACAGATCCCGGGCGCCGAGGCCGGGTTCGGGCGCGGTGAACGTCAGGTATTCCACCCCGCCGATCCGGGTGGTCCCGGCGTCGGCCGGGGCCGCGTCGAGCACCCCCGACCCGGCGAACACGGCCAGTTCGGCGCGGGCCAGCCGGGCCGCCGCGTCGGCGTAGACGCGGTTGGCGGAGGGGGCGAGGAGCAGCGCGTACCCGATCACGCCGAAAATTGTCGCAGCCTGCGGAAACGGCGACGGCCGGGACCCGAAGGCCCCGGCCGTCGACCGGTCGTGCACACCGCTCGCTCAGGCGCGCGGCTTCTCACGCATCTCGAAGGTTTCGATGACGTCGCCGACCTGGACGTTGTTGTAACCGCCAAGCGTCAGACCGCACTCGAAGCCCTCGCGGACCTCGGTCGCGTCGTCCTTGAACCGCTTCAGGGAGCTGATCGTGAGGTTGTCCGCCACGACCGCCCCGTCCCGCAGCAGCCGCGCCTTGGCGTTGCGGCGGATGAGGCCGGACCGGACGATACAGCCGGAGATGTTGCCGATCTTGGACGAGCGGAAGACGTCGCGGATCTCCGCGGTGCCCAGCTCGACCTCCTCGTACTCCGGCTTGAGCAGACCCTTGAGCGCGGCGTCGATCTCCTCGATGGCCTGGTAGATGACCGTGTAGTAACGGATCTCCACGCCCTCGCGGTCGGCGATCTCGCGGACCTTGTTCGCGGCCCGCACGTTGAAGCCGATGATCGTGACCGCCTCGGACGAGGCGCTCGCGAGCATGACGTCGCTCTCGGTGATCGCACCCACGCCCCGGTGGATGATCCGAAGCTGGACCTCCTCCGGGATGTCGAGGTTGAACAGCGCGTCCTCGAGCGCCTCCACGGAACCGGAGACGTCGCCCTTGAGCACCAGGTTGAGCGAGGTCTTCTCGCCCTCCTTGAGCTGCTCCATGAGCGTCTCGAGGGTGGCCCGGCCACGGGAGTTGGCGAAGGACGCCGCCCGCCGCCGTGCCTGCCGCTGCTCGGCGATCTGCCGCACGGTCCGGTCGTCCTCGGCGGCCAGGAAGGTGTCACCCGCACCCGGCACCGTGGTCAGACCGAGCACCATGACCGGACGCGCCGGCCCGGCGTAGTCGACCGGCTTGCCGTTCTCGTCGAGCATGGCCCGGACCCGGCCGTGCGCCCCACCGGCGACGATGGAGTCACCGGCCCGGAGCGTGCCCTTCTGCACCAGCACGGTCGCCACCGCGCCACGGCCCTTGTCCAGGTGCGCCTCGATGGCCACACCCTGCGCCGGCCCGTCGATCGGAGCGGTCAGCTCCAGCGACGCGTCGGCGGTCAGCAGGACGGCTTCGAGAAGCTCGTCGATGCCGATCCCGGGCTTCGCGGCCACGTTGACGAACATGGTGTCGCCGCCGTACTCCTCGGCGACCAGGCCGTACTCGGTCAGCTGCTGACGGACCTTGTCCGGGTTCGCGTCCGGCTTGTCGACCTTGTTGACCGCGACCACGATCGGCACGTCCGCCGCCTTGGCGTGGTTGAGCGCCTCGATGGTCTGCGGCATCACGCCGTCGTCCGCCGCCACCACCAGGATCACGATGTCCGTCACCTGGGCGCCACGGGCACGCATGGCGGTGAACGCCTCGTGACCGGGGGTGTCGATGAAGGTCACCGCGCGGTCCTCGCCCTCGTGCGGGACGTGGACCTGATAGGCGCCGATGTGCTGGGTGATGCCACCCGCCTCGCCGGCCACGACGTTCGCCTTACGGATCGCGTCGAGCAGCTTGGTCTTACCGTGGTCGACGTGACCCATGACGGTCACCACCGGCGCACGGCTGACCAGGCGGTCCTCCGCGACCTCGGCGTCGAGGTCGATGTTGAACTGCGCGAGCAGCTCGCGGTCCTCGTCCTCCGGGCTGACGATCTGCACGTCGAAGCCGAGGTGCTCACCCAGCAGCAGCAGGGTCTCGTCGGAGCACGACTGGGTCGCGGTCACCATCTCGCCCAGGTTGAACATCTCCTGGACCAGCGAACCCGGGTTGGCGTTGATCTTGTCGGCGAAGTCCGACAGCGAGGCGCCACGGGACAGCCGGACGACCTGACCCTGGCCGCGGGGAGCACCCGAGGACATGGTCGGGGCCGACAGGTTGTCGAACTCCTGTCTGCGCTGCTTCTTGGACTTGCGGCCACGGGTCGGCCGGCCACCCGGACGCCCGAAGGCACCCGCCGCGCCGCCGCCACGGCCACGACCGCCGCCGCCGGGACGACCGCCGCCGCCACCCGGACGGAAACCACCGCCGGGAGCGCCGCCGCCACCGCCGCCACCGGGACCGCCGCGGTAGCCACCGCCACCACCAGCCCCGCCGCCGCCGGGACCGCCGCGGTAGCCACCGCCACCGCCGGCCCCGCCACCGGGACCGCCGCGGTAGCCACCGCCACCGCCGCCGGGACGACCGGCGCCGCCGCCGGGACCACCACGACCGCCACCGGGGCCGCCGGGGCGACCCGTGGTCGGGCGCTGGCTCGGCATGGACGCCGGGCTGGGACGCGGCGGCATGGAAGCCGGGCTGGGACGCGGCGGCATGCCGGCCGGGCTGGGACGGGGACCGCCCCCACCGGCGGCCGGAGGCCGCTGCTGGCCACCCTGGATACCGAACGGGTTGTTGCCGGCGCCGCGCGCCGGCGGACGACCGCCGGGTCGGGCGCCAGGACCCTGGCCCTGGCCGGGGCCGCTGGGCCGCGCGGCCGGGGAACCCGGACGCGGCGGCATGGCGTTCGGGCCGGGACGCGGGCCGGGACGGGGACCGCCCTCGGCCGGAGGCTCCCGGCGAACGGTCTCGCGCTGCTGCTGGCGGGCGGCCTGGGCGGCCTTGACCGCGGCCTCCTGCTCAGCCTTCAGCGCGGCGGCACGCGCTTCCGCCGCCGCCACTTCGATGTCGTGCGCGCTCGCCGGCTTGGCGACCGGAGTCACCGGTTGCGGCGGGCCGGGGACCGGGCTCTTGGGCTTCGGTCCAGGGGTCGGCGCCGTCGGACGCCGAGGCGGCATCGGTCGGGCCGAGACCCGGGGGGCACCCGGGGTCGGGGCGGGCGTCGGGGTCGATGCCGGGCCGCTCGGGGCGGCTGCCGGCGGGGCGGCGGGCGCCGGTGAACCGGCGGACGCCACGAACGCGCTCCGCAGCCGTCGGGCGACAGGCGCCTCGACGGTGCTGGACGCGGACTTCACGAACTCGCCCATCTCCTTGAGCTTGGCGAGAACGGTCTTGCTTTCGACCCCGAGCTCCTTGGCAAGCTCGTGTACGCGGGCCTTTCCTGCCACTGCACTCCTCACTCCGAGGTCGTGCGGGCAGCACCCGCAGCAACCTCACTCGTGCACTTGAAGCCTGGTCATTTCTGCGACTTCATCGTGTGCTCATGTCGGTCGTCCTACCTTGCTAGCGACCCTCGACCGGTCGGGTTGACCGGTCGTCGGGGGTTGCGCGTCGACGTGCTCGGCAAGCGCGCCGTGGTCGGGGACCCCGGCGACGCGCAGCGCCCGCCCGAAGGCTCGGCGCCGCACCGCCTGCGCGAAGCAGGCCGGATTGGGGTGCATGTTCGCTCCCCGACCCGGCAGTCTGCGGGCCGGATCGGGCCGGAGACTGGTCTGACCAGTCTCGTCACCGACCGCGACGATCCGCAACAACTCGCTGGCCAGCGCTCGTTTCCGGCAGCCCACACAGGTGCGCTCCGGCAGCGCGCGTCGTACCACTGAGAAAGTCTACCCCTAGCTGCTCGAGATCGCGCCGCCCGGCTCCGGTACGTGATCAGCTCCGCCCCGCCCGCCGGCGCCGGCCGGCTCCGCGTCGGAGCGGATGTCGATCCGCCAACCGGTCAACCGGGCCGCGAGGCGGGCGTTCTGCCCTTCCCGGCCGATCGCGAGCGAGAGCTGGAAATCCGGGACGGTGACCCGGGCGGCCCGGCTCGCCAGGTCGACCACCTCGACCCGCAGCGCCTTCGCAGGCGAGAGCGCGTTGCCGACGAAGGTGGCCGGGTCGTCCGACCAGTCGATGATGTCGATCTTCTCGCCGTGCAGCTCGCTCATCACCGCGCGCACCCGCTGCCCCATCGGGCCGATGCAGGCGCCCTTGGCGTTGACGCCGGACACGGTGGACCGCACCGCGATCTTGGTGCGGTGACCTGCCTCACGGGCGATTGCGCCGATCTCCACCGTGCCGTCGGCGATCTCCGGCACCTCCAGCGCGAAGAGCTTCTTCACAAGCGCCGGGTGCGACCGGGACAGCGTGATCTGCGGGCCGCGCATGCCCTTGGCGACGTGCACGACCACGCAGCGGATCCGCTCGCCGTGCTCGTAGCGCTCGCCGGGGACCTGCTCGGACTGGGGCAGGACGCCCTCCAGCTTGCCCAGGTCGACGCTGACGATGCCCTTCTCCCGGCGGGTCTCGTGCGCCTGCACCACACCGGTGACCAGGTCGCCGTCCCGACCGACGTACTCGCCGAAGTGCACCTCGTCGGTGGCCTCCCGCAGCCGCTGGAGGATCACCTGCTTGGCGGTCATCGCGGCGATCCGGCCGAAGTCGTGCGGCGTGTCGTCCCACTCCCGGGTCACCGAGCCGTCGTCGTCCAGCTCCTGCGCGTAGACCGAGGCGGCTCCGCTCTTGCGGTCGATCTCCACCCGGGCGTGCGACTCGGCGCCGTCGGTGTGCCGGTAGGCGGTCAGCAGCGCGGTCTCGATCGCCGCGAGGATCGTGTCGAACGGGATCTCCCGCTCGCGCTCCAGGGCGCGCAGCGCCGCGAGGTCGATGTTCACCTCTCCTCGTCCTCCAGATCTTCGTCGTCGATGTCGTCGTCGGTGTCGTCGGTGTCGTCACCGGGATCGGAGTCGGCCAGCTCGTCCAGGCGGGAGAACTCCACCTGGACCCGGCCGGGCCCGAGCTCGGGGTAGGGGTGCGTGGCGGGGCCGGCGTCGGTCTCCAGCACCACCCGCTCGTCGTCGGCTGCCGTGACCCGGCCGGTGAGCTGCCGGTCCCCGGCGTCGCCGCGAACGGTGACCTTGACCAGCCGGCCGACGTTGCGCCGCCAGTGCCGGGGCAGGGTGAGCGGGCGGTCCACGCCGGGCGAGCTGACCTCGAGTTGGTACTCGCCGGCGACGATGTCGCCGCCGGTCTCCTCGGCCGCGTCAAGCGCCGCGGAGACCGCCCGGGACACGTCGGCGACGGCGTCCAGCCGGATCCCGCCGTCGGCGTCCACGATCACGCGGACCACGTGCCGGCGCCCGGCCCGGGAGACGGAGAGGTCCTCCAGGTCGTAGCCGGCGGCGGTGACCACCGGCTCGATCACCTCGCGCAGGCGGGCCCGCCGGGCGGCGAGGTCGCCACGCGGTGCGCCGCCGCGATCCGCGCCGCGTGGGCCCTCGGACCGGCGGGGCCGCCCCGCGGGGCCCGACGGCCGGGTGGCACGGCCACGCTGCGTCATGTCGGCGCACCTCTCTGCTGTTGCCCCGGCCCGTCAGGCCGGGTTGTCCCAGGCCGGCTGTGGCGGTCGACCCGCCATGCCGGCACGCCACCGGGGCGTCCGCGCCCGGTGGCTGCGCAGAGCGTAACGCTTGGGCGCGGCGGCGGACCGGGCGGCGCACCGAGGACCGTGCCCCACGCGACGGCGGTGATGGTGTTGACTTGTCCGGTGGGGACCGGCAGAACACCATCCGACCAGGGCAGAGCCGGGCATTCCCGGCGCGCGCTGCTGCGCGCCGGTGGGCTCGTGGCGCTCGGCGGGGCGACCGCGCCGCTGACTGGTTGTGATCTTTTCGACCGAGACGACGAGCCGTCGCCTCCGGACGCGCTGGAGCCGCTGGTGGCCGAAGCGCTCGCGCTGGAGGCGCGGCACCGGGCCGCCGCCAGCGCCGCCCCGGAGTTGGCCGAGCGGCTCACCCCGATCGCCGACGCCCACCTGGCACACGCGGAGGAGCTCCGCCGGGTGATCGGGCGGCCGGCGCCGTCCGGCCCGCCGCCGGCCACCCCGTCCGGCCCGCCGGTGGCCACCCCACCCGGCCCGGCCACCCCGTCCGGCCCGCCGCGGGCCACCCCGCCCGGCCCGCCGCCGGCCACCCCGCCCGGCGAGCCCGACCCCGTGCTCGCCGAGCTGCGCCGGGCCGAACAGCAGGGCCGGACGAACGCCGCCAAGGCGTGTGCGGGCGCGCCTCCCGAGCGGGCCGCGCTGCTCGGCTCGATCGCCGCGGCGCGGGCCACCCACGTCGAGGTGCTGGCATGAGCGCGAGCATGAGCCCGACCCAGGCCCTCGCGGACGCGCTCGCCGCCGAGTACGCGGCGATCTGGGCGTACGGGATGATCGGCGTGCACCTCACCGGCGCGGCCCGCACCGCCGCCCGCGCCGCCGAGGCGTCCCACAGGTCCCGCCGGGACGCGCTGCTTCTCCAGCTCGCCGAGGGGTCCGGGCAGGTCCCCGCCGATCGGGCCGGCTACGCGCTGCCCTATCCGGTGACCGACCGGGCGGCGGCGCTGCGGCTGGCCGTCGAGATCGAGGAGCGGACCGCCGGCCACTGGCGGGCCGCGCTGCCGCACACCAGCGGCGCCGACCGGAACACGGCGCTCGCCGCGCTCACCGACTGCGCGCTGCGGGCCACCCGCTGGCGGCGTACGGCCGGGGTGACCCCGGTCACCGTCCCGTTCCCGGGCCGGCCGGCCTGAGCGCGGGCCCGGTCACCCGGCGCAGCCCTACGGTTGCGGCCCGCATACCAGGTATGCATACTCCAGACCATGTCCATCCGCCACGGCCTGCTCGCCCTGCTCGAACGCGGCCAGATGTACGGCTATCAGCTGCGCGCCGCGTTCGAGGAGTCGACCGGGTCGACCTGGCCGCTCAACATCGGGCAGGTGTACACGACGCTGGCCCGGCTGGAACGCGACGGCCTGGTCCGCCCGCTGCCGGAGAACGAGAGCGGGCAGCGGCCGTACGAGATCACCGACGCCGGGCGGGCGGACCTGGCGCTCTGGTTCGCCACCCCGATCAGCCGCGCCGACCGGCCCCGGGACGAGCTGTCGATCAAGCTGGCGCTGGCCCTGACCACGCCCGGGGTGGACGTCCGGGCGGTGGTGCAGACGCAGCGGGCCGCCACCATGCGCGCGCTCCAGGAGTTCACCCGCTTGAAGTATGCGAGCGACAAGCCGGAGGATCTGCCCTGGCGGTTGGTGCTGGACGCGATGATCTTCCAGGCCGAGGCCGAGGTGCGCTGGCTCGACCACTGCGAGACAAGCCTGGTCCGCCACCGTCCGGCGCCGAACCGGCCGGTCCCCCGCCCCGAGGCGGTGGACCGGGCCGGTGACGAGGCCCGCCGGTGACACGAACGGGAGGCCGACGGAAATGAGCGGGGTGCTGGAACTACGCCAGGTGCACCGCATGCACGGCGCCGGCGAGGCCGCCGTGCACGCGCTGCGTGGCGTGAGCCTCACCGTGACGGCAGGCGAGTTGGTGGCGGTGATGGGGCCCTCCGGTTCCGGCAAGTCCACGCTGCTGGCCCTGGCCGGCGGGCTGGACCGGCCCACCGGCGGCGAGGTGCTGGTCGAGGGCGAGGCGTTGGGCCGGCTGCCGGCCCGCGAGTTGGCCCGGCTGCGCCGCCGCCGCATCGGCTACGTCTTCCAGGACCTCAACCTGCTCGGCAGCCTGACCGCCGTGGAGAACGTGGCACTGCCCCTGGAGTTGGACGGCACCGGGGTGCGGGCCGCCCGCCGGCTGGCGCTCGCCGCGTTGCGTGAGGTGGATGTCGCGGGCCAGGCCGACCGCTTCCCCGACCAGATGTCCGGCGGCCAGCAGCAGCGGGTGGCGATCGCCCGGGCGCTTGTCGGCGAGCGCCGCCTGGTCCTCGCCGACGAGCCGACCGGCGCGCTGGACTCGCAGGCCGGCGAGGCGGTGCTGCACCTGCTGCGTCGACGGGTGGACGACGGTGCCGCCGGGGTGCTCGTCACCCACGAGGCCCGGCACGCCGGCTGGGCGGACCGGGTGGTCTTCCTGCGCGACGGCGTGCTCGTCGACTCGACCGCCCCGCTGATCGGCATCGAGCACCTGCTCAGCGGCAGCGACAGGTGATCTCGGGCCGGCTCGCCGAGGCTCGCGGGTCATGGCGTACCGCATTGCGGATCGCCCGTCGGGAGGCCCGCCGGTCCCGGCGGCGCACCCTGCTGGTGCTGGTGATGATCGCGCTGCCGGTGCTCGGGCTCAGCTTCGCCGCCGTGAGTTACGACATGGCCGATCTGAGCCGGTCGGAGCGGCTCGACCGCCGGCTCGGCGCGGCCGACGCGGAGCTGCAATGGACCGGCCTGACCCCGGTGACGCAGGACGCGTGGGGCGAGAACTCCTGGCCGACCGAGGGCGACCCGACGCCCCGGACCCGTCCGGTCTCCGCCGACGAGTTGCGGGCGCTTCTGCCCGCCGGCAGTCATGTCACCCGGATCCGGTGGTGGATGCCGTTCGAGACCCGGCTCGGGCGCAGGACGGTGTCGATGGAGGCGCGCGCCCTCGACCTGACCGACCCGATCGCCCGGCCGCTGGCCACGGTGCGCGAGGGTCGGGTGCCGGTCCGCCCGGACGAGATCGCGGTCAGTCCGGCCGCGCTGCGTCGACTTGACACCCGCCTCGGAGCGCCGGTGCGCACCATCGACGGCACGCCCTACCGGGTGGTCGGGGTACTTGAGTTCCCGGACTACCTGGGCGAGGTGGTGACGCTCGCCGGCGTCGCGCCGGACAGTCCGTCCACCTACGACAGTTGGCTGGTGGACGTGCCCGGAACGGTGGATGCGGCGCTCGCCGACCGCCTGAACGCACAGGGCATCCAGGTGTCCGCCCGGCACCCGCTGCCCGGCCGGCAGGGTGTCGCCGACGGCATGACGATGCCGGACGCCGAGGAGACCGGCGTCTCGGTGCTGGTCGGCGGGTTGGGCCTGCTGGAGGTGGTGCTGCTTGTCGGCCCGGCCTTCGCGGTAGGCGTCCGCCGCCGGCGGCGGGACCTCGCGCTCGTCGCGGTGGCCGGCGGGGACGCCGCCCACCTGCGCCGGATCGTGCTCGCCGACGGGGTGGTGCTCGGCGCCGGCGGGGCCGTCCTCGGGTTGCTGCTCGGCGTCGGGGCCGCGTTCGCCGGCCGGCCGCTCGTCGAGCAGTACCTGCTGCATCAGCGCCTCGGCGCGTACCGCGTCTTTCCGGCCGCGCTCGCCGCGATCGCCGCGGTCGCGGTGCTGGCGGGGGTGCTGGCCGCGCTCGCGCCGGCCTGGACCGCGGCCCGGCAGGACGTGGTGGCCGGCCTGGCCGGCCGGCGCGAGGCGAGCCCGCCGCGCCCCCGCTGGCTGTTGCTCGGGGCGCTGCTCACCGTCGCCGGCACCGCCCTGGCCGCGTTCGCCGCCACCCTGTCCTCGCCGACCGGGGTGCTGGCCGGCGTCGTCCTCGGCGAGTTGGGCCTGGTCTTCTGCACCCCGACGCTCGTCGGTGTGCTCGCCCGGGCCGGCCGGCTGCTGCCGTTGACCCCCCGGCTCGCGCTGCGCGACGCCAGCCGCAACCGGTCGTCGGCCGCGCCGGCCATCTCGGCCGTGATGGCGGCGGTCGCCGGCAGCGTCGCGCTCGGCGTCTACCTGGCCAGCGACGACGCCCGAGATCGGGCGCTCTGGCAACCCGGCCTGCCGCCGGGACACGTGCTGCTCCAGCTCAACGACCCCGAGGCCGGTCCGCCGCCGCCGGCGGCCGGCACGGTCGCCGAACGGGTACGTGCGGTGCTGCCGGACGCCACCGTGACGGCCATCGCCACGCCCGAGTGCGCGCGGCCGGCGAAAGCCGACGACTACTGCGTGGCACTGGCGGTACGCCCGACCGCGGAGCGCTGCCCGTACGGGCCGTTCGAGTCCGGGCCGCACTCGGCACGTGACGATCCACGGTGCGTCCCGCCGTACCGGGAGCCGAACGACGCCTTCGTGCCGGCCCTGGTGGATGACGGCGTCGCGCTGCCCGCGCTCACCGACGCCCCGGCCGAGGAGGTGGCGGCGGCGCGCCGCACGCTGGCCGCGGGCGGCGTCGTGGTCACCGACCCGAGGCAGGTGGAGAACGGGCAGGTCCGGGTGGAGGTGAACCACGACTCCGGCGCCCCGGTGACGACCCGCCTGCTGCCCGGGTACGCGCTCCGCGGCGGCCTCCCGGTGGACCGGCTGGTGCTCTCCCCCGCCGCCGCGGAGGCGCTCGGCCTGGTCGCCGTGCCGGTCGGCTACCTGGTGGACACCACCGGCCCACCCACCGCCGGGCAACGCGAGCGCCTGACCGACGAGCTGTCCGACCTCGCGCCGATGTTCCTTCAGGTGTCGACCGCCGAACCGCCGTCCGACAAGCGTTCGCTGCTGCTCCTGCTGGCCGGCGCCTCCGGGGTGATCACGCTCGGCGCCGCCGCGGTCGCCACCGGCCTGGCCGCCGCCGAGGGTCGCCGGGACCTGTCCACGCTCGCGGCGGTCGGCGCCGATCCCCGGGTACGCCGGTTGCTGTCGCTCTGCCAGGCCGGTGTGATCGCGGTGCTCGGCTCGGCGCTGGGCATCCTGGCCGGGCTCGGCTCGGCCGTCGTGATCCTGGCCGCGATGAACCAGCGGTACGCGGACTCCTGGCCGGCGCAGCCCCCGTACCCGGTGACGGTGCCCGGCCTCACCATGGCCGTGCTTGTGGTGGTGCCGCTGGTGGCGATGCTCGGCGCGGCCCTGATCACCCGCTCCCGCCTGCCCGTCGAACGCCGCCTCGACTGACAGCCGCCCGCCTTTCCCGGGGGTGACGGGGCGCGGCGGGAGCGGCACACTGGGCGGGTGTCCGCCCTGGTATCCCTCACCCGCCGCCTCGGTCACCAGCAGTGGTTCGCCACCACCATGCGCGTGCTCGTCCCCGCCGACCGGTTGATCGGCCGCCTGACGAAGGGGCGGGTGGTCGCGTTCGGCCTGGTGCCCACGCTTGTGCTCACCTCCACCGGCCGCCGCTCCGGCAAGCCCCGCAGCAACCCCCTGCTCTACGTCCCCGACGGCGACGCCTACGTGGTGATCGGCTCGAACTGGGGGCAGCGGCACCAACCGTCGTGGACGTTCAACCTGCTGGCCCAGCCGGCCGCCGAGGTAGACGTCGGGGGGCGCCGGATCCCGGTGCGCGCCGAGCAGGTCGTCGGCGCGGAACGCGACCGCCTGTTCGACCGCCTGGTGCAGGAGTGGCCGGCCTACCGCACGTACGTGGAGCGGGCCGGCGCCCGCGAGATCAAGGTCTTCCGCCTCACCCCAACCCCCTAGAGGGTGAGGAGGGCGGAGGTCAGCCCAGGCCGCCGCCTACGCCGATCAGCGCGCCGATCAGGTAGGTCGCGCCGGCGGCCAGTGCGCCAAGCAGCAACTGCCGCAGGCCGCTTGTGAACCAGGACCGGTAGGTGAAGCGGGCCACGACGGCCCCGGCGACGAAGAGCCCCACCCCGCCGACGCCGAGCGCCAGCCACAGGCTGGTGAAGCCGAGCAGGTAGGGCAGCAGCGGCACCAGGGCGCCGACCGAGAAGCAGACGAACGACGAGATCGCCGCCGCCCAGGGGCTCGGCTGGTCGTCCGGGTCGATGCCCAACTCCTCCCGGACGTGGACGCGCAGCGCCTCCTCCGGGTTGCGCCGGACCGCCTCGGCGACCTGGGTGGCCAGGTCGCGGGGCAGCCCACGGGCGACCCACGCGTCGGCCAGCTCGCGGGCCTCCGCCTCCGGGTGCCGTTCCAGCTCGCGCCGTTCCTTGGCGACCTCGGCGGCGACCTGCTCGTTCGCCGAGCGGACGCTCGTGTACTCACCCAGGCCCATCGAGATGGCGCCGGCCACCAGGCCGGCCGTGCCGGTCAACACGATGCTGTGCGGGGACACCCCGCCGCCGCCGACGCCTGCGATCAGGGCGATGTTGGTGACCAGCCCGTCCATCGCGCCGAAGACCGCCGGCCGCAGCCAGCCGCCGGACACGTCCGCGTGGTGCGCCTCGCGCAGCGCCGCCGGGGTCTCGGTCACGGCAGGGTCAGGATCTCGTAGCCGCCGTCGGTCACGACGATGGTGTGCTCGAACTGCGCCGTCCACTTCCGGTCCTTGGTGACAACGGTCCAACCGTCGTCCCACATGTCGTACTGGTAGGTGCCGATAGTGATCATCGGCTCGATGGTGAACGTCATCCCGGGTTCCATCACGTCGGTGGGACGCGGGCTGTCGTAGTGCGGCACGTAGAGGCCGCTGTGGAACGCCTCGCCGATGCCGTGGCCGGTGAAGTCGCGGACCACCCCGTAGCCGAACCGCTTGGCGTACGACTCGATCACCCGGCCGATGACGTTGATCTGCCGGCCCGGGGCGATCGCCTTGATGCCACGCATCATCGCCGTGTGGGTCCGCTCGACGAGCAGCCGCGCCTCCTCGCTCACCTCGCCCACGCAGAAGGTGGCGTCGGTGTCGCCGTGCACGCCGTCGAGGAACGCGGTCACGTCGACGTTGATGATGTCGCCGTCTCGCAGCTCGGTCGAGTCCGGGATGCCGTGGCAGATCACCTCGTTGAGGCTGGTGCAGCAGGACTTGGGGAAGCCCCGGTAGCCGAGCGTCGACGGGTAGGCGCCGTGGTCGCAGAGGAACTCGTGCACCACCCGGTCGATCTCGTCGGTGGTCACCCCCGGCTTGCAGTGCTCGCCGGCGAGCTGGGTCGCCCGGGCCGCGAGCCGGCCGGCCACCCGCATCTTCTCGATCGTCTCCGGCGTCTGCACGTGCGAGCCGCGCCACTCCTGCGGGCGCTTCTTGCCCACGTACTCCGGGCGCGGAATGTGGGCGGGGACCGCCCGCCACGGGGAGAGCGTGCCTGGGGCCAGCGGCGGACGAACGGTCATGCCCCAAGCCTATCGCCGGCCCCGACCGTGACCCCCGCCACGGCCCCGCCCAGCAGCTTGTTGCCGGGGCGCAAGCACTGTGCCATTGTTGCTGCGTGGATCAAGGGGGCGCACCGCCCGTCTTCTCCGTGACGGCGGAGGGCGACGGGGACCGGCTTCGCGTCCTGGTGACCGGCGAGGTCGACATGGCGACCGCCGACACCATGTTCCAGACCGCGCTGCGCGAGCCCGCCAGCAAGCTCACGCTCGACCTGCGGGCGGTCACCTTCTTCGACTCGGCCGCCATCCACGCGGTGGTCCGGCTCTCCCAGCGGTTCCCGGCCGCGCTCACCGTGTTGCCGTCCCGGCAGGTCCGGCGGGTGCTGGAGATCTCCGGCCTGGGCGAGCAGGGCTGGCTCGCCGACGGCTAGGTGGTTGGGTCAGTTCTGGCCGGGGCTTGCTACGGGCAGTCCTGCTTCCTTGGCGCGTTCGAGCAGCCGCCGGTCGTACGTGACGAAGGCGGTGAGCGCAGTGCCGGACTCGTTTGTCAGCACCTGGGCGGTGGCCAGGTGGATGGCGTCGAGGCTGCGGAGCGTCGGCTCGGCGAACGCGGCCGCGGTCGCACGGATCGTGCTGTCGATCTCCAGTCGGAACAGCCGTCCAACGGCAGCCGGCACTCCGATCAACGCTTGCGGGGCTGATCGGCGCAGCGCTCCGGGCACTTCCACCTCGACGAGGGCGGAGGAGACCAACGGCACGTCGTCGTGCTTGTTGAGCCAGGAGACCAGGTCGACGCTGCACACCTCCTGCCGAACCAGCTTGACGACGGCAGCCGAATCGAGATAGATCACCAGCGCTCCTCGTCACGCATCGCCGCGAGCGAGGCGGCCACGTCCACATTCTCGTCACCGAGTCTCGGGGGAAGTGGCGCGGAGCCACCACCGGTGGGCGCGACGGCTCGCCCTGCCGCCACCAACTTGGCCAACACCGATCTGTCGTCGCCCACCGGAACCAGTCGGGCGATCGGGTGTCCGCGATCGGTGATCTCGACGGTCTCGCCGCCACTCACCCGAGCCAACACCTGACTTGTGTTCTGGTTCAGCTCCCGGACACCGATGCGTTCCATGGACACCAGTGTAGAACCAAATGTTCTACACTGCGAGCTTCTTCACGTGGGACACGTCGTGGACTACTCGTCCGTCAGCCTGCGGCGCAGGGTCAACTCGGTGCCGTCCGCGGTGCGGGTCACGCTCATCTCCCCGAGCGCCTGGATCAGCGCCAGCCCGCGCCCACGGAAGCTCGACCCGCTCGACTCGCGCCACCGGCCGCTGTCCCGGATCGTGGCGGTCACCGTCCGGTCGGCGATGGTGACCTCGATGTCGATGGCCGGATCGACCGGGTCGACCGGATGCTCGATCGCGTTCGCCGCGGCCTCCGAGACCGCCACCGTGAGGTCGAACAGGTCGGTCTCGCCGACCTGGTGGGCGACGAGGAAGTCCTCCAGCCGCTTGCGCAGCACGCTGAGCCGGGTCGGGTCGGCCGGCAGCCGCAACGCGAAGCGATTCAGCTCGGCCGCCTCAAGCGCGAGCACCGCCACGTCGTCGTGCCGGGGCCGCCCGGCGACCCGTTCCACCACCGCGTCCACCAGGTCGGCGACGTGCTCGCCGCGAGCGGTCGCGTCGGCCCGCAACTGGTCGAGCCCGGCGTCGATGCCCGCCTCCCGGTCCTCGATCAGGCCGTCGGTGTAGAGCAGCAGCCGGCCGCCGGGGGCGAGTTCGCCGTCGACGGTCGGGTAGGTGACGCCGGGGATCGCCCCGATCGGCGGCCCGAGGGCCCGATCGTGCAGGAAAGCCACGTCGTCTCCTCGGATCAGCAGGGGCGAGGGATGACCCGCGCTGGCGTACCGGAGATCGCCGGTGCGTGGGCAGAAACGGAGGCACACCACGGTGGCGAAGGAACCGCCGCCGGTGGAGTGGACCAACCCGTTGAGCCGGGTCAGCGCCTCGCCCGGGTCGTAGCCCTCCAGGACGTACGCCTGCAGCGCGTTGCGGAGCTGGCCCATCGCGGCGGCGGCCCGCACGCCCTTGCCGACCACGTCGCCGATGACGAGCACCAGCTCGTCCCCGGGGGCGCCCATCACGTCGTACCAGTCGCCGCCGACCTCGACCTCGGCGCTGCCCGGCAGGTAGCGGCCGGCCACCACCGCGCCGGGCAACTGCGGCAGGGTACGCGGAAGCAGGCTGTGCTGGAGCGTGGTGGCGATCCGGTGTTCGGCCTCGTAGAGCTGGGCGTTCTCCAGGCGTACCCCGACCAGCCGGGCCAGTTCGGTGAGCGCCGCCTCCTCGGCGCCGCCGCCCTCGCGACGCCACACCCGCAACTCGCCGAGCTGCTCGCCCGTGGTGCCGGTGAGCGGCAGCACCGCTGACGGCTCGGCGGGCAGGTCCCCGCCGGTGTCCTCCTCGTGCCGGGCGCCGGCGGCGACGACGAGCACCCGGCCCGCCTCGGTCAGGCTGAGCGCGTGCTGCGCGGCCACGCGCACCACCTCGGCGGTGGACCGGGCGGTGTTGACCGCCACCGCGGCGTCGGCGAGCGCCCGCAGCCGGCGGACTATCTGCCCGCGGAGCTGGCCCAGCTCCACGTTGGCCCGGACCCGGGCGATCAGCTCCTGGCTGGAGAACGGCTTGGTGAGGTAGTCGTCCGCGCCGGCCGAGAGACCGGCGACCTCCTCCGCGGCACCGGCCCGGGCGGAGAGCAGCACGATCGGCACGCCCCGGGTGAGCGGGTTGGCGCGCAGCGCGGCGACCAGCCCGAAGCCGTCCATCCGGGGCATCATCACGTCGGTGAGCACCAGGTCGAACGGGGTGTCCACGGCCAGCCGCAGCGCCTCCACGCCGTCCGGCACGGCCACCACCTCGTACGCCGGGGAGAGCAGCCGGCTGACGTGCTCGCGCAGGTCGGGGTTGTCGTCGGCGACCAGGATGCGGCCGGCGCCACCGGACGCGCCGGACGGCGCGGGCAACCCGGTGGGCCGGGCCACCTCGTCGGTCCAGAGCGCCGTCTCGGCGACGTGGAGCCGGGCCTGCTCCGGCTCGCCGAGAGGCGCCGTGGAGAGCACGGACACCCGGTCGGCGGGCAGGTGCGCGTAGCCGAACGGGACCGTCACGGTGAACATGGCGCCGCGTTCGACGACGCTGCGCACGGTCACCGTGCCGCCGTGCATCTCGACCAGCTCCCGCACCAGCGCGAGCCCGATCCCGGTGCCCTCGTGGGTGCGGGAGCGGGCGCCTGCGACCCGGTGGAACCGTTCGAATACCTGCGGCAGTTCCTCCGGCGCGATGCCGACCCCGGTGTCGGCCACCTCAAGCACGGCGGCCCCGTCGCCGGCGCGTACCCGGACCCGGATCTCGCCGTCGAAGGTGAACTTCACCGCGTTCGACACCAGGTTGAGGACGATCTTCTCCCACATGTCCCGGTCGACGTAGGCCGGCGCGGGCAGCGGCGGGCAGTCGACCACCAGGCGCAGCCCGGCCCGTTCGGTGGCCGAGCGGAACGTGCTGGCCAGCCGCGCGGTGTAGTCGGACAGGTCGGTGGGCTGGAAGCGGGCGGCCAGCCGGCCGGACTCCAGCCGGGAGAAGTCGAGCACGGTGTTGACCAGCTTGAGCAGGCGCAGCCCGTTGCGGTGCATCACGGTCAGCCGCTCGGTGTAGCGGTCGGGCAGTTCCCGGTCGGCGAGCATGTCCTCGAGCGGCCCGAGGACAAGCGTCAGCGGGGTGCGGAACTCGTGGCTGACGTTGGCGAAGAAGTTGGTCTTGGCGCGGTCCAGCGCGGCCAGCTCGGCGGCGCGGGCGCGTTCCTGGTCGTACGCCCGCTGCTTGCCCACGGCGCGGGAGACCTGCGCGGCGACCAGGTCGACGAAGTCCCGGTAGTCGTCACCGAACGGCAGCCGGCGGGACACGCCGAGCAGGAGCACGCCGGCCGGCTCGTTGGTGGCGGTCAGCGGCAGCAGCAGCGCCTGGTCGGCGGCGTCCGGTGGCACCGCGCCGGGCAGGTCGGCGGTGGCGATCCAGCGCGGCGCGGTCAGCGGCTCACCGTCGGGCGGCCCGGCCCAGCCGGCGACCACGGCCGGGTCGACGCCGGCGCAGCCGGCCAACGCCGGGGTGCCGTCGGAGTCGTCAAGCCACATCGCGCCGAACGGCACGTCGGCGCGGTGCGCGTCGAGCACCCGGGCCACGGCCCGGCCCAGTTCGCGCGTGCTCGGCACGTCACCCAGCTCGTTGCCCAGCTCGGCCAGGGTGCGCAGCCGACGCTCACCGAGCACCCGGCCGGTGGTCTCGTTGACGACGCAGAAGATCCCGCCGACGGTACCGTCGGCGTCGCGGATCGGGTCGTACGAGACGTCGAAGTAGACGTCCTCCAGGAAGCCGTGGCGGTTGAGCACGAAGGGGTGGTTCTCGCCGCGGTAGGGCACGCCGCTGCCGCGCACGCCGTCCAGCAGCGGGCCGAGAACGTCCCAGGTCTCCGCCCAGTGCAGCCGGGCGGACCGCCCGATGACGGCCGGGTGCTTGTCGCCAATGGTGGGCCGGTAGGCGTCGTTGTAGAAGGCCAGGTGCTCCTCGCCCCAGAACACCACCATCTGGGCGCGGGACGCCAGCATGGCGCTCACCGCGTGGCAGAGCGCGGCGGGCCAGTTGTCGGGGGTGCCGAGGCGGGTGGCGGACCAGTCGAAACCGCGCAGCCGCTCACCCATCTCGCCGCCGGCGGCGAACGCGGCGGTCAGCAACGGTGGGAATGACGCCTCGCCGGCCGCCGGGGATGAACCGACATCCCCGCCCCCCTGGGCCGAGCCCATGCAGCCTCCCGCTCCGGCCAAGTTCACGACGGCCGGCGCGTCCACGCCGACCGTCCCCGCCTACTACCCCGGTGGAGGAGCAACGTAACGCACACGAGCCGACAGGCGCTGATTACCTCCGGCTCATCCTGTCGTAACCGGCGGGCGGGGGCGAACCGGGCCGGTCCGCGGGTCGGTCGACTGTGACATGGCCGACATCGCGGCCCGGACCAGCGCGGTGACCGGGCGCGGATCGGCCTCGTTCTCCGGGTGCCACTGCACGCCGAGCACGAAGCGCCGCGCCGGATCCTCCACCGCCTCCACCACCTGGTCGTCGGCCACGCCGGTGACGGCCAGGCCGCCGGGGTCGGCCACCGCCTGATGGTGGTACGAGTTGACCCGGTCCACCCCGGCCATCACCGCCCCGGCCAGGCTGCCGGCGGTGAAGCGCACCGGGTGCGACCCGTACACGCCCGGCGCCGGGCGGTGCGCGTCGTGCCCGACGACGTCCGGCAGGTGCTGGTGCAGGGCGCCGCCGTACGCCACCGCGAGCAGTTGCATGCCCCGGCACACGCCGAGCACCGGCAGGTCGGCAGCGAGAGCGGCGGTCAGCAGCGCCAGCTCCCCGGCGTCCCGGTCCGGCCGCGCCTCGGTGCGCGGGTCGGGCGGCCGGCCGTACCGCTCCGGACCGACGTCCGCGCCGCCGGCCAGCAGCAGCCCGTCCAGCAGCTCCAGCACGTCGGCGTCGGTGTCGTCCGGGGGCAGCACCACGGCCCGGCCGCCGGCCGCGGTGACGGCCCGCACGTACGCGTGCGGCACCAGCGTCGCCGGCACGTCCCGCCACACCGCCCAGCCGGCCGGCTCGACGTACGCGGTGATCCCGATCACCGGCCGCCGGCTCACAGCGGGGTCACGTACGCGCCGGTGATGCCGCCGTCGACGACGAACTGCGCGGCGGTCATGAACGAGGCGTCGTCGCTTGCCAGGAACGCCACCGCGGCGGCGATCTCGGTCGGGTCGCCGAACCGGCCCATCGGCACGTGCACCAGCCGGCGGGCGGCCCGCTCCGGGTCCTTGGCGAACAGCTCCAGCAGCAGCGGGGTGGCGACCGGGCCGGGGCAGAGCGCGTTGACCCGGATGCCCTCGCGGGCGAACTGCACGCCAAGCTCCCTGGTCATCGCCAGCACCCCGCCCTTGCTCGCCGTGTAGGCGATCTGCGACGTGGCCGCGCCCATCAGCGCCACGAACGACGCGGTGTTGATGATCGAGCCCTTGCCCTGCCGCCGCATGTGCGGGATGACGTGCTTGCAGCACAGGTAGACGCTCGTGGTGTTGACCCGCAGCACCCGCTCCCAGGCGTCCAGCCCGGTCTCCAGGATCGAGTCGTCGTCCGGCGGGGAGATGCCGGCGTTGTGGAACGACACGTCCACCCGGCCGTGGCGGTCCACCACGCCGTCGAAGAGGTCGCGGACCGCCGTCTCGTCTGCCACGTCGGCGGCGACGAACTCCCCGCCCACCTCCTGCGCCGCCCGGGTGCCGGCGTCGGCGTCGATGTCCACGCAGACCACCCGCGCCCCCTCGGCGGCGAAGCGCCGCACGGTGGCCAGCCCGATGCCGCTGCCCGCGCCGGTCACCACGGCCACGCGGTCCTGAAGCCGTCCCTGCACTGTGATCACTCCTCGGTGCCGATGAACACGTTCTTGACGTCGGTGAAGGCGTGCAGCGCGTCCGGACCCAGCTCCCGGCCGAGGCCGGAGCGTTTCATCCCGCCGAACGGGGTCCAGTAGCGCACCGAGGAGTGCGAGTTGACGCTGAGGTTGCCCGCCTCGACCGCGCGGGCCACCCGGATCGCCCGGCCCACGTCCCGGGTCCAGATCGAGCCGGAGAGCCCGTACTCGGTGTCGTTCGCGAGCCGGATCGCGTCCGCCTCGTCGTCGAACGGCAGCACCGAGACGACCGGGCCGAAGATCTCCTCCCGCCAGTGCCGGTCCGCGGGTGATTCGGCGAGCAGCACCGTCGGTGCGTACCAGAAGCCGGGGCCGTCGGGCCGGGAGCCGGTGTACGCCACGGACGCGCCGTCGACGTACCCGGCGACCCGGTCCCGGTGCGCGGCGGAGATCAGCGGGCCCATCTCGGCGGCCTCCCGGGCCGGGTCCTCCACCCGGAACGCCCGCACCGCCGGTTCGAGCAGTTCCAGGAAGCGGTCGTACACCTGGCGCTGGACCAGGATCCGGGAGCGGGCGCAGCAGTCCTGGCCGGCGTTGTCGAAGACCGCGGACGGCGCGGTGGCCGCCGCCTTCTCCAGGTCGGCGTCGGCGAACACGACGTTCGCCGACTTGCCGCCCAGCTCCAGCGTCACCCGTTTCACCTGCCCGGCGGCGCCGGCCATGATCCGGGTGCCGACCTCGGTGGAGCCGGTGAAGCAGATCTTGCGGACGGCCGGGTGGGTGACGAACCGTTCGCCCACCACGCTGCCCCGCCCGGGCAGCACGGTGAACACGCCCTCCGGCAGCCCGGCGTCCCGGGCCAGCTCGGCCAGGCGCAGCGCGGTGAGCGGGGTCAGCTCGGCCGGTTTGAGCACCACCGTGTTGCCGGCGGCGAGCGCCGGGGCGAGACCCCAGCCGGCGATCGGCATCGGGAAGTTCCACGGCACGATCACGCCGACCACGCCCAGCGGCTCGTGGAACGTGACGTCGAGCCCGCCGGGCACCGGGATCTGGTGCCCGGTCAGCCGCTCCGGCGCGCCCGCGTAGTAGTCGAGCACGTCCCGGACGTTGCCTGCCTCCCAGCGCGCGTTGCCGATGGTGTGGCCGGCGTTGCGCACCTCAAGCAGCGCCAGCTCCTCCCGGTGCGCGTCCACCTCGGCCGCGAACCGCCGCAGCAGGCGGGCCCGGTCGCCCGGCGCCACCGCCCGCCACCGCTCGAACGCGGCTGCGGCCCGCCCGATCGCCGCGTCCACGTCCGCCACGGACGCGGACGCCACCTCCCCCAGCGACTCCCCGCTGACCGGCGAGATCACCTCACCCATGCGCTCCCCCCTCCCACCGCCTGTCGGGCAGGTCAGAGCCGCTCGAAGCCCCGGACCAACTCCCAGTCCGTCACCGCGGCGTCGAAGGCGGAAAGCTCGACCTTCGCGTTGTTGGCGTAGTGCGCCACCACCTCGTCCCCGAACGCCTCGGGGGCGACCGCCGAGCCCTGCCACAGGTCGAGCGCGTCGCGCAGGGTCGCCGGGACGCGCTCGGCGGCCGGGTCGTCGTACGCGTTGCCGGCGCACTCCGCCGGCAGCTCCAACTCGTGCTCGATGCCGTGCACCGCGCCGGCCACCAGGGCGGCGATCGCCAGGTACGGGTTGACGTCCGCGCCGGGCACCCGGTTCTCCACCCGCATCCCCTGCCCGTGCCCGACCAGCCGCAGCGCGCAGGTGCGGTTGTCGGTGCCCCAGCGCAACGCGGTCGGCGCGAACGAGCCGGGCTGGTAGCGCTTGTAGGAGTTGATGTTCGGCGCGAACAGCAGGCTGAACTCGCGCATCGTGGCGAGCAGCCCGGCCAGCACCCGCTGCCCGGTCACGCTCAGGTGCGCCGGCCCGTCGCCGAGCATCGCCGACGAGCCGGCGGCGTCGCGCAGCGAGAAGTGGATGTGGCAGGAGTTGCCCTCCCGCGCGTTCGGCTTCGCCATGAAGGTGATCGCCATGCCCTCCTGGGCGGCGATCTCCTTCGCCCCGTTCTTGTAGATCACGTGGTGGTCGGCGCAGGCCACCGCCTCGTCGTAGCGGAAGGCGATCTCGTGCTGGCCGAGGTTGCACTCGCCCTTCGCGCTCTCCGGGGTCAGCCCGGCGCCGGCCATCTCGGTGCGGATGCGGCGCAGCAGCGGCTCCACCCGGGCGGTGCCGAGCAGCGAGTAGTCGACGTTGTACTGGTTGGCCGGCGTCAGGTCGCGGTAGCCGCGCCGCCACGCCTCCTCGTACGAGTCGCGGTAGAGCACGAACTCCAGCTCGGTGCCGGCGTACGCGGTCAGCCCGTGCGTGGCCAGCCGGTCGAGCTGCCGGCGCAGGATCTGCCGGGGCGAGGCGACCACCGGACCGGAGCCGTCCAACCACTCCAGGTCGGCCAGCACCAGCGCGGAGCCGGGCTGCCACGGCGTCCGGCGCAGCGTGTCCAGGTCGGGGCGCATGGCGAAGTCGCCGTAGCCGCGTTCCCAGCTCGACATCGCGTACCCGTCGACGGTGTTCATGTCCACGTCCACGGCGAGCAGGTAGTTGCAGCCCTCGCTGCCGTTCTCCACCACCTGGTCGAGGAAGAACGGCGCGTGGATCCGCTTGCCCTGGAGGCGGCCCTGCATGTCGGTGAGGGCGAGCACCACCGTGTCGATCTCGCCATCACCGACGGCGACCCGCAACTGCTCCAGCGAGAACGGCGTTCTACTCATCAGGGGCCTCCATGACCAAGGTCTACTGGCAAACCGGATCACCGTCAATGCCCCGGTGGGACCGGGGGTGAAACTCCAGGAGCGCACATGCGTGGTCGGATCGTCGCGGCCGTCGCCGCCGTCCTCGCGCTCGGGCTGGGCGCCACCGACGCCCGCGCCGACCGCCAGCCCACCGCCGTCCCGGATCACCTGGCCGCCGCGCCGCAACCGCAGCCGGACCTGGTCGACCTGCGCCCGGCCGGCTTCGAGCGGCACACCGCCCGACCGCCGACGTTCGGCTACGACCTGACGGACCCGGAGGTGGTCGCCACCGGGCTGGAGGTGCCGTGGGGGCTGGACTTCCTGCCCGACGGCAGCGCCCTGGTCGCCCAGCGGGACCAGGGCACCATCCTCCGCGTACGTCCCGGCCGGCCGGCCCGACAGGTGGCCCGCCTCGCCGACGTGGTGGCCGGAGGTGAGGCGGGCCTGCTCGGGCTCGCGGTCTCCCCCACCTACCGCCGCGACGGGCTGGTGTACGCCGCCTACACGACCGCCACCGACCTCCGCGTCGTCCGGTTCCGGCTGGCCGCGACGCCAGTCCCGCAGGTGCTGGTGAGCGGCATCCCCCGCGCCACCTTCCACGACGGCGGGCGGATCGCGTTCGGCCCCGACGGGCTGCTCTACGTCGGCGTCGGCGACGCCGGGGTGAGCGCCCGCGCCCAGGACCTGACCAGCCGCAACGGCAAGATCCTGCGGATCCGGCCGGATGGCGGGACGCCCGCGGACAACCCGTTCCCCGGCTCCCCGGTCTACAGCTACGGCCACCGCAACGTGCAGGGCCTCGCCTGGGACCGGCACGGCCGGCTGTTCGCCACCGAGTTCGGGCAGAACACCTGGGACGAGGTGAACCGGATCGTGCCCGGCGGCAACTACGGCTGGCCGATCGTCGAGGGCGTCGCCGGCGACAGCCGCTTCCGCGACCCGGTCGTCGTCTGGACGCCCGCGCAGGCGTCACCGAGCGGCGCGGCGTTCGCCCGGGGCACGCTCTACGTGGCCGCGCTGCGCGGCACCCGGCTCTGGACGGTGTCTGTCGACGCCGCCGGCGAGGTGGGCGTACCGGTGGCGGAGCTGGTCGGGACGTACGGCCGCCTGCGTACCGTCGAGGTCGCCCCGGACGGCGCGCTCTGGGTGACCACGAGCAACCGCGAGCCGCGCGGCGTCCCGCCGGCGGCCGACGACGACCGCATCCTCCGCTTCCCGCCCACCCACCGCCAGTCCCCACCCTGACCCCTGGGGTACGCGGAACGCCGCCGGCCGGCGTCAGCCACGCGCCCGCGCCCAGGCCAGGAAGCGGTGGTGCAGATCCGGCACATGGTCCGGATTCAGCCGGGCGAGGTGTTCCCCCGCCTCGGCCATCAGCGCGCCCAGGTGGAGCAGCAGCGCCGTGCGGTCGTCCCGGTACTCGACGAGCAGCGCCAGCCGCGCCGGCTGGCAGGGCCACTCGGCGGCGCAGTTGCGGCACCGCCACAGCGGGCGCATGGCGACGTGTGGCACCGTGCGGCGACCCGTCACCCGCGCCTCGTCGTCCCTCTTCGGCAACGTCGGCCCCCTCGTCGTCGTCTCGTTGGAGGGGGCCGCCCGGTGAAGATCGGGACCGGGCGGCCCCGGCGGGAACCCGCCCGCGCTCGACTGCGACGAGCGAATCCGCATGCGTGACAGTCTGTTGTGCACGCCACTACGGTCGGAAGGCATCGAGCCTGGTCACGAAGCACCCGTGAAGCGGCGACGCCACAGGTGGATGCCGAGGAAGAATCACTCACGAGTTGTGGAGGAACTGTGGAGGAGCCGACCGCGACCCTCATTCGAACCCAGCTCAGACGGATGCGCGCTGCCTCCGGCCTCACCCAAGAGGACTTCGGCAGGCAGGTGCACTACTCCGGCCTGCTCCAGACCGCGAACTATGCCCGCGCGGTGCTGCGTTTCGACACGACCAGGCCGCACGACGAGGTGGAGAGCAAGGTGGCGGCGCGCATGGCGCGGCAGGAGATCCTCACCCGCGAGCGTCCGCCGCTCGTCATCGCCGTCACCGACGAGTCCACGCTCCGCCGCCGGGACGCCGTCATGGCCGAGCAACTCGCGCACCTGGTGCAGATGGCGGAGCTACCCCACGTGCAACTGCACATCATTCCGGCCGACGCCGGCCTGCACGTCGGCCTGTCCGGGCCGCTGGCCCTGGCGCATCTGGCGGAGGGCGGCTGGGCGGGACACATGGAGAACCAGCTCGCCGGCTCGGCCGTCGACGGCGAGGAGGCGACAGCGACGCTCCTGGCACGGTGGGAAGGGGTGCGCAGCGTAGCATTGCCGCACGCCCTGTCGGTCGCTCTGATCAAGGAAGTCGAGAGTCAGCATGGACCTCAGTAACGCGATCTGGAAGAAGTCCACCCGCAGCGGAACGAGCGGCGGCGACTGCGTGGAGGTCGCCGACAATCTGCCAGGCGTGGTGCTGGTGCGTGACTCCAAGGATCACGAGGCCGGCACCCTCCGCGTCTCCCCAGCCTCGTGGCGCGCGTTCGTCGACGTGGCCGATCACCTAGGCCCCGCCACCTGATCCACCGATCCCCTGTTCCCCTGTTCCCCTGGTCCGCGCCATGTCGCCGAGGTGGCGTCCGCCGCCGCACGGGTGGAACACCACGGGTGTCTCAGGCCCGTTTTCACACCCATAACGTTCCATCCACCGCCGTACAGCACGTCGACTGGAACACCACGGGTGCCTCAACCCCGCTCCGGCGAATCGGCGCCCCTGCACCCGGGAGGGCACCCCTGCACCCGCCTGAGGGCCGAGATGGGGCGTGATCATGAAGTTGGCGTCCATTTGGAGATCCACAACCGCCGTCAACTTCATGATCGACGCGGAGGACCGAGGGCGGAGGGCCGAACGCGGAGGGCCGGTCAGGAGGGTGGGGTGGGGGTCTGGTCCTCTACGGTGCGGCGGGGGCCGGTGAACCACTTGCGGGCCGAGGCGTACCACCAGATGGCGACGCCGAGCAGCACGCCGCCGATCGCCAGCGGCGCGTAGTTGACAGCCGTCCAACTGAAGTCGGCGTTGCCGGGCACGCCGGCCGGGACGATCGGCAGCACGAAGTAGACCGCGATGACCGCGATCTCCACCACCGCGATCCAGCCGAGCAGCCGGTAGCGGCGGCCGAGCGTCCATGGGCCCGGGACGAACCGGTCGCCCATCCGCAGCCGCAGGAAGATCGGGATGATGAAGGAGAGGTAGAGCCCGATCACCGCCACCGACACCACCGCGTAGAACGCGACCGGGATGCCGCCGCGTTGGTAGAGCGCGGGCAGCGTGAGCACCAGCCCGGCCAGGGTGGCGCCGATGATGGCGTTGACGGGCGTGCCGTTGCGGTTGACCGTGGACCAGAGCCGCCAGCCGGGCACCGCCCGGTCGCGGCTGAACGCGTACGCCATCCGCGACATCGAGGTCACGCAGCTCATCCCGCAGAAGAACTGCCCGATGGTGGAGATGATGATGACCGTCTTGAAGAAGAACGGGGTCAGCGCCGTCTCGAAGATCGCCCCGGAGAAGCCTCCGGCATCGTTGATCGCGTCCACGTCGGTGGCGGCGAACAGGAACGCGAGCAGCAGGATCCAGCCGCCGACGGCGGAGTAGAAGATCGACCGCCACAGCCCCTGCGCGGCGGCCTTGGACGCGCCCCGGGTCTCCTCGGAGACGTGCGCGCAGGCGTCGAAGCCGGTGATCGTGTACTGCGTCAGCAGGAACCCGAGCGGCAGCACGTAGAACCAGAACGTCAGCCCGCCGGTGTCACCGTCGCCGAAGCCGGAGTTGTTGAACCGCTCGGTGAACACGAAGCGGAAGCTCTGGTGGTCGTCCGGAACCAGGACCAGGATCAGCACCACCACGGCCGCGCCTGCCACGTGCCACCAGACCGAGACGTTCTGGAGTACGTCGATGACGTGGTGCCCGTAGATGTTGATCAGGCCGTGCAGGGCGAGGATCACCACGAACAGCCCGAACGTCTGGTGCCCGGTGCCGGCCCAGCCGTCGAAGAGCGCCGACAGCGTCAGGTTGAGGAACGTGGCGCAGCCGTAGTCGACGGACGCGGTCACCGCGACCAACCCGATCAGGTTGAGCCACCCGGTGAACCAGCCGTGCACCGGCCGGCCCATGGTCGCCGCCCACCAGTAGATCCCGCCGGCGGTCGGGTAGGCGGACACCAGCTCGGCCAGGCAGAACCCGATGATCAGGATGAACATCGAGATCAGCGGCCAGCCCCAGGACACGGCGACCGGGCCGCCGTTGTTCCACGCCTGGCCGAACGTGGTGAAGCAGCCGGCCAGGATCGAGATGATGGAGAAGGAGATGGCGAAGTTGGAGAAGCCGCTCCACTTGCGGCGCAGCTCCTGCTTGTAGCCGAGTTCGGCGAGTCGTCGGGCGTCGTCGTCCATCGGCTGCTCGGCGGTCGGCGCGGGCGTCGTGGCCACTGCACACCTCCTCGAGGCGAGTCCCCGTACGAGTGCTCGCAGTTTGCTCCCAGCCGATCAAGGCGGTCAATACCGCACGGGTTAAATGCGTTGTCGGGCCGGACAGGCCGGGGCATCCTTGGAGGCGTGACCAGGCCCGACCCGACGGGCCGGAGCCGGGCGCTCGGCAACGCCCGGTCCGCGGCGACGCGCGGCGTCCACCTCTCTCTCACTGATGTACGGCGTTCCGCCGTACCCCCGGACGCCCGCGTCGCCGCACTCTCACGCCGGTCCGGCGGCGATCCAGGCGGTCAGGAAGTCGACCGCCGGCACCGCGAAGAGCAGGCAGACCACGGCCAGCCGGGCGATGGACGGCCGGCGGACGGCGACGGCGTACCCGGCGACAAGCACCGGCGCCCAGAGATCCTGCACGGCCCACGACTCCCGCCGGACCAGCACGTCCAGGTGACAGCAGACCAGCCACACCCCGGTCGCCGCCGCCCAGAGCGCCAGGCCGGCCCGCCGGCACCCGCGCGTCCCCCAGCGCACCGCCGCCGTGGTGTCCCCGGCCGCGGTGTCCGCGTCCACGTCAAGCACTGTCGTCGGCAGGTAGAGCGCGGCCACCAGGAGCAGGCCCAGCAGCGCCACCAGGACCGGGTACCCGGTGACGGGCCGGTGCAGGGACCAGCCGGCCAGCGGCGCGAGCACGCCGACGGCGAGCGCGTTGGCGGCGACGTCCAGACCGGGCCGGGTCTTGAGGCGTACCGGTGGGGCGCTGTAGGCCCACCCGAGCGCCAGCACCGCGGCCGTGCCGAGCGCGAACGCCGGCCCGATCGCGGCCAGCGCCAGCGCGAGCGCCGCGACGCCTGTCCCGACGTGCAGGCGGACCAGGTCGGTTGCGGTGAGCAGGCCGGTGACGAGCGGCGCGCCGGCCTTGCGCGGGTTACGCCTGTCGCTCGGCAGGTCGTGCAGGTCGTTGACGGCGAGCACGGCGGCCCACGTCAGCGGACCGAGCACGACAAGCGCGGCGAGCGACCGCGGCAGCGCCGCGGCCGGCGGCAGCCAGGTGTGCGTCGCGAGCACCGACCCGGCGTACGCGGCGGCCCAGCCCAGCGGCCAGAACCACGGTCGGGTCAGGCGCAGTGACGCCCACGCCCGGGCCGCCCCCCGACGGGCGACGGCGGGTGGCAGCGTGGTCGGGTGCGGGAGGAGGACCATGGGACCGACGCTAGGGACCAGCCCAGCCGGCCACCTCCCGCCTGCGGGCCAATGGCCTCCCCCACGGCGGGGAACCAGGCGCGCGCCTCGCGTCTCAGGCGAACAGCAGCCCCGCCACCCAGAGCGCGGCCACGACCACGCCGGCCATGAACTCGACGAGCATGGACAGCCCGGCCGCCTTGAGCGCCTGCACGGTCGCCGGCCAGGCCAGCCGGTTGCTGCCCAGTCGCAGCAGCTCCGCGCCCCAGATCCCGGCGACGAAGCCGATCGGCAGCCCGATCACCGGGATCACGAAGAACCCGATCACGCCGAGCAGCGCGCCGGCCAGCAGCGACCGGGTGGGCACGCCGGTCCGTTTCAGGTTCCGGCCCGGCCAGAGGTACTTGACCACGGTGCCACCGGCCGCGACCACGGTGGCGGCGGCGAGCACCGCCCAGCGGCCCGGGCCGGCGTCGCCGAACAACGCCCAGACCAGCACTCCGCCCCAGCACAGTGGCAGCGCGGGCAGGCCGGGCACCACCACCCCGGCCAGCCCGGCCAGGATCGCCAGCGCGGCGACCACCGACACCACCGCCTGCGAATCGCTCAGACTCACGCGTTATCTCTCTCCTCTGCGGGTGCTGCGCAAACCAGGTGTTAAGCGGGGGCCCTTCCTATACCGGAGGCGTTAAGCGGGGGCCCCTCCTTAACCCGCAAGGCGGGTGCGGATGTCGTCGGCGGGCATCGGGGGGCCGAACAGGCGGCCCTGGCCGGTGTCGCAGCGCAGCGCCCGCAGCCGCTCGGCCTGCACCTCGGTCTCCACCGCCTCGGCCGTCACCGACAGTTCCAGCGCGTGCGCCAGCCGGACCAGCGCGTCGACGATCCGCTCGTCGCGGTGGTCGGCGACCGCGTCCGCGCCGTCGTCCCGGATCCCCTCGACGAACGGGCCGGCCAGCTTCACGCAGTGGATCGGCAGCCGGCGCAGGTACGCCAGATTCGAGTAGCCGGTGCCGAAGTCGTCGATGGCCAGCCGCAGCCCGAGGTCGGCGAGCTGGTGCAGAGCGCGCAGCGGCTCACCCGCGCTGCCCATCACCGCGCTCTCGGTCAGCTCCAACTGGAGCAGCTCGGCCGGGAGGCCGGTGTGCTGCAACGCCTCGGCCACCGTTTCCACGATGGCCGGGTCGTCGGCCTGCCGGGCGGCCAGGTTGACGCTCACCACGGGCGTGGTGTCCGGATAGGACCGCCGCCACGACTCGGTGTCCCGGCACGCCTGGCGCAGCACCCAGGCACCCAGCCGGACGATCAATCCGGTCTCCTCGGCCAGCCCGATGAAGCGGTCCGGCCCGAGCAGCCCCAACTCCGGGTGCTGCCAGCGGACCAGCGCCTCGACCGCCACCATGGTGCCGTCCAGCAGCGAGACGATCGGCTGGTAGTGCAGCACGAACTCGCCCCGGTCAAGCGCGGCCGGCAGGTTGGCGGCCAACGCGGACCGGGCGATGTCGGCGGCGCTGCGCTCCGGGTCGTACACCGCCCACCGGCCCCGCCCCTCCGCCTTGGCCCAGTAGAGCGTGGTGTCGGCGGCCTTCATCAGCTCGCCGGCGCTCGTCTCCGCCGCCGGACAGTCCACGATGCCGATGCTTGCCGAGACGGCGAGCTGCTGGTCGGCCACCTGCACCGGGGCGGAGACCGCGGCGAGCGCCAGCTCGGCCACCTCCACCGCGTCGTCGAGACCGCCGCCGGAGTCGACCAGGATGACGAACTCGTCGCCGCCCATCCGCGCGACCAGGTGACCGCGCCCGGAGACGCAGTCACGCAACCGCCTGGCGATCACCTGGAGCAGCCGGTCGCCCAGGTCGTGGCCGAGACTGTCGTTGACGGCCTTGAACCCGTCCAGGTCGATGAAGCAGAGCCCGACGCGCTGTTCCGGCCCGGCCGCGTCGAAGACCTCGCCGAGCTTCTCGAAGAACAGCGTCCGGTTGGGCAGGCCGGTAAGCGGGTCGTGCAGCGCCTGGAAGCGCAGTCGCTGCTGCAGCTCGTACCGCTGGGTGATGTCCTCGATCATGGCGACGGTGAACCGGGGGCGACCGTCGTCGTACCGGATCAGCGTGACGGCCAGGTCGGTCCAGACCACGCTGCCGTCCTTGCGGTAGTAGCGCTTCTCCACCCGGGCGCTGTCCCGCTTGCCCTCGATCAGCTCCTGGTAGAGCTCCCACATGCCGGCCGCGTCGTCCTCGTAGGCGAGCGCGGACACGTTCATCCGCCGCATCTCCCCGACGGTGTAGCCGAGCATGTCCGCGAAGGACTGGTTGACCTCGATGATCTGCCCGTCCACGCCGGCGATGCCGATGCCGATGGCGGCGCCGGTGAAGACCGCCCGGAAGCGCGCCTCGCTGTCCCGCAGCGCCTGCTCGACGGTGTCCCGGGCCTGCCAGGCCGAACGGGCGATCCGCTCCTGCTGGCTGAACACCCGGTCGCGGAGCGCCCGGGCGAACCCGGCGGCGAACGCGCCCTGCAACAGGGCGATCCGCTCCCGCAGCTCGGGCACCTCCTCCCGGGCCGGCAGCACCCAGGGCAGCAACCGGTCACCGAGCGCCTGCACCGACCAGTCGAGCACGCCGGGCTCGGTGAGGTGCGCCTCCACCAGGGCACGCCCCACCTCCTGGGCGGGTCGGGCGGAGAAGGTGGGTGCGAGCAGCGCGCGGGCCAACCGCTCGGTGAGCGGCACCAGCAGACGCTCGGTCTCGGCCGCGCTCATCGGCACGAAACCGATCCGCCGCACCGCCCGGGCCCACTCGGCGGCGTACGCGGCGGCGCCGGGCCGGCTGAAGTCACCCCCGTCAGGCTCCGGGGCGCGCACGTCGGCTCACCCGGCGGGGCGGTCGTGCCGGGCGACGCCGCCGAACGCGCCGAATCGCTCCGGGCGCTCGTCCACGTCGGACGGCGAGTCGGGCCGCCACAGCGGCATGTGCACCACCCCCGGTTCGAGGATCGTCCAGTCGCCGAAGAAACCGGTGATCTCGTCGCGCGAACGCAGGGTGATCTCGGTGGCGGTACGCGCCGACAACCGCTGCGCGTCGAGCATCTCCTGCGGCTGGTCCTCGAACGTGGAGTGGGAGATGACCAGGTAGCTGCCCTCGGCGGCGACGGACCGCAGGGTGGCCAGGACGTCGGCCGGCCGGTCGGTGTCCGGAACGAAGTGCACCACCCCGGCGAGCAGGATGCCCACCGGCCGGTCGAAGTCGATCAGGCCGCTGGCCCGGGCCTGGTCCAGGATCAGCTTCGGCTCGCGCAGGTCGGCCAGGATCGCGGTGGCCCGGTCGTTGCCGGCCAGCAGCTCACGGCTGTGCGCCACCGCCACCGGGTCGATGTCGACGTAGACGATCCGGGCCTGCGGGTTCGCCGCCTGGGCGACCTCGTGCACGTTGCCGACGGTGGGGATGCCCGAGCCGATGTCGAGGAACTGGTCGATGCCGGCGTCGAGCAGCACCCGGACGGCCCGGCGCAGGAACTCCCGCCCCGAGCGCATGGTGGCCGCCAGGTTCGGGGTCATCGACGCGATCTGCTCGGCCAACTGCCTGTCGATCTCGAAGTTGTGCGCCCCGCCGAGGAAGTAGTCGTAGACCCGGGCGGCGCTCGGCCGGGTCAGATCGATCTCGGCGGGAAGTCCGTCCGGCGTCTGCATCGCTCGGTCCCCCAGGTCGTCGCCGCCGTGAGGCGGATCATGTGGTCCAGCCCACTCTATGCGCGCCGGACCACGTACGGGAGATCCACTCGCGGCGATGTCACAGCCCGACTCAGGCGGCCGACTCCAGCAGCAGCGAGATGCCCTGTCCCACGCCGACACACATGGTGGCGAGCGCCCGCCGCCCGCCCCGGCGGCGCAACTCGAGCGCCGCGGTAAGCGCCAGCCGGGCGCCGCTGGCGCCGAGCGGGTGGCCCAGCGCGATCGCCCCGCCGTTCGGGTTGACGTGCTCGGCGTCCTCCGGCAGGCCCAACTCCCGCAGCACCGCCACGGACTGCGCGGCGAACGCCTCGTTCAGCTCGACCACGTCGACGTCGGCGAGCGTGAGGTCGTGGCGGTCGAGCAGCTTCCGGGTCGCCGGCACCGGCCCGATCCCCATGATCCGTGGCGGCACGCCCGCCGCCGCCGCGCCGCGTACCCGGGCCAGCGGGGTGAGGCCGTAGCGGTCGACGGCGGCCCCGGAGGCGACAAGCAGCGCGACCGCGCCGTCGTTGACGCCGGAGGAGTTGCCGGCGGTCACCGTGCCGCCGTCGCGGAACGGGGTGGGCAGCGCGGCCAGCTTCGCGAGCGACGTCTCCCGGGGGTGCTCGTCGACCTCGACAAGCTTCGTCTCCCGCTTGCCGGCCGGCACGGTGACACCGACGATCTCCTCGGCCAGCCGGCCGTCGGCCTGCGCCTTCGCCGTCCGCTGCTGCGAGCGGTACGCGTACCCGTCCTGCGCCGCCCGGTCCACGCCGAACTCGGCGGCCACGTTCTCCGCCGTCTCCGGCATCGAGTCGATGCCCCAACCGCGCTTCATCAGCGGGTTCACCAACCGCCAGCCGATTGTGGTGTCGTAGACCTCGGCGGTGCGGGCGAACGGCGTGGTCGCCTTCGGCATGACGAACGGCGCGCGGCTCATGCTCTCCACGCCGCCGGCCACGATCAGGTCGGCGTCGCCGGCCACGATCGCGCGGGCGGCGGAGGCGAGCGCGTCCAGGCCGGACCCGCAGAGCCGGTTGACGGTGCTGCCCGGCACCTCCTCCGGCAGCCCGCCCAGCAGGGCCGCCATCCGGGCCACGTTGCGGTTGTCCTCGCCGGCCTGGTTGGCGCAGCCCAGGATCACGTCGTCGGTGCGGGCCCAGTCGACCGAGGGGTGTCGCGTCACCAGCTCGCGGACGACGTGCGCGGCGAGGTCGTCGGGGCGGACCCCGGCGAGGGCGCCGGCGTACCTGCCGATCGGGGTGCGGACTCCGGCAACGAGGTAGGCCACGGTCATCGCGCGCACGTCCTTCGGGGGTGGGAAGGGGTCGGTCGGGGGTCGCCCGGCGGGTCACGCCGGACGCCACGGCGCCAGGATATCCGCGCCCGGAGCGGATAGGTTGGCGGCATGGCCGGGGCCCAGTTCAGCGCAGAGACAAGCGGCGGCGGTTCGTTCGTCCGCCAACCGAACCGCTTCACCGGGCGGGTCACCCCGCACTCCACCTCGCCGGAGGGTGGCGGGCCGGACGAGCAGGGCCGCTGGCCGTTGGAGGCGGGCCGGTACCGGCTGGTCTGGTGCCGGGCCTGCCCGTGGGCGCACCGGGCCCGGATCGTGCGCGGCCTGCTCGGCCTCGACGAGGTGATCTCGCTGGGCACCGTGGACCCGATCCGGGACGAGCGGGGCTGGCGGTTCGCCCTCGACCCGGACGGCTTCGACCCGGTGCTGGGCGTCGGCTTCCTCTCCGAGGCATACCTGGCCACCGACCCGGACTACACCGGCCGGGTGACCGTGCCGGCGCTCGTCGACACGCTTACCGGGCGGGTCGTCACCAACGACTATCCGCAGCTCACCCTCGACCTCTCCACCGAGTGGCGGCGGTTCCACGCCCCGGACGCGCCGGACCTCTACCCGGTGGAGCTGCGCCCGGAGATGGACGCGCTGATGGCGGAGATCCACACCGACGTCAACAACGGCGTCTACCGGTGCGGCTTCGCCACCTCCCAGGAGGCGTACGACGAGGCGTACACCGCGCTCTTCGCCCGGTTGGACGCGCTGTCGGCGCGGCTGGCCGGGCGGCGCTACCTGATGGGGGACACGATCACCGAGGCGGACGTGCGCCTGTTCACCACGCTTGTCCGCTTCGACGTGGCCTACCACGGGCACTTCAAGTGCAACAGGCAGAAGCTGACCGAGATGCCGGTGCTCTGGGCGTACGCCCGGGACCTGTTCCAGACCCCGGGCTTCGGCGAGACGGTGGACTTCGACCACATCAAGCGGCACTACTACGCCACCCACGACATGATCAACCCGACCCGGATCGTGCCGCTCGGCCCGGACCTGGCCGGGTGGACCACACCGCACGGGCGTGGCTGACCGCACACCCCGCCGGATCGCCGCCGCCTCCGCGGCCGGCTGCGTCGTGTTCGGCGCGGTCGCGGTGACGGTCGCCGTCCTCGCCGGCCCGGGTCCGGGCCCGACCGGGTACGTCAGCGAGGCCGGGGTCACCGACAGCGGGTACGCCGGGGCGTACCGGGCGGGGATCTTCGCGCTGGCGGCGGCGCTGCTGCTGCTCGCCGGGGCGCTGCCCACGGTGGCGCGGACGGCGTCCGCGCTGCTCGGCGCCGGCGCGGTCGCCACGGTGCTCTCCGGCACGGTGACGTGCAGCGCCGGCTGCCCGCTGCCGCCGTTCGAGGCCGCCACGGTCGCCGACCTGGTGCACGGCGGGGCGAGCATCGCGGCCACCGCCGCAGTTGTCTTCGCGATGCTGGCGCTTGTGGGCTCCCCCGCGGTGGGTGTGGCGCTGCGGCGGGTCGCGGCGGTCGGCGCGGCGCTGGCGCTGCCGCTGTCCGGCGCGGTCGGGCTGGCCATGCTGTTGGTGGGCCGGGGCACGCTGGTGGGGATGCTGGAGCGTTCGCTGCTCACGGTGACCGCCGCGTGGGGGCTGGCCACCGCCGCGGTGCTGGTAAGGAGGGGGCCCCGCTTAACGCCTGGGCAATAGGCGGGGGCCCCGCTTAACCGACGGGTGTTAAAAGGGGCCCCCGCCTTACCAGCAGGGGTGTAAGGGGCGTCACGGGGAGCGGTCCTTCCGGGCGGGCGGCGACGAGAGTAGCGTGGGCCGGCGATGACCAATGTCTGGTGCCTCACCGAGCGCCTGTACGTCGACCTCCGACGGCAGGCCAGCGGCGTCTGTTCGGCGTAGCTCCGCCCCGACGCCCCCGTTCCCTCTCCAGACCCTGGACCCGCCCTCATGGCTTCCGCCCTGCGCAAATTTCCCTTCTCCGTGCAGATCCTGCTCGGCCTCGTACTCGGCGTGGCGCTCGGTTTCCTCGCCCGCGCCAACGACCTCGCCTGGCTGACAAGCACCCTCGACACCGTCGGCGGCCTCTTCGTCCAGCTCCTCAAACTGGCCGTGCCGCCGCTTGTCTTCACCGCCATCGTGGTAAGCGTGGTGAGCCTGCGCGGCGTGGCGAACGCCGCCCGGCTGGCGCTCAAGACGCTGCTCTGGTTCGGCATCACCGCGCTGATCGCGGTGACCATCGGCATCGGCATCGGCCTGCTCACCGACCCGGGCCGCGGCGTCAACCTGGACCCGGCCGGCGCCAACGCGCCGAAGACCACCGGCTCCTGGATCGACTTCCTCACCGGCATCGTGCCCACCAACCCGATCGGCGCGTTCGTCGAGGGCAACGTGCTGCAGATCGTCTTCCTCGCCCTCGTGGTGGGCGCCGCCGCGCTGCTCGTCGGCGAGCCCGCCGAGCCGTTCGTGCAGCTCAACCGCGCGGTGCTGTCGATCGTGCAGAAGGCGCTCTGGTGGGTGATCCGGCTCGCCCCGATCGGCACCCTGGGCCTGATCGGCAACGCCGTCGCCTCGTACGGCTGGGACCTGCTGGCCCCGCTCGCCAAGTTCACCACCGCCGTCTACGTCGGCTGCGCCCTGGTGATGTTCGTGGTCTACCCGGTGCTGTTGCTCGCGGCCGGCCGGCTCAACCCGCTGCGCTTCTTCGCCGGTGCCTGGCCCGCCATCGAGCTGGCCTTCGTATCCCGCTCCTCGGTCGGCACCATGCCGGTGACCCAGCGTTCGGTCGAGCGCCTCGGCGTCCCCCGCGAGTACGCCTCCTTCGCGGTGCCGTTCGGCGCCACCACGAAGATGGACGGCTGCGCCGCGATCTATCCGGCGCTCGCCGCGATCTTCGTGGCGCAGGTGTTCGGCGTGCACCTGGGCGTGACCGACTACCTGCTCATCGCGTTCGTCTCCGTGGTCGGCTCGGCCGCCACCGCCGGCCTGACCGGCGCGATCGTGATGCTCACGCTGACCCTGAGCACGCTGGGCCTGCCGCTTGCCGGCGCCGGCCTGCTGTTGGCGATCGACCCGATCCTGGACATGATGCGTACCGCCACGAACGTGACCGGGCAGGCCGTGGTGCCGACCATCGTGGCCGCCCGGGAGGGCACGCTCGACCGGGCCGCGTACGACTCGGCCGGCAAGCGCGACCTGATCGAGCCGGCCGAGCACGAGCGGCTCGCCCCCGTACCCGCCTGACAGTGAGGATCCGATGAGCGCCCTGTTCACCCCGCTCGCCCTGCGCGGCGTCACCCTGCCCAACCGGATCGCGCTGGCGCCGATGTGCCAGTACAGCGCCGGGCCCGACGGGCTGCCCACCGACTGGCACCGCGTCCACCTCGGCTCCCGCGCCGTCGGCGGGGCCGGGCTGGTGCTCAGCGAGGCGACCGCGGTGGTGCCCGAGGGGCGGATCACCCCGCAGGACGTCGGGCTCTGGTCCGGCGCGCACGTCGACGCGTGGCGGCCGGTCACCGCGTTCGTCGCCGGTCAGGGCGCGGTCCCGGCCGTCCAGCTCGCGCACGCCGGGTTCAAGGCATCGACGTACCGGCCGTGGGCGGAGCGGCGCGGTGGCGTGCCGGACACCGACGGCGGATGGACGCCGGTCGGACCGGGCGGCGACCCGTTCGGGCCCGATCACCGTGCTCCGGCCGCGCTCGACGAGCCCGGGATCGCCGCGGTGGTCGACGCGTTCGCCGCCGCCGCCGCGCGGGCGCTCGACGCCGGCTTCGCCGCAGTGGAGATCCACGCGGCGCACGGCTACCTGCTGCACGAGTTCCTGTCCCCGCTCACCAACCGGCGCACGGACGGCTACGGCGGGGACCGGGCCGGCCGGATGCGGCTCACCCTGGAGGTGGCCCGGGCGGTCCGCGCCACGGTCGGCGAGGCCGTGCCGGTGCTGACCCGCATCTCGGCCACCGACTGGACCGACGGCGGCTGGACGGTGGAGGACAGCGTGGTCCTCGCCGGGGAGCTGGCGGCTGCCGGCGTGGACCTGGTCGACGCCTCCTCGGGCGGCGCGGCGGCCCGGGCGTCCATCCCGGTCGGACCCGGCTACCAGGTGCCGCTTGCCGCCCGGATCCGCCGCGACGCGGGCGTGCCGACCGGCGCGGTGGGCCTGATCGTGGAGCCCGAGCAGGCCGAGCAGATCGTCGCCGGCGGCGAGGCGGACCTGGTGTTGCTGGGCCGCGAGCTACTCCGCGACCCGTACTGGCCGCGCCGCGCCGCCGCGAAGCTCGGCGCCACCCCCGCCTGGCCCGACCCGTACACCCGGGCCTTCTGACCCGCCCCGCCCGGCGCTTCGGGGATCATGAAGTTGGCGGCCTGCGCCGCCCGATTTGTCGCCGCCAACTTCATGATCACGGGAGCGCCGAGTGGATGTCACCCGGCCAGGTGGTTCCAGCGCGGCTCCAGGTCGGACCAGGTGCCCTGGTCGGCGACCACGCCGTCGACGAGCACCACCACGTGGTCCGCGCGGACCAGCGCGGCCCGCTTCGCGGTCGAGCCGACCACCGTCACCTCGTGCTCGCGCAACGCCTCCCACAACGCCAGCTCCGTGGTCACGTCGAGCGCCGAGGACACGTCGTCGGCGACGAGCAGTTCGGTACGCGGGGCGAGCGCCCGGGCCAGCGCCAGCCGCTGGAGCTGGCCGCCGGAGAGCCGGGTGCCCTTGTGCCCGATGAGCAGCCCGAGCCCGCCCCCGGCGGCGGCCAGGTCGTGGTCGAGCTGGGCGGTCGTGACCGCGCCTGCGGCGTCCACCGGGTGGCCGAGCGCGATGTTCTCCGCCACCGTGCCGGAGAGCACCCGGGGTAGCTGGCCGACGTAGCCGACCTGGTTCGGGCGCAGGAACATCTCCGGCTCGGTGACCGGCTCGCCGTTCCACCGCAGCGCGCCGACGTGGTGCACGATGCCGGCGAGCGCGCGCAGCAGCGACGACTTCCCGGCGCCGACCGGCCCGACCACGAGCACCAACTGCCCGCGCTCGACCACCAGGTCGACGTCACGGACGGCAAGCGTGCCGTCGGAGTGCAGCGCGCCGAAGCCGGCCAGCTCCAGCCGGCTCAGCGGGTGCCGGGGCGGCGGCTCGGGCGCCGGGGCGGTGCCGGCGGCCAGGTCGAGCCCGGGCACCGGCGCCGAGTAGGTGCTCATCCCGGTCATCGACACGGTCCGCCGGGTCCACACCCGCGCCGACGGGTACTGGGAGACGAGCGCCGCGGTGGTCCACGCGAACCAGCGGGCCGCGCCGAGGGTGGAGACCGCGACCAGGGTGGCGCCGGCGGAGAGCCCGCCGGCCAGGTAGAGCGCCCAGGCCCCGATCGGCAGCAGGCCGCTCGCGATCGACGGGGTGGACCGGGCCCACACCTGCATGGCGATCTCCCGGCGCTGCCGCTCGCTGCGCACCACGTCCAGCCCGTGGAGATGGTCGAGCACCGGACGGGTGGCGCCGGCCAGCTTCACCGTGCGGGCGGCGGAGATCGCCGAGACCAGCGCGGTGGCGAACGCGGCGCGCGCCTTCACCGTGCCGGCGGCGGTGCGTTCCAGCCGGGGCCCGAACAGCGTCGCCGCGAGGCCGGAGACCACCATCGTGCCGACGAAGAACAGCGCCGGTACGAAGCTGCCCGTCACGAGCGTCATGGTGAGCACGATGGCGAGCGAGATGAACTGGTCCATCAGGTTGTCGGCGAGTTGCACCACCCGGTCGGTGTCGCCGCCCTGCGCCACCACCTCGGCCGGGGTGTGCCCGCTGACCCGGCGCGCGCCGGTCTGCCCGTGCACCAGGCGGGCGCTGATCCGCAGCATCTGCCGGATCCACCAGTGCGGGAACCACACGTTCGTCAGGTAGGGCAGCGGGAGCACCACGAGCAGCGCGGCGGCGATCCCCAGCGCCGGCAGCCACGGGTCACCCCCGCCGACCAGGTCGGCCCAGAGCCAGGGCAGCACCGCCCCGTCCAGCCCGAGCAGCGTCATCATGATGAACAGGGCGACCGCCGCCAGGCCGTACCGGGGATCGTTGAGGCCCAGCCGGAGGATCTCCCGCATGGTCCGGGCGGGCGGCGTGGGTGGCGGCGGCGGCGGTTCGGCGCGCGGCACCGCGACGCGACGCGACGCGCCGGCCGGCTCGACCGGCTCGACCGGCTCGTCGGCCCAGCCGGGCGCGTCGAGCAGTTCCACGCCGCCGCCCCGGGCGCCGGTGCCGGCGTACGCCCCGGCGTGGCTGGTGGCGAGCAGTTCGGCGAAGTGGGCCGACTCGCGCAGCGGGCCGGCCTCCCGCACCGCGCCGTCGGCCATCACCACCACCTCGTCGCAGCGGCGCACCGAGGAGAGCCGGTGTGCGATGACGATGCCGATCCGGTCGGTGAGCAGCCGCTCGGTGGCGTGCCGTACCCGGTTCTCGGTGACCGGGTCGAGCCGCGCGGTGGCCTCGTCGAGGATCACCACGTGCGGGTCCCGGACCAGGATCCGGGCGAACGCGACAAGTTGTTCCTGCCCGGCGGAGAGCACGTGGCCGCCCTCGCCGAGCCGGGTGTGCACACCGTCGGGCAACTCGGCGATCCACGGGGTGAGGCCCAGCTCGGCCAACGCCCGCTCGGCGGCGTCGAGCAGCTCCGGGTCGAACAGCGCGACGTTCTCGGCGAGCGTGCCGGCGAGGATCTCGGTGCGCTGCGGCACCACGGCGATCCACCGGCGCAGCTCCTCGACGTCCAGGTCGACGAGGTCCGTGTCACCGAGGAAGACGGTGTGCGACGGCACGTCCACCGCCCGGGTGAGCACCTTCGCGAGCGTCGACTTGCCCGAGCCGGTGCGCCCGACGAGCGCGTACGAACGGCCGCGGGCGAAGTGGAGCCGCACGTCGCGCAGCGCCGGGCCGCGTTCGTCGCCGGTGGCCGGGTAGCGGAAGGTGAGCCCACGCACGGTCAGGTCGCCGTCGGTGGGGGCGACCCCGCCGACCGGTTCCTGATGGGCGCCGGCGAGCAGTTGCACCCGGGCCCACGCGCCGAATGCCTGTTGCAGGTGCGGCACCCAGCGGGCGATGTGCTCGACTGTCGCGCCGAACGCGATCGCGAGCAACCAGACGGCGGTCAGCCGGGCGGCGTCCACCCGGCCGGTCGCAAGCGCCCACGCCCCGGCCAGCACCACGGCGGCGACGCCGACCCGGACGCCGCCGCTGGCCAGCGCGGTGACCCGGCCGGAGAGCCGGAACACCCGGTCACCGCGGGAGATCACCGCGGCTGCCCGGCGGGCGTAGAGACGCAGCACGTACGGCCGGGCGAGGCTGGTGCGCACGTCGTCCTGGCCGTGCACCGCCTCCTCCATCACGGCCGCGAGGTCGGACCAGGCTTCCTCCTCGTCCATCCGCGCCGGGGCGATGCGGGCGGTGGGCCGGCGCAGCACGGCCGCGAGCAGTGTGGTGAGCAGCACCATCCCGACGCCCGCCGGCCACCAGACGACGAGCGTGCTTACCGTCGCGAGCACACAGACGGCGATGCCCTGCGCCAGCCGTACGCCGGTGTTCCGCATTTCGGCGGCGACCTGGTAGACGTCGTTGTCGATCCGGTCGAGCAGCTCGCCCACAGGCGTGGTCTCCAGGGCCGGCAGCTCCTGGCCGAGCGCGACCCGACAGAGCCGGCGGCGCACGTCGGCGGACCAGTCGGCGGTCAGCCGCGCCATGATCAGCCCGATCAGCAGGTCGGTGACGACGGCGGCGACGAGCGCCACGGCGAGCACGACGAACCAGCCGGACGAGCGGTGCACGAGCACCGGCCCGGCCAACGCGGACGCGGCGGCCTGGCCACCGGCGCCCAACACGATCAGCAGCAGGACGACCGCCATCCGCCGGGGCGCGGTGGTCCAGAGGTCACGGAGCAGGCGCATGGAACAGTCCTCCGGACTCGGATCGGTGGGGGCGGTGACTCCAGCCTCACCGTCCGGCCGCGCCGGCTCAACCGAATTACCCGCCGGCGCGCCGGCCGAGGGTGCTGCTCGCGTTCGCCCCGGGGTCCGGTCGCCCCTAGAACAGCACGGTGGCGAGCGTGCCGACCGGGCGGAAGCCGCAGCGCTCGTAGACCCGGCGGGCCGGCAGGTTGAAGTCGTTGACGTAGAGGCTGACCGTGGGCGCGACCCGGGCCAGCGCGTCGGTGACCACGGCGGCCATGGCCGCCGCCGCGAGGCCCCGGCCCCGCCACTCGGGCGCCACCCAGACGCCCTGCACCTGGGCGGTGCGCCGGGTCACCACGGCCAGCTCGGCCTTGAAGACCACCCGGCCGTCGACGAAGCGGGCATAGGCCCGGCCGGCGCGCACCAGCTCGGTCACCCGCCGCCGATAACCGCGACCGCCGTCGTCGGCAAGCGGCGAGACGCCGACCTCCTCGGTGTACATGGAAACCGCCGCCGGGAAGAGCCGGTCGACCTCACTGCCACGGACGCGACGCACCTGCGGGTCGGGCGCCACCGGCGGCGGGGCGTCCGTGGCCAGCAGCGGCTGGTTCGGGCGTACGTCCCGAGCCGGCCCCCAGTGATCGGAGAGGCGGTCCCAGAGCCCGAGCACCGCGTCGGCGCGGCCCACGATCGAGGAGCAGAGCCGCTCCTCCGCGCTCAGTTGTTCCGCGAACGCGGCCACCGCTGACTCCGAGGCGAGCACCGGGGTCAGGTTGCCGCCCAGCCAGCAGATCGACTCCAGGTGGCGCCGGGAGCCGTAGCCGAGGATCCGCGCCTCGGCCCGCCACCAGGCCAGGCCGCGCGCCGCCACCCGCTCGGCGACCTGCGCGCCGGCGTACGGGTCGAGGTCGAGCAGCCGCTCGACCGAGCGGCGCTCCGACTCCCCCAGTTGACGTACCGGCATCGTGAGCACGGTTACCAGCCTGCCAGAAGCACCCGGGGGCGCGCGGGCCGACCGGACACCCGGACAATCCGGCTCAACGTCTTGTCGCCGATGCGTTGCCGATATATCGTTGATGCATCAGCGATACCACCGACAAGAGGAGAGCCCGATGGGTTTCCACCGACACGTGCACGCCCTGCGCGACGAGATGCACCGCCACGGCGGCTTCGGCTTCCCGCCCGTACCCCCGCCGCCGCCGTTCCCGCCCGGTCCGCACGGGCACGGACGTGGCCGGGGTGGTCGCGGGCGCGGCCGGCGACCGAACGTCCGCGGCGCGGTGCTGGCCCTGCTCACCGAGCGGGCGATGCACGGCTACGAAATGATCCAGGAGATCGACTCCCGCACCGGCGGGGCCTGGCGGCCCAGCCCCGGCTCGATCTACCCCACCCTGCAACTGCTTGAGGACGAGGGCGTCATCGCGACCGCCCCCGACTCCGACGGCGGACGCAAGCGGTTCGCCCTCACCGACCAGGGGCAGGCCGAGGCGACCGAGGCGGCGCAGGCCCCGCCCTGGGCCGAGTTCGCCGAGCAGACGGTAAACAGCTGGCACGACATCCGCGACGCCGGGGCGCAGGCGATGAACGCGCTACGGCAGGTGATGACGACCGGCACCGACGACCAGCGCGCCCGCGCCGCCCAGGTGCTCGACGAGACCCGGCGCAAGCTCTACGCCATCCTCGCCGAATCCGAGTGAGCACACGTACGCGAAAGGGCGGCCCCCAGCCGGAGGCCGCCCTTTCCCACGTCGGACTCAGTGCACGGTGACCGTGGCGCCGGGCACCAGGTCCCGTAGCTCCTCGGGGATCTCGGCGCCCATCTCGTCGGCGATCCGCAGCGCCTCCTCGATAAGCGTCTCCACGATCTGCCCCTCGGGCACGGTCTTGACGACCTTGCCCTTGACGAAGATCTGACCCTTGCCGTTGCCGGACGCCACGCCGAGGTCGGCCTCGCGGGCCTCACCCGGACCGTTCACCACGCAGCCCATGACCGCGACGCGCAGCGGCACCGGCAGCCCCTCCAGGCCGGCGGTGACCTCCTCGGCCAGCTTGTAGACGTCGACCTGGGCCCGCCCGCAGGACGGGCAGGAGACGATCTCCAGGCCGCGCTCGCGCAGGCCCAGCGACTCCAGGATCGCGTTGCCGACCTTGATCTCCTCGACCGGTGGGGCGGAGAGCGAGACGCGGATCGTGTCGCCGATCCCCTCGGCGAGCAGCGCGCCGAACGCCACCGCCGACTTGATGGTGCCCTGGAACGCCGGGCCGGCCTCGGTGACGCCCAGGTGCAACGGGTAGTCGCACTGTTCGGCGAGCTGCCGGTAGGCGCGGATCATCACCACCGGGTCGTTGTGCTTGACCGAGATCTTGATGTCCCGGAAACCGTGCTCCTCGAACAGCGAGCACTCCCAGAGCGCGGACTCGACGAGCGCCTCGGCGGTGGCCCGGCCGTACTTGGCCAGGAGGCGCTTGTCCAGCGAGCCGGCGTTCACGCCGATCCGGATCGGCACGCCTGCGTCGCCGGCCGCCCGGGCGATCTCCCTGACCTTGTCGTCGAACTGCCGGATGTTGCCCGGGTTCACCCGCACCGCGGCGCAGCCGGCGTCGATCGCGGCGAAGACGTACTTCGGCTGGAAGTGGATGTCGGCGATCACCGGGATCTGTGACTTCTTCGCGATCGCGGGCAGCGCCTCGACGTCGTCCTGCGACGGCACGGCGACCCGGACGATCTGGCAGCCGGACGCGGTCAGCTCGGCGATCTGCTGAAGCGTGGCGTTGACGTCGGCGGTCAGGGTGGTGGTCATGGACTGCACCGAGACCGGTGCGCCGCCACCGACCGGCACCGAGCCGACCATGATCTGGCGGCTGGCCCGGCGGGGGGCCAACAGCGGCGGCGGTACGGGGGGCATACCGAGACTGACAGCGGTCACTTCAGGCACTCACCTTGAGAAGAGCGTGATCGGGTTGACCACGTCCGCGGTGACGGTGAGCAGCGTGAACACGCCACCGACCAGGATCACCGCGTACGTGAGGGGCATGAGCTTGAGATAGTCGACGCGGCCCGGGTCGGTGCGGCCGATCCGCGCGTACAGCCAGGACCGGACGCGCTCGAACCAGGCGATGGCGATGTGACCGCCGTCCAGCGGGAGCAGCGGCAGCAGGTTGAACACGCCGATGAAGAAGTTCAGCGACACGAAGAGCATGAAGAACACCAGCCAGGCGTTGTTCTCCACGGCCTCGCCGCCGAGCCGGCTGGCGCCGACCACGCTGATCGGGGTGTCCATGTCACGCTCGCCGCCGGTGATCGCGTTCCACAGCGCCGGCACCTTCTGCGGGATGCGCTGCATGGCGTGCGCCGTCTGCACCGCCATGTTGCCGGTGAAGTCGGCGGTGGCGCCGAACGCGGCGACCGGGCCGTATTCGACCCGGGTCGGGGTGCTGGGCTGGAGGAGCACGCCGAGCGCGGAGACCGCCGAGGGCGTGCCCTTCGGGTCGTCGCGCGGCGCACGCTGCACCGAGGCCAGGTCGACGGTGGCGGTGCCGGGGGTGCCGTCGCGCAGGTAGGTGACGGTGGCCGTGCCGGGCCTGGTGGCACGGACGACGTCGAGCATGTCGCCCCAGTTGGAGATCGGCCGGCCGTTCACCGAGGTGACCCGGTCACCGTCGGCGAGCTGCGCCTTGTTGGCCGGGCTGGCCGGATCGCCGGCCTGGCAGGCGCGGTTGACGTTCTCCACCACCACGCACGGGGCGAGCGCGATCACCGCCGGCTCGGCCCGGAGCTGCTCCTCGTTGGTGGGGAACTTCGGGTTCGGCAGGCCGGCGGTCACCGCGATGATCCAGAGCGCGATCAGCGCGATGGCGAAGTGCATCGCGGAGCCGGCGGACATCACGATCGTCCGTTTCCACACCGGATAGCGCCACATCGCGCGTTTCTCGTCCCCCGGCTCGACGTCGTCGTCCTGCGGGGTCATGCCGACGATCTTGCAGAAGCCGCCGAGCGGGATGCCCTTGATGCCGTACTCCGTCTCGCCCCGCCGGAACGACCACAGCGTGGGGCCGAAGCCGACGAAGTAGCGGGTGACCTTCATCCCGAAAGCCTTGGCGGCCACCATGTGGCCCGCCTCGTGCAGGCTCACCGAGATGAGGATCGCCAGGGCGAACAGCACCACCCCGAGCAGATAGCTCATCGAGCTCCTTCCACCGACCCGACGATGATCTCCTGGGCGTGCGCCCGTGCCCACGACTCGGCGGTGAGCACGTCCTCGACGGTACCTGGTTCGTCGAAGTCGGGAGCGTCCTCCAGCACCCGCCGGAGGGTGTCGACGATGCCGAGGAACGGCAGCCGACCGGCGACGAACGCGGCCACGCACTCCTCGTTCGCCGCGTTGTAGATCGCCGGGCGGCAGCGTCCCGCCTCGCCGGCGGCCTTCGCCAGCGCCACCGCCGGGAAGGCGACGTCGTCGAGCGGCGCGAACTCCCAGGTGTGCGCCGTGGTCCAGTCGACCGCGCCGGCTGCCTCGGGCACCCGGTCCGGCCAGCCGATACCGAGCGCGATGGGCAGTCGCATGTCCGGCGGGCTGGCCTGGGCGAGGGTGGAGCCGTCGACGAACTCGACCATCGAGTGGATCACCGACTGCGGATGGACCGTCACCTCGATGTCCGCGTACGGCACGTCGAACAGCTCGTGCGCCTCGATCACCTCAAGCGCCTTGTTGACCATGGTGGCGGAGTTGATCGTGACGACCGGGCCCATGTTCCAGGTCGGGTGCGCCAGCGCCTGCTCCGGTGTGACCTCGGTCAACTCCTCGCGCCGCCGGCCCCGGAACGGGCCGCCGCTGGCGGTGACGATCAGCCGGCGGACCTCGCCGCGCGCGCCCCCGCGCAGGCACTGCGCCAGCGCCGAGTGCTCGCTGTCGACCGGAACGATCTGCCCCGGTCGGGTGACCGCGGCCTTGACCAGCGGGCCGCCGGCCACAAGCGACTCCTTGTTGGCGAGCGCGAGGGTACGGCCGGCGCGCAGCGCGGCAAGCGTCGGCGGCAGGCCCAGCGAGCCGACCACGCCGTTGAGCACCACGTCGCACGGCCACTGCGCCAGCTCGGTCATCGCGTCCGGCCCGGCCACGATCTTGGGAAGCTTGAAGTCGCCGGTGGCCCAACCCCGCCGGCTCGCCTCGGCGTAGAACGCGAGTTGGAGATCCTGCGCGGCGGACGCCCGCGCCACCCCGACCGCGTCCACGCCCAGCTCCAGCGCCTGGGTGGCGAGCAGCTCCACGTTGCCGCCGCCCGCGCCGAGCGCGACCACCCGGAACCGGCCCGGGTTGCGCTTGACGATGTCGATGGCCTGGGTGCCGATGGAGCCGGTCGAGCCGAGCAGCACGAGGTCTCGGGGAGTGGTCACGCGCCCATTGTTCCCCAGCGCGTCACCCGCCCTCGCCCGGCGTCCCCCCGTAGCTTGATCGACTCCACTTCCCCGAGGTGGCGCACTCCGAGCGCCTCCGACCCCGCCACCTCGCCGAGCCGGTGTGGATCATGGTCACCCGGATCGCTCGGGCGCCTCCTCGTCGAGCAGGTCGGCCGGGTCGATGGTGAACTCGAACGGCTGCCGCATCGCGAACGTGGTTCCCGCTGCCGCGGCGGCCAGCGGTCGGTAGTCGTCGTCGACCAGTTCGTAGAGAGGGGCGTGAATGCGGCCTGGACCATCGAGGGCAATCGTGCTGCAACCCACCCTAGCGGCAGCGCACCGCACCGGTGATCATGAAGTTAGCCGTCGTGTTGATCTCTGTTAATGCCGCTAACTTCATGATCACCGCGAAGGGGCGGCGGGGTGGTGCCCGGTTCCTCGGCTGGACCGGCCCGGGGGCGCTAGACCTCGGACGCGGCCGGCGGTCCGTGGCGATCGCCACCGGCGGACGCGGTGAGGCGCTCCAGGTGCCCCAACGGCAGGTGCGGCGGCTGCCACTCCAGGAACAGGGCGGTGGCGTCGTCTTCGAGCTCGTCCCGCTGGTGGGTGAGGACGGCGCGGACCAGCCGACGCATCGTCTCCGGGCTGGGCAGTTGGTCGTTGAGGGCACGCTCGACGAAGTCGACGAGCCGGTCCAGCCCGAACCGCTCCCCGTCGGCGCCGCGAGCGTCGGTGATGCCGTCGGTGTAGGCCAGGATGCGGTCGCCCGGGTGCAGCGCCTCCTCGTGCACCCGCGGACGGCGGTTCGACGACAGGTTGCCCAGCCCGAGCGGCAGCGCGGTCGGACCCGGCAGCGCCCGGACGGCCTTGCCGTCACGCAGCAGCATGGCGCCCGGGTGGCCCGCGTTGATGATCCGGAGCCTGCCGGTACGCCTGTCGAGCTCGCCGAGCAGCGCGGTCGCGAACGTGCCGGGGTGCTCGGCGCGTACCCACCTGTCGATGCTGATCGCCGTGTCGACCAGGTCGAGACCGGTACGCCGCGCGTTGCGGTACGCGCTGACCACGAGCGAGGCCAACGCGCTCGCCTTGATGCCGTGCCCACAGGTGTCGAAGAGCCCGACGCTCAGCACGTCGCCGTTGAGCGCGTAGTCGAAGATGTCCCCGCCGACGTCGTAGCACGGTTCGAGAATGGCGGTGATCACCAGGTCGTCGGTCGCGAAGGTCAGCGGCGGCAGCAGCCCCCACACGATCTCGGCGGCGACCTGCATCGGCAGGCGGCGGCGGATCCGTTCGACGACGTCGCCGTAGTGCCGGCGGTTCACCAGGAGCTGGGCGACGTTCACCGCCACCTCCCAGGCCGGCCGGTCCAGCGCGGGGTCGCCCGCGTCCGGCGACACGATCTCCAGCACGCCCAGCCGTTCGCACCCGAGCAGCAGGGGCACCCAGAGCCGGTCCGGGTGGTCGGGAGCGCGCTGCACCTGGAGGCTTGTGTACGCCCGGCCGGCCAGGGTCGTCTCGATCGTCAGCTCGCTCCGGGTCAGGCCGGCGCCGGGCAGGGGCACGAGTGTGGACTGCGTGTAGTCGGCCAGATAGATCACGATCTCGGTGGCGCCGACGGCCGGCGCGGCCTGGCTCACCAGGAACGACAGCTCGTCCGGCCCGCCTCGGGGCGCGTTGAGTTGCAGCCAACGCGCCGCGTCGCCGCCGTCGACCACACCGCACCCCCCTCGTCTCCCCCACCGTAGGGAGGCCGACGGCAAAGCGCCAACGAGCTAGACGGGGCGATCCAGGACGAATGTCTCCAGCTCGGCGCCGCCGTACCAGTCGGTGCGGACGCCGACGTGGGTCATGCCGAGCCGCCGGGCCACCGCCATCGACGGCTCGTTGCCGGGCGTCACCACCGCGTGGACCCGCGCCGTCCCGGTGGCGAACTCCCGCGCCAGCACCGCCCGGGCCGCCTCGGTGGCGTAGCCGTGGCCCTGGGCGTCGGGGTGCAGGTGCCAACCGACCTCCAGGTCGTCGGTCGGGGTGACGCCGTCGCGGCCGGGCAACGGCTTGAGCAGGACGCTGCCGGCCGCGCGGGCCACCGCGCGCGGCTCGACCGCCCACAGGCCCCACCGACCGTCGTACGGCGCGTCGCGCTCACGCCAGGAGCGCACCCGCTCCAGCGCCTCCGCCGGATCGGTCAGCCGGCCCCGGCCACCGCCCAGCCAGCGCATCACCTCCTCGCGGGAGTAGATGTCGTAGACCCGGGCGAGGTCGTCTGGTGACTCGGTCCAGTCCCGGACCACGAGCCGCTCGGTCGAGACGATCATCATGACGCCGGATCGTAATGCGTGGCCGGCCACCACACGGGGAACGAGGGGGCGATGGGCGACGGGTGGCAACGGGCGAAGCGGATCACCTCGGCGGCGTTCCGGCCGGTCCGGGGCCGGGACCTGTCGCTGCACGCCGCCGCGATCACGTTCTACGGCGCGATCGCGGTGGTGCCGGTGGCGCTGCTGGCGATCTGGCTCACCGGGCTGCTCGCCGGGGCCGACCGGGTGCGCCGGCTGACCTCGTACGCGATCGAGACGCTGCCCACCGAGATCGGCGCGCACCGCGCGGTGGCCGCGCTCGTCGAGGCCGGGTTGGGGCTGACCCCGCTGCTGGCCCTGGCGTCGCTGCTGCCGGCCTCGCTCTACGGCGAGGGGCTGCGCCGGGCGTTCGTCTCGGTGGCCGAGCCGCGCGGCGAATCCGGCGCGCTCGTCGGCTGGCGCGGCCGGCTGCTGCTGCTGCCGCTGCTCGCGCCCGCCCCGGCGCTGCTGCTGTCGATCCTGCTGGCGTTGCCGCTCACCACCCGGCTGGTGCGCCAGGGCGGCTGGGCCGGCGCACTAGGCGTGGTGCTGTCGTTCCTGGCGGTGTGGCTGGTGCTCACGCCGGTGCTGGTGTGGGTGTTCCGGGTGGTCGGCCCGGCCTCCCCGGACTGGCTCGCCACGCTGGGCATGGGCTCGTTCACCGCCGCGAACCTCTCCGGCTTCCTGCACGGTTTCGTGCTGTTCTGCTCGCTGCCGCTGAACCTGGGCGTGCCGTTCGGCGGGTTCGACGAGATCGGCGGCGGGGTGGCGGTGCTGCTCTGGCTCTACCTGTTCCACGTGATCGTGCTGGCCGGATATTCGGCCACGCTGGCGTTGGGCCGGTGGCGGGCCGCCCACCTGGCGGCCCGCTCCTGACCGCCGGTCAGCGCCGGAACGGGCCGCGCACCTCGTACGTGATGCCGCCGCTGCCGGCCTTGGCGCCTGTGGTGCCGCGCTGCGAGGAGAAGTAGAGCCGGCTGCCGTCGGGCGAGAACGCCGGCCCGGTGATCTCCGAGCTCGCCTGCCCGAGGAGCCGGGCGAACGGTGTCACCACGCCGGCCGGCGTGATCATGTTGATCTCCATGTCGCCGCCGTCCTCGGCCACGTAGAGATCGCCGCCCGTGCTGCCGGTGATGTTGTCCACCCCGGTCAGCGGCGCCGCGCCGGTCTCCACGAGCGAGTCGTCGTACGCCAGGTCGAGCCGCTGCGCCACCGCGTCGTACGCCCACACCCGGTTGTCGCCCTTGGTGGTGAACCAGCAGGTGTCGTCCGCGTACCAGCAGCCCTCCCCGCCGTCGAACGACTGCGCGTCGCGCACCTGGTGGCGGGTGGGCACCGGGAAGCCGTCGCGGTCCGGCACGTCCTGCCAGGTGACCGGCCCGGTCACCTGACCGTCCCGGGCGCAGAGCACCTGGAGCCGACCGCTGCGCAGATCACCCCAGGTGTCCGGGACGAAGCGGTAGAAGCGGCCGTCCGGCTCGTCCTCGGTCAGGTAGACCACCTGCCGGCCCGGGTCGCAGGCCGCCGCCTCGTGCTTGAACCGCCCCATCCGGGTCCGTTCCTCGCCCGACCGGCCGCCACCCGGCCAGGTCTCGAAGACCCGGCCCAGCGGCACCTCCTCGCAGGAGAGCCACGTCCCCCACGGGGTGGCCCCGCCGGCGCAGTTGGTGTTGGTGTCGCTGAGGATCCGGTACGCGCCGGCGACCGACCCGTCGGCCGCGAACCTCAGGGCCGAGGCGCCGCCGACAAGCGGGACCTCCGAGTTGGAGACGTAGATCCAGCCGTCGCCGGCCGGGAAGCAGGCGCCGCCGTCCGGCGCCCAGTGCCATACGTACGAGGTGCCGGGGACGCGCTGGCCGGACCGGGCGACCACCCGACAGGTGAAGCCGGCGGGCACCTGGAGGCCGTTGGCGTCGGCGGCCAGCAGGTCCCCGTACGGGCCGGGGCCGGGTTGGGCGGGTACGGCCGGGGCCGCCGCGGCCCAGAGACTGCCGGCGAAGGCGGTGCCGCCGGCCACGGTGACGGCGCGCAGGACGGTACGACGGTCCATCTGTTGACCTCCCGGGGTGGCGGTTGGCTCCGCACCGACGGTAACCCTCGGTCGGCATCGACCGCTGCCTCTGCCGGGTGAACGCGCGGTGGCGTCAGAGCCGGTCCACGTACCGCTTCGCCTCCGCCAGCGACCAGCTCGTGTGCTCCCGTACCAGCTTGACGGCGTGGATCTTCTTTCCGGCGTGGGCGAGCCGGGCCGCCTCGGCCCGCACCCCGTCGTCGACGCCGGGCGCGGCCGGGTCACCGGGTCGGGCCGGCAGCGTGCCGCCCGCCCGCAGCGCGTCGACCGCCTGCTTCGCCTCCAGCAGCGGCAGCCCGGTCTGCTGGCGGAGCAGCTTGACCGCCTCGACCGTCCGTCCCTCGCGGGCCAGCCGGAGCACCTCGGCCTGCCCGCCGCCGGTGGCCGGGTCGGGGGCGACCAGGTCCCGGGGACGGCCGGTGGCACGCCGGAACACGAACACGAGCAGGAGCACGGCGAGCACGGCCAGGAGCGCGAACTGGAGAGCCTCGGGCATGCGCGCCACGGTAGCGTCCGGCCGCGAACCCTCCCGCCGGGGCCCGCCCGGCAGTAGGCTCCGGTCCCATGAACGACGGGAGTGAGCTGCCGTCCCGCGCCGACGTCGTCGTGGTCGGCTCCGGGCACAACGGCCTGGTCTCGGCGATCCTGCTGGCCCGCGCCGGTCTCGACGTGCTGGTGCTGGAGGCCGCCGAGGTGATCGGCGGCGCCACCCGCACCGAGAACCCGTTCCCGCTGGTGCCCGGGCTGCGCCACTCCACCGGGTCGTACCTGCTCGGGCTGATGCCGCCGGAACTGCTCGCCACGCTCGATGTGACCATCCCGGTGGTACGGCGCGACCCGCACTACTTCCTCCCCACGCCGGGCGGGCCCGGCTCGCCGTACCTCCTCTTCGGCCGCGACACCGCCGCCACCCGGCGGCAGCTCACCGACATGTTCTCGGCGGCGGACGTCGCCGCCGACGACGCGCTCCAGGCCGAACTGGCCCAGCTCCGCGACGACCTGGCGCCGGCGTGGCTGGCCGAGCCACTGCCGGTCGAGGAGACCGCCGAGCGTTACGTCCGGCCGGCGCTGCGGCAGGTCTTCGTGGACCTGGTCCGCGGCTCGGTCGCCGATTACCTGGCCCGCTTCGACTTCCGCTCCGAGCTGCTGGTCAGCATGTACGCGGTGACCGACGGCCTGTCCGGGCTCAACGCCGGGCCGGACGACCCGGGCACCGGGCACAACTTCCTGGTGCACAACATGTGCCGGCTACCGGGCGCGGGCGGCACCTGGATGATCGCCGAGGGCGGCATGGGCACGGTGTCGCGTACCTTCGCCGACGCCGCCCGGGCGGCCGGCGCCCGCATCGTCACCGGTGCCCCGGTCACCGCGATCACGCTCGACGGCGGCGCCGCCTCCGGCGTGGTGCTTGCCGACGGCCGCGAGGTGGCGACGCCCGTGGTCCTCGGGGCGTGCGACCCGTACCGGCTGATGGGGCTGCTGCCCGACGGCGCGCTCCCGGCGGAACTCGGCGCGCGGATGACTGCGGTCCGCCGGCCCGGCACCACGCTCAAGCTCAACCTGGCGCTCACCGGGCTGCCGCGCTTCTCCTGCCTGCCGGCCGACGCGCCAAGCCCGTTCGGCTCCACCATCCACCTGCTCCCCGGGTCCGACTCGCTCGTCGGCGCCGGTGGCGCCGCACCGATGACCGCGCTGCGCGACATGTGGGCCGACGTCCAGGCTGGGCGGCTGCCGGACGAGCCGACAATCGAGTGGTACCTGCACACCACCGTCGACCCGTCACTCCAGGACGACGCCGGGCACCACTCGTCGGCACTGTTCGTCCAGTCGGTCCCCTACGAGCTGGCCGGCACCACCTGGGACGCGGCGCTGCCCGGGTACGTCGAACGGCTGGTCGCGATCTGCGAGCGGTACGCGCCGGGCGCCGGCGACCTGATCGCCGACGCGGTGCCGCTGCCCCCGCCCGGCATCGAGGCCCACTTCGGGATCACCGGCGGGCACATCCACCACGTCGACAACACGGCGTCGTTCACCGACCGGATGCCGTACGCCACAGGCGTGCCAGGCGTCTACGCCGGCAGCGCCGGCTGCCACCCGGCGGGCAGCGTGATCGGCGCCGCCGGCCACAACGCCGCCCGCCGCATCCTCGCCGACATGTAAGGAGGGGCCCCCGCTTAACGCCTCCGGTACAGGAGGGGCCCCCGCTTAACACACGTCACGGCGAGGCGGCCTCCTGCCCGGCGCGCGGGAGGTCGCCCGGACCACGGATCACGTAGAGGCCGACGAGCAGCAGGTACGCCAACAGGCTGAGGATCGGGTCGACGAACACCACCGCGAACGCCACCAGGTAGAGCAGCGGGCCGAGCCGGAACCGGCGGGCCACCGCCCGCGCCAGGCGCGGGTCGAGATCCGGGTGCAGCAGTCCCCGCCTGCGCGCCCACCACCAGCTCAGGTTGAAGAAGAACGCCTCGCCGAGCACCGTGCCGACATAGAGCGCGGCGGTCAACCGCTGGTCGCCGGCCGTGCCGCGCAGATTGTCCGCGAGCAGGTTCGCGGTGAACGGGATGGCCGCCACGAACATCAACAACAGCAGGTTGAACACCAGCAGCATCTGGTCCACCCGGCAGACGTAGCGCCACATGTTGTGGTGGGTCAACCAGACCTGGCCGACCACCGCGAACGTGATCACGTACGCCAGGTAGGCCCGCCACTCGTGCCCGAGCGCGGCCGGCAGCCCGCTGTCGTCCGGCGCATTCGGGCCGAACTGGAGCAGCTCGACCGCCATCAGCGTGAGCACGATGGCGATCACCGCGTCACTGAACGCCTCCACCCGGGAGGCGTCCCGCGCCATCTCGCTCCCGCGCCCGAACCGGTACTCCGGCTCCCTGTCCGCCCCCGTCACACCGCCCCCTCACCAGGAGATGATCGCGCGCCGGGGACGGCCCGCGGGGCGGAAGCGTCAGATGATCGCGTCCCCGGCCGGCGCGGGAGTCTCCGCGTCGGCCCGGTGGGCGCGGACCTTGTGCCCGACACTTGTCAGGCAACGGCCGCTGGCCAGGTCGAACTTCCAGCCGTGCAACTGGCAGGTGAGCTGGTCGCCGTCGACGATGCCAAACCGGCTCAGGTCCGCCTTCAGGTGCGGGCAGCGCCGCTGCACCACCCAGCCGTCGAGCGTGATGTCCTCGGCGTCGACCGCCCGCTCGTGCTCGTCGTACCAGCCCTCGGCGTACTGGAGGCGCTCCTCGGAGAGGCACTTGAAGAAGGCGTAGACGAACTCGTTGTACTGGCCGATCCGGGCCGCGGAGAACCGGCAGGAGAGGAAGAGCGAGTTGACCCAGTCCACCTCGCCGATGTGGAGCAGGTGCTCGATCAGCGCGCGTTCGGTGCGGAAGCGGTAGCGGACCTTCTCGTCCGCGTACGGCCGGACCTCCTTACCGGGGAAGTCCACCACGATCGACTCGACGTTTTCTCCGTCGTAGCCCACCAGGTCGAAGCGGACCGGACCGCCGACACCCTTGGCCAGGTAGATCGACTCGTCGAGCAGCGGCTCGATCCGGCGCTTCATCCCGGCCAGCACGTCGATCTCGGGGTGCCGCCAGGACGCCTTCTCCGCCTCGATGACCTGACGCTTGCGCTCCCGCATCTCCTCCAGGTGGGCGACCTTGTTCGCGAAGAACTCCTCGACCGGCTGAGGGTGGGTGGTGGTGGCGCCGGACGTGGTGACCTCGGCGACGCTGCCCGGCAGCAGCACGATGCCGTTGGTGCCGCCGACCTTCGCGTACTCGGCCAGGAAGACCGACTGGTCGGGGAAGATGTTGCCCTCGTCGCCGAAGATGTCGTTGAACTGCCACAGCTCGTCGTCGAGGAAGCACGGCGGGCCGGCGATCGGGAAGACGTTGTCGGCCTTCAGGTCGTCGATGTAGCGCCAGGTGCGGTCGAACTGCCGGTCCCGCTTCTGCTTGCCGAACGCGGTCTTGGCCGACTGCGGCAGCTCGTAGACCATCGGATACCAGATCGCGCCGGAGAACTGGAGCATGTGCGCGTGCACGTGGCCCAGCTCGGCGAAGACGGTCAGGTCGGTGGGGCGGGCGTCGTTCTGGTTGAGCAGCCGGACGCCGTCGTACTCGACCCACAACGACGAGTCGCCGATCGGGCCGTCGGTCGGACTTGTCAACGCCTGGATCATGATCTTCAATCCGCCGGGCAGCTCCACGACCTGCTCGTTCGGGGCCTTGAGGAACTTCGTGAAGCCCAACGCCCGCAGCTCGTCCTCCATCTCGGAGGTGGGGAACTCGGGCAGCAGGACGGTGGCGTCCTTGGAGATGACCTCGCGCAGGTGCTTGGCGTCGAAGTGGTCCCGGTGCAGATGCGACACGTACAGGTAGTCGACCTGGCCCAGCGTCGCCCAGTCGAGCTGCGAGTTGTCCGGGAAGGGGAACCACGAGGCGAAGTAGGCGGGGTTGACCCACGGGTCGCACAGGATGCTGCCCGCGGGCGTGTCGATCCGCATGCTGGCGTGGCCCGTACCGGTCACTCGCACCGTAGTCCCCCTCAAAAAAGGCATCAGGCGTACGCCACGACGCTACCGGAGACAGTGTGGTCGCCGTTCCGCGACGCCTATAGCGGGTCATCCGCGCCCCGTCCGGCCGGACCCTACGCCAAGCCGATCACGGGGCGTGACAGACTAACCGGAGATCCGATCGCGAGGGAAGGACCGACAGTGGCAGGAGACGAGCCGGTAACCGCGCCAGATCAGCACAGGCCCGGGCACCGCAGGTCCGGACGGATCGGTGCGGTGGTGTCGGCGGTGGCCCTGGTGTTGATGGCGCTCTGCGGCACCGAGGAGGGCCGGGTGGAGGACATCTGGCTGTTCGGGATCGCCGCGCTGCTGCTCGCCATCGTCATCGGCGACGCGGTGCTGCGCCGCAACGGCCTGCGGTCCTGACGCACGGCGCCAGCGGTACGCGAAAGGGCCCGCCCCTCGGGGGGCGGGCCCTTCGCTGTCGGCAGCGGGCTCAACGGCCCATCAGGATGTCCTGCACGTCCTTGAGCGCGGCGTCGACCTCCGCCTCGAAGTAGCCGCCGGGCACCAGCCCGAACCGCAGCGTGTCGAGGTCCTTCGGGTTCACCGGCATCGCGTTGCGCCCCTGCATGCCGCCGAGCAGCGTCTCGAAGAACCGGTCGACCTGGTCCGGGTCGTACCCGCTGCCGAACCGGCGGACCTGGAAGCTGCGCCGGATCTGGTCGACCCGGTGGAGGTCGCTGCCGGGCGGCCCGGCCATCGGCGGACCCACCATCGGCGGCCCGGCGGCCGGCGGACCGACGAGCGGCGGACCAGTCATCGAGGGGCCACCGCCGTAGCCGGAGTCCGGCGGACCGTAGCCCGGATCCGGCGGGCCGTAGCCCTGCTGCGGCAGCGCCGGCGGACCGCCCGGGCCGCGTCCGCGCAGCTCACGCAGGTCACGCTCGGGCATCCGGATCTCCGCGGTCATGTCGGCGCGACCGTGCCGGCCCGCCTCGAAGCCGTCGAACCTGTCACTCGGGCCGCCGTACCCACCCTGGCCGGTTTCCGGGCCGTACCCGCCCTGGCCCTGGTCCGGCGGACCGTAGCCACCGGGGCCGGTGTCCTGGCCGTACCCGCTCGGGCCGGGCGGCAGGCCACGCGGCGGCGGGCCGCCGTGGCCCATCGGCCCGCCCGGCGGCGGACCCATCGGGCCCGGACCCATCGGACCCGGACCGGCCGGACCACGCGGCGCGTCGTAGCCGCCGCGGGGGTTGTCGTATCCACCGGCGAACGCGCCGGTCGGCTCGTCGTAGCGGTTACCGTAGCGGTCGGCGGGCGGGCCGGCCTGGGCCGGCATCTGCCGCGGCGGCATCGGCGGCTGCGGCACCGGAGACAGGCCACGGTCGTCGCGCATCGGCGGGCCGAGCCGGTCGGCCATCCGGGGATCGACGCCCCGCCCGCCGGGGGCGCCACCGCGCTCCTCCAGCTCGGCGAGTTGCCGCTCGACCCGGTCGAGGTGCAGGTCGACCTGCCACTCGTCGTAGCCGTTGAACCGGACCCGGAAGACGACGTCGTGGACCTCCTGGGAGGCGACGGGCGCACCCACCGGCTGGCCGTCGAGGGTCGCCTCGACCCGGTCCAGGAAGGCGTCCACCTCGTCGACCTTGTATCCCCGGCGGAGCGCCTTACGCCGGAAACGCTGACCCTGACTCGCCACTATGTCTCCTGGTCTCGTACCGCTACGCGGTTGCCGCGCGTGGGTCGCTGTCCGTGTCCTCGGCGGCGGCGAGCTGCCCACACGCTCCGTCGATCTCGCGACCTCGGGTGTCCCGCACCGTGGTGGACACCCCGGCGTCGCGCAACCGCCGGACGAACTCCCGCTCGACCGGCTTCGGGCTGGCGTCCCAGCGGCTGCCCGGAGTCGGGTTGAGCGGGATCAGGTTCACGTGGGCCAACTTGCCGGCCAGCAGCCGCCCGAGCAGATCGGCTCTCCACGGCTGGTCGTTCACGTCCTTGATCATCGCGTACTCGATGGACACGCGACGCCCCGTCGTGGCCGCGTAGCCCCACGCCGCGTCCAGCACCTCGGACACCTTCCAGCGCTGGTTGACCGGGACGAGCTCGTCGCGAAGCTCATCATCGGGGGCGTGCAGCGACAACGCAAGGGTCACCGAGAGGTCTTCGCTGGCCAGTCGGCGGATGGCCGGGACCAGCCCGACCGTGGAAACGGTGATGTGCCGTTGGGACAGGCCGAGGCCCTCCGGCGCCGGCGACACCAGCCGGCGGATCGCCGCCACCACCCGCGAGTAGTTGGCAAGCGGCTCGCCCATGCCCATGAACACCACGTGCGACAGCCGCGGCGGCGAGCCGGCCACCGCCCCGGAGGCGGCCACCCCGGCCAGGTAGACCGCCTGGTCGACGATCTCCGCGGTGGAGAGGTTGCGGGTCAGCCCGGCCTGGCCGGTGGCGCAGAACGGGCAGGCCATGCCGCAGCCGGCCTGGCTGGAGATGCAGACGGTGACCCGGTCCGGGTAGCCCATCAGCACGCTCTCCACAAGCGCGCCGTCGTGCAGCCGCCAGAGCGCCTTGCGGGTCGCGCCGTCGTCGCAGGCCAGCTCGCGCAGCGGCGTGAGCAGGGTGGGCAGCAGCGTGCCGGCCAGCCGCTCCCGGGTCGCCGCCGGCAGGTCGGTCATCCGCTCCGGGTCGCGTACCAGCCGGCCGAAGTAGTGGTTCGAGACCTGCTTGGCGCGGAACGCCGGTTCGCCCAGCTCGGTGACGAGCGCCTGGCGGCCCGGCAGGTCCAGGTCGGCGAGGTGGCGGGGAGGCATCGTGGGCCGGCGGCCACGGGCGTCGGGGTCTACGGAGATCAGCGGGAGGCTCGTCATGACGGGTCCAGTCTGACACGCGCCGGGCCGGACGCACCCGTCCGTGGGTCCCGAATCGTGACCGACCGGCCATTCCGCCCCGGGCCGCCGAGGTGATCCATCCCTCAGCTCACCACCGGCACGAAGACCGCGAGCAGCAGGTACGCCGTCGGCACCGCGAACAGGATCGAGTCGAGCCGGTCCATCAGGCCACCATGACCCGGCAGCAGGTTGCTCATGTCCTTGACGCCCAGATCCCGCTTGATCATCGACTCGCCGAGGTCGCCGAGCACCGCGGCGCAGGAGATCGCCACCCCGAACAGCGCGCCCCACCACGGCGCCACCTCGAACAGCAGCCACAGCAGCAACGCGCTGCCCGCCGCGGCGGCGGTGACCGAGCCGGCGAAGCCCTCCCAGGACTTCTTCGGGCTGATCCTCGGGGCCATCGGATGCTTGCCGAAGGCCACCCCGGCGGCATACCCGCCGGTGTCGGAGAGCACCACTGCCACAAGCGTGACAAGCACGCGCAGGTGACCGTCGCCGGGCGCGGCTGCGAGCAGCGCGGCGAAGCCGGCGAGGAAGGGCACGTAGACGGCGATAAGCGTGGCCGCGGTCAGGTCACGCTGATAGTTGCCGGGGCCGTCGCCCAGCCGCCAGATCATCGTCCCCAGCACGGTGACCAGCAGCCCGAGACAGAGCGCGTCCGGGCCGGCGAACCAGGCCAGCCCGATCATGATCACCCCGCCGGCGACGAGCGGCACCAGCGGCGGATGGGCGCCGCTGCGCCGCACCGCCCGTGCCATCTCCCAGATGCCGACGGCCACAGCGGCGACGAGCACGGCGAGGAACGCCGGCAGGAAGAAGAAGAGCGGCACCACGATCGCCACGCCGAGACCCAGCCCGACGCCGATCGCCGCCGGCAGGTTACGACCCGCCCGGGACGCCCGGGGCGCGGTGGTCGGTGGGCGCTCCGCGCTCGCCCGCCGCCGGCCCCTCGACCGGCGACCGGCCGGCGGCTCGGGCGCGGGCTCGTCGCGTACCACCGGGAGGTGCTCGGTCGGTTCGTCCCGCACCGGGGCGATCTGCGCGGTCGGATACTCGTCGTCGGGCCGCGGACCGGGCCCCGGCTCGACCCGCCGGCCGCGCTCCGCGACCGGCGGTCCGTCGTACGGCCGCGGCCCGTCGTGGCGCGGCGAACCGTTCGGGTACGGCCGGGCGTACGCATCCCGGTCGGCGGGCGGGGCGTACGCATCCCGGTCGGCGGGCGGGGCGTACGCATCCGGGCCGGGCGCGGGACGTCGCCACGGACCGGGCTCCAGGTCGGTCTCCGGCCAGGGCAGAGCGGGGGCCGGGCGGTCCCAGCCACGCGGCTCGGCGCTGCCGTAGGGGTCGGGGTGGGACATCACGCACCGGCAGACGGTACGAAAGCCACCACATGACGCAAGACCAAGACCATCCCCTACCGGCGTGAGACTTCCTGTTGACCGACCGACGGCCGGGCGATTCCCGCCGTTAACCCCGTAGTGGTCGGGAATCGTGCCGAGCCTACTGCACCCGCAACGCGGCGAGGATCGACGGCGGCGGGCACGACGACGGCACCGGGCCGCCGCCCGGGTCGCGGGCGGCGGCAACGCGGTGCCGTGACGGTACGCGGGCCCGCTCAGACCTCGAGCAGCTCGCTCTCCTTGTGCTTGATCATCTCGTCCACGGTGCCGACGAAGCGCTGGGTCAGGTCGTCCAGGTCCTTCTCCGCGCGCCGGCCCTCGTCCTCGCCGACCTCGCCGTCCTTGACCAGGCGGTCCAGCTCCTCCTTGGCCTTACGACGGATGTTGCGGACGGCGACCTTGGCCTCCTCGCCCTTCTGCCGGGCGATCTTGATCATGTCGCGCCGCCGCTCCTCGGTCATCTGCGGCAGCACGATGCGCAACTGGGTGCCCTCGTTGTTCGGGTTGACCCCGAGGTCCGAGTCGCGGATCGCCTTCTCCATCGCAGCCAACTGCGAGTTGTCGTACGGCTTGATGATCACCATGCGCGGCTCGGGCACCGCGATGGACGCCATCTGCGGCAGCGGGGTCGGGCTGCCGTAGTAGTCGATGGCGATCCGGGAGAACATGGCGGCGTTGGCGCGACCGGTGCGGATCCCGCCGAATTCCTCCCTGGCGTGCTCGATGGCACGCTCCATCTTCTCCTCCGCCTCGAGGAGGGTGTCGTCGATCACCGGTCTCCTCGCCTCCTTCTGTCGCTCGTCGTTGGGCTGTGCTGTGGGGCTGTGGCAGAGGACCGCTGCCGGTCCGGCGGACCGCTCAGGCGGTGATCAGCGTGCCGATCTTCTCACCGCCGACGGCCCGGACGATGGTGTCGTCGCCCTGGGCGCCGAAGACCAGCATCGGCAGGCCGTTCTCCATGCAGAGGCTGAACGCGGCGGCGTCGGCCACCCGCAGGTTACGGCGCAGCACCTCGGAGAAGGTGATCGAGTCGAGCTTGCTCGCCGTCGGGTCGATCCGGGGGTCGGCGGTGTAGACCGCGTCCACGCCGTTCTTGCTCATCAGCACCACGTCCGCGCGGATCTCCAGCGCGCGCTGGGCGGCCACCGTGTCGGTGGAGAAGTAGGGCATCCCGGCGCCGGCACCGAAGATCACCACGCGGCCCTTCTCCAGGTGCCGGATCGCGCGCAGCGGAATGTACGGCTCGGCGACCTGGGCCATGGTGATGGCGCTCTGCACCCGGGTCTCGATGCCCTCCTTCTCCAGGAAGTCCTGGAGCGCGAGGCAGTTCATCACCGTGCCCAGCATGCCCATGTAGTCGGCGCGGGCCCGGTCCATGCCCCGCTTCTGCAACTCCGCGCCGCGGAAGAAGTTGCCGCCGCCGACCACCACCGAGACCTGCACGCCGCGGCGTACCACGGTGGCGATCTGTCGGGCGATGCCCTGCACGACGTCCGGGTCGACGCCGATCGCGCCGCCGCCGAAGACCTCGCCGGAAAGCTTCAGCACCACCCGGCGGGACCGGCCGGGCGGAGGGGCGGTGGGGTCATCCGCCGCCAGGCTCCGGTCACTCACAACCTGCGTCATCCGCCCCGCCCCTTCTCCCCGCGCATCGCGCGGGCATCGCGTACCTGCCCTTGCCGACCCTATGCGACGAGGAGGCCGCGGTGCCTGTCGCGTACACCGGCGGCCTCCTCGTCGACGTTCTCCGTGCGCCCGGACTCACCGGCCGGGCGCGGCGGCTCAGGCCTGGCCGACCTCGAACCGCACGAAGCGGGTCACCTCGATGCCGGCCTCGGCCAGCACCTGCTTGACGGTCTTCTTGTTGTCGGCGACGGCCGCCTGCTCCAGCAGGACGAAGTCCTTGAAGAAGGCGTTGACCCGACCCTCGACGATCTTCGGCAGCGCCGCCGCGGGCTTGTTCTCCTCGCGGGCGGTCTGCTCGGCGATGCGCCGCTCGGACTCGACCGTCTCGGCGGGCACCTCGTCACGGGTGAGGTACTTCGGCCGCATGGCGGCGATCTGCATCGCCACGCCGCGCGCGTCGGCGTCGGCCGCCTCGTCGGTCTTGCCCGCGTACTGCACCAGCACGCCGACCGCCGGGGGCAGATCCTGGCTCTTGCGGTGCAGGTAGACCGCGGTGGTGCCGTCGAGCTTGGCGAAGCGGTTGAGCACCAGCTTCTCGCCGATCTTGGCGGACTGCTCCTGGATCAGGTCGGCCACGCTCTTGCCGTCGAGGGTGCTGGCGAGCAGCTCCTCGGCGTTGGCGGCGCCGCTCGTCACGCCGTGCTCGACGAGCTGCTGGGCCAGCGCGATGAAGGCGTCGTTCTTGGCGACGAAGTCGGTCTCGCAGTTGAGCTCGAGGAGCGCCTGGCCGGAGTGGGCGACGAGACCGTTGGCGGCGGTGCGGCCGGCCCGCTTGCCGACGTCCTTGGCGCCCTTGACGCGCAGGATCTCGACGGCCTTGTCGAAGTCGCCGTCGGCCTCGGTCAGCGCCTTCTTGGAGTCCATCATGCCGGCGCCGGTGAGGTCGCGGAGCTTCTTGACGTCCGCGGCGGTGAAGTTGGACATGACTCTCTCTTCGGTGTCTGTGACTACTGCGGTGGTTTGGTCAAGCTGCCGGTTACCCGGAACCGGGCCGATGTCGCCCCGGTGTGTCCGCCGTGTCCCGCCGCCCTCCGACGGCGGGACACGGCGGTGCGATCACTCCGCGGCGGCGGTCGCCGGCTGCTCGTCGGCCTTCTTCGGCTCCTCGGCGGCGGCCGGCTGCTCGGTGGCGGTCGCCGGCTGCTCGGCAGCGGCGGGCTGCTCGGCGGCGGTCGGCTGCGCGGCGGCGGCAGGCTGCTCGTCGGCCTTCTTCGGCTCCTCGAGCAGCTCGCGCTCCCACTCGGCCAGCGGCTCGTCGGCGCCGACCTGGCCCGCCTCGGGCTTCTCGTCGCCGCCCCGGCCACGGCCGGAGCGGGCGATCAGGCCGTCGGCCACGGCCGCGGCGACGACCTTGGTCAGCAGCTCGGCCGACCGGATGGCGTCGTCGTTACCCGGGATCGGGAAGTCGACCTCGTCCGGGTCGCAGTTGGTGTCGAGCACGGCGATCACCGGGATGCCCAGCTTGCGGGCCTCGTCGACGGCGATGTGCTCCTTCTTGGTGTCGACGATCCAGACCGCTGCCGGAAGCTTCTGCATGTCCCGCAGGCCACCCAGGGTGCGGGTCAGCTTGATCTTCTCGCGAGAGAGCTGGAGGGTCTCCTTCTTGGTGTAACCGGCGGCGGTGCCGCTCAGGTCACCGAGAGCCTCAAGCTCCTTCATCCGCTGGAGCCGCTTGTACACGGTCTGGAAGTTGGTCAGCATGCCGCCGAGCCAGCGGTGGTTGACGTACGGCTGGCCGACCCGGGTCGCCTGCTCGGCGATGGCCTCCTGGGCCTGCTTCTTGGTGCCGACGAACAGGATGCTGCCGCCGCCCGCGACGGTGGTGCGGATGAACTCGAACGCCTTCTCGATGTAGTCGAGGGTCTGGCGCAGGTCGATGATGTAGATACCGTTGCGCTCGGTGAAGATGAAGCGCTTCATCTTCGGGTTCCAGCGCCGGGTCTGGTGCCCGAAGTGGACACCGCTCTCCAGTAGCTGACGCATGGTCACGACGGCCATGGTGGTTAACTCCTACTTTGTCCCTGGTTGTCCGTCCAGCCGGCGGCCGGACGCCTGGCGCCCGGTCGCCGGCCAGGGTGGGCCCGGGTGAAGAACCGGGACCAGGGAGGCCGTCGCCCCACGGGAAGACCGTGGAGAGGACGCGCGAGGTCGACCGCGCGAGGCGGTCGCCAGTTGTCGAGTGTACGCGCTCTCTCCGCACCCCGGCCCCGGGGTGCGGACGCGGTCAGCGCGGTCAGCGGGCGGCGAGCGCGGCGGCGACGAAGAGCACCAGACCGACGGTCAGGTACGCGGTCGGCGGACGCAGCCAGCCGCGACTGCCGTCGGCAAGCGCCAACCCGCCGGTACGCAGGCCGTACAGCCCGGCGCCGAAGATCGGCAGCCCGACCACCAGGAACGTGCCCACCACGACGTGCGACGTCGACACCGGGTCCCCGACCAGCCCGTGCAGCAACACCCGCACCGCCGGCACCTCCAGCACCAGCACCAGGACCGCCAGCAGCACCGCCAGCGCCGGACGCCGGGTCCGGTAGACGCCGTCACCGGGCGGCGGAGTGTCCGACCGGGGCACCACCGCCGGCATCGGGCCGGTCGGCATTTCCAGCGGGTTCACCGGCGCGGCCGGGTCCGCCGCGCCGGTCGGGCGCTCCCCCACGGTCAGCGGGGTGGCCGCGCCGGGGTCCATCCGGCCGCCGAGGGAGATCTGCGTCCCGCCGGCCGTGGCGGGCTCGCCCGACCGTCCGGTGTCCACGATCGGGTAGCCGCCCGGCGGGCCGGAACGGGCCGGATCGGCATTGCCGGCGAGGGCGTCGGCGCCCCGCACCCGGAGCCCGTACGGATCGGTGCCGCCACGAGCGCCGGTGAGCGGGTCGGCCGACGGGTTCGCCGCCCCGCGCGACCCGGTGCCGAGCGCGTCCACGCCGCTGCGGGACAGCGCGCCGAGCGGATCCTCACCGGGCGCGCCGGCCGCCTCGCGGGCCGCCCGGCGACCTGCGCGTCCGGGCAGCTCACCGGAGACCTCCGGGTCGTCCGGTCGCTGCGACCGCCAGCCGCTGGTGTCGTCGACGAGCGGGTCGGCGGTGGAGTAACCCCCGTAGCGGCTCTCGTCGGCGCGCTGCTCCGGGGTGCGGTAGTCGTCGTCGCGGTAGCGCGGCTCCCCAGTTGCGCGCCAGTCCGACTCGTACCCGCGGTCGCCCCACCGCGGTTCCTGCTGATCCTCGGGGTAGCTGCGTCGTCCGTCCACGACCGGCACGGTATGCGACCGGCACCAGCCGCGCCATTCGGGCCGGCTGGGACGTCGCCGCAGCTCACCCGCACCCCACCCGGTCGCCGTGTCGTCACGTGGAGTGACCGCCCAGCTCCTCTAGCAGAAGCGGCGGGAGATCGTGAGCCCGTCCACAAGCCCACCCTCGTCCACAGGCCGGCGGCACGAGGCACCCGCCCGGGGGCCCGTCGGTCTCATCCTGACCGGCATGACGAACCGGAACCAGGCCGTCGGCGCCTACGGCGAGCGGTGCGCGCTGCGGCACCTGATCGAGACCGGGCTACGCCCGATCGTCCGCAACTGGCGCTGCTCCGCCGGGGAGATCGACATCATCGCCTGGGAGGGCGAGGTCCTCGCCATCTGCGAGGTCAAGACCCGCCGTACCGAGCAGTTCGGCTCCCCCGCCGAGGCCGTGGTCCGGGCCAAGGCCCGCCGGCTGCGCGGCCTGGCCGCCCGCTGGCTCGCGGAAACCGGCACCACCGCCGACGAGGTCCGCTTCGACGTGCTCTCCGTCCGGCTGCCGGCCGCCGGCCCCGCCCGGGTCGAGCACCTCCGGGGCGCGTTCTGACATGGGCTACGCCAAGGTGCTCAGCGTCGGCCTGGCCGGCGTGGCCGGACACGTGGTCGAGGTCGAGGCCGACCTCGCCCCGGGCCTGCCCGCCGTGCTCATCTCCGGCCTGCCCGACACCGCGCTGCACGAGGCCCGCGACCGGGTCCGCGCCGCCATCGTCAACTCCGGCCAGAAATGGCCCAACCGCCGGATCACCCTCAACCTGCTCCCCGCCACCCTGCCCAAGTACGGCTCCGCGTTCGACCTCGCCCTCGCCGTGGCTGTCCTCGCCGGCTCCGGCGAACTGCCGCCGGTCGCCCTCGACGCCACGGTCATCCTCGGCGAACTCGGCCTCGACGGCGCGGTCCGTCCGGTCCGCGGCACCCTGCCCATGGTCGCCGCCGCCGCCCGCGCCGGGTACGCGCGCGTCGTGGTGCCCGCCGGCAACGCCGCCGAGGCCGCCGTCATCCCAGGCGTACGCGTGCGCGCGGTCGACACCCTGCACCGGCTCGTCGCCCACGTCCGCGACGGCACGCCCCTGCTGGTCCCGCCCGCACCGGCCCGGGTCGCCGTCCCGCCCGGCCCCGACCTCCTCGACGTCGCCGGGCAACCACTCGGGCGGCGAGCCATCGAGATCGCCGCCGCCGGCGGTCACCACCTCGCCCTGCTCGGTCCGCCCGGCGCCGGCAAGACCATGCTCGCCGAGCGGCTGCCGTCGATCCTGCCGGAGCTGGACGACGAGGCAGCCCTCGAAGTGACCGCGTTGCACTCGATCGCCGGGCTGCTGCCACCCGGGGGCGGGCTGCTGCGCCGTCCCCCGTTCCAGGCGCCGCACCACACCGCCACCGTGCCGGCGCTCGTCGGCGGCGGCTCCGGGCTGGCCCGACCCGGCGCGGTGTCGCTGGCCCACCGGGGCGTGCTCTTCCTCGACGAGGCCCCCGAATATGGCAAGGCCGCGTTGGAGGCGTTGCGCCAGCCACTGGAGAGCGGACTGGTCCGGGTCGCCCGCACCCGGGGCGCGACGGAATACCCGGCCCGCACGCAACTGGTGCTCGCCGCCAACCCCTGCCCCTGCGCGAAGCCATCAGGGGACATCGACTGCGAGTGCACCCCGCTGGCCAGGCGGCGGTACCTGGGACGGCTGTCGGGCCCACTGCTCGACCGGGTCGACGTGCAGGTCCGACTGCCACCCGTACGCGCGGCGGAGTTGCTGCGGACGGACGCGCCGCACGAGTCCTCGGCCACTGTGGCCGCCCGGGTGGTCGAGGCCCGCCGCGCCGCGGCCGACCGCTGGGCGTCCACCGGGCACCGGGTGAACGCCGACGTCCCCGGCCCCCACCTGAGACGTCCGCCATGGCACCTGCCGGTGCGGGTCACCCGGGAGCTGTGCCGCCGCCTGGACACCGGCTCGCTGTCGGCGCGCGGATACGACCGGGTCCTCCGGCTCTCGTGGACCATCGCCGATCTCGACGGGCGGGATCGACCCGACGAGCACGACATCGCGGAGGCCATCCAACTGAGGACGGGAGAGGGCACGTGAACGAGAGCGACGACCGCAGGCTGGCCCGGATCGCGTTGACCTGGCTCGCCGAGCCGGGCACCCGGTCGGTGCACGGCCTGGTCGAGCGGCACGGCCCGGTGGCCGCGCTCGACCTGCTGCTGTCCGGTGAGGCGCCGGACCGGGCGCTCCGGGCGGCCGTCGCGGTCCGGACGGCGGCCGGCGACGCCCGCGCGGTCGCGGCGGAAGCGCTGGCGCGCGCCGAGCGGCTCGGGGCGCGGCTGGTCACCCCGGCGGACGACGAGTGGCCGACGCGGGTCGCCGACCTCAGCAATCTGCGGCTGCCCGAGGCGACACGTCGGGTCGATGTGGAGACCGATCCACCGCTCTGTCTCTGGGTACGCGGCGGCTGGCCGCTCGGCGAGACCCTGGCCCGCTCGGTGGCCGTGGTCGGCGCCCGGGCGGCCACCCCATACGGCTCGCACGTCGCCACCGAGCTGGCTTACGGGCTCGCGGATCGGGAGTGGACTGTGGTGTCCGGCGGGGCGTTCGGCATCGACTCGGCGGCGCACCGCGGGGCGTTGACCGCCGGCGGGCGCACAGTCGCCGTGCTCGCCTGCGGGCTGGACCGCCCGTACCCGATGGGCAACGCCGCGCTGTTCGACCGGATCGCCGAGACCGGCCTGCTGGTGAGCGAATGGATGCCGGGTGCGGACCCGCTGCGTCCACGGTTCCTCATCCGCAACCGGGTCATCGCCGCGGCGACCCTGGGCACGGTGGTGGTCGAGGCAGCCGCCCGGAGCGGCGCCACCCAGACCCTCAACCGGGCGCTGGGTCTCGGACGGCCGGCGATGGTGGTGCCGGGGCCGGTCACCTCCGCCATGTCGGTGGGCGGGCACGAGGTGCTCCGCGAAAAGCCCGAGACCCGGCTGGTCGCCAACGTGGCGCACGTCCTGGAGGAGGTGGGCCGGATCGGGTACGACCTGGCGCCGCTCGCGCGGGCCCCACAACGGCCCCGGGACCGGCTCGACGACGACGCCGCCCAGGTGCTGGAGGCGATGCCCCGCCGCCGGACGATCGACCTGGAGAACATCGCGGCGCGGGCCGGGGTGGACCTGCGCACCGCGATGCGCAAGTTGTCCATGCTGGAGGAGCTGGCCCTTGTGGTACGCCGCGACGACGGCTACGCGCTGGCGCCGACCGACGACATGCGCGGCACGCGCCCGCCGACCGACGCGCGGCACGGCGCGCTGGCGCCGACCGACGACCGGCGCGACGCCGGGGCCGACCGGTGAGCGCACCTGCGGCGTCAGTCGCCCTCGAACCGCAGCTCGACGTCGCGGACCTCCAGGCACCGGTGCGCGAGCCGGGCCAGCCGGCGGATCTGGTCGACCTCGCGCGGCGCTCGGGCCGCCTCCAGCAGGCAACGCAGTTCGGTGAGCAGGTGGGGCACCTGTCCGGCGTCCACGGTCAGCTCACCGAGCGGATCGACGCGGTCCAGCAGCGGGGTGCGCCCACCGCCCCGGACCCGCGTGAGCAGGTCGAGCAGCACGTCCTGCCGGTCCGCCACGACCTCGATCGACACGTACGACGGTCGGCGGCGGTCCGCCCCGGCCCGCACCCGCCGGTAGAGGACGGCATCCACTCCCACGCCCGGTCCCTCCTCGCACCGACGTCACCGTCGCGGGTACGCCCTGCCCGATCGGGGCGAGCCGGCCCGATCCGACCGGCACCGGCTTCTTCGCAAGACGAGTTTCCCCTGTCCAGAGCACTTCGGGCCACCCCCCGTTCGGCGTCTACCGGTGGCTTCCGGTGCCACCATCGCGTCGCACGCTCCCCGAGCGACGCCATCGGGCCGCCGGTGATCGCGGGCCGGGCGGCCCCAGGCGGCCGTAGTCTGGGGCGGTGTCCCACCACAGCACCCGACACCGTCGGCGCGACCACACGCGCCGGGCAAGGGCGGAGACCCCAGGTGGGTGAGCGGCGGCGCGGCACGCGGGTCGCGCACCAGGAGTTGCCGACGCCGATGCGCGAGGCGGTGGACGACTTCGCCGATTATCTGGCCCGGGTGCGCAACCGCTCGGCGCACACCGTCCGCGCGTACGTCACGGACCTCGTCTCCCTGCTTGACCACGCCGTGCGGATGGGCGCCACGGAGCTGGCCGAGCTGGATCTCGCGGTGCTGCGCAGCTGGCTGGCCAAGCAGCGGACCATGGGGACCGCCCGGACGACCCTGGCCCGCAGGGCCGCTGCCGCCCGCACCTTCAGCGCCTGGGCGCACCGGGCCGACCTCCTTCCGGCCGACGTCGCCGCGCCGCTGGCCAGCCCCCGGGCGCGCCGGGAGCTGCCCACCGTCCTGCGCGCCGACCAGGCGGCTGCTCTGATGGACGCCCCGGCGCGGGCCGCGACGGCGGCAGACCGGCCAGCGCCCGGCAGCGGGACGGGCGACGGCGGGACGGGCGACGACGAACCGCCCGACGTGGTGCTGCTGCGGGACCGGCTGTTGCTCGAACTGCTCTACGGCACCGGGGTGCGGATCAGCGAGGCGTGCGGTCTGGATGTCGCCGACGTCGACCAGGGCCGCCGGGTGGTACGCGTGCTGGGCAAGGGCGGGCGGGAGCGCGCGGTGCCGTACGGCGTGCCGGCGCAGCGGGCGCTTGACGTGTGGCTGGGCGCGGGCCGGCCGGCTCTGGTGACGCCGGGTTCGGGCGGCGCGTTGCTGCTCGGCGCCCGGGGCGGGCGGCTCAACCCGACCACCGCGCGGCGGATCGTGGCCGACTGGACCAGCGCGGCCGGGGTGCCGCGGGTGACCCCGCACGGGCTGCGCCACTCGGCTGCCACCCACCTGCTCGAAGGCGGCGCGGACCTGCGTGCCGTCCAGGAGCTGCTCGGGCACTCGTCGCTGGCGAGCACACAGATCTACACGCACGTCTCGGTCGAGCGGCTGCGGGCGGCCTACCGGCAGGCGCACCCACGGGCCTGACCGAAGCGGCGGGGCGATGATCCACGGCGGGCTAGGATCGACGGATGACGGTGCCGCAGCCGCCCGAGCCGATTCCCGGGGCTCGGCTGCTCTTCTCCCTCGACCCGTCCGTCAGTCATCTCAACCACGGCTCGTTCGGCGCCGTGCCGATCGCCGTGCAGCGCGCCCAGCAGCGCCTGCGCGACGAGATGGAAGCCAATCCGCTGCGGTTCTTCAGTGCGGGCCTGGTCGACCGCATCACCCACGCCCGGCGGCACCTCGCCACCTTCCTCGGCGCCGACCCGGACGGCACCGCCCTGGTCGGCAATGTCACCGCCGGTGCGGCAGTGGTGTTGCAGTCGCTCGCGCTGCGGCCCGGTGACGAGGTGCTGACCACCGACCACGGGTACGGTGCGGTCGCCCTGTCGGTGGCGCGGGAGTGCGAGCGGACCGGGGCGGTGTCCCGGACCCTGCCGGTGCCCTTGACCGCCACCGACGAGGAGGTGGTCGAGATCGTCCGGGCGGGGCTGCGCCCCGGGCGGACCCGACTGTTGATCGTGGACCAGCTCACCTCGCCGACCGCCCGGCTGTTCCCGGCGGCGGCGCTCGCCGCGGTGGCGCGGGAGCGGGGCGTGCCGGTGCTTGTGGACGCGGCGCACGCGCCCGGCATGTTGCCGACCACGGTGGCGTCGGTAGGCGCCGACTTCTGGGTCGGCAACCTGCACAAGTGGGCGTACGCGCCGCGCGGCACCGCAGCCCTCGTGGTGGCGGAGCCGTGGCGGGAACGGATCCAGCCGCTCGTCGTCTCCTGGGAGCAGGGCAGCGGGTTTCCCACCCGGGTGGAGTGGCAGGCCACCCTCGACTACACCGGTTGGCTGGCCGCCCCGGTCGGCCTGTTCACCCTGCGTAGCCTCGGTGTGGATCGGGTCCGCGCGCACAACGCGGCGCTTGCCGCGTACGGGCAACGGGTCGTCGGGGACGCGCTGGGGGTGGCGCCGGAGCGGCTGCTCGCGCCCGGCGGACCGGCGGTCGCCATGCGGCTGGTGCCGCTGCCGGCGGGCGTGGCGACGACGTTGGACGCCGCTCGGGCGTTGCGGGCCCGGATCGCGGACCGGCTCGCCGCGGAGGTGTCGGTCGCCGGTTGGAACGGGCGCGGCTACCTGCGGCTGTGCGGTCAGGTCTACAACACTCCCGACGAGTACGACCGGCTGGCGGTGCGGCTGCCCGCGCTGCTCGCCCAGGGCTGAGCGTCGGCCGGTCGGGCGAGCGGCAGGAGCCGGGCCCGGCCCAGCCCGAGCAGGCTGAGCGGGTCCAGGTAGTCGGCGTCCCGGCGCAGCCCCCAGTGCAGGCAGGCCGAGGCGGCGCAGCCGGGGTGCCCGGCGAGCAGCTCGCCGATCGGGGTGCCGGCGTCGACCTGGTCGCCGGCCGCGAGCCGGGGCCGGACCGGTTCGTAGGTGGTGCGCAGCCCGTCGCCGTGCCCCACGGTGACCACCGGGCGTCCGGCCACCACGCCGGCGAAGAGGACCGTTCCGGCGCCCGCGGCACGGACCTCGGCGCCCGGCTCGGCCACCAGGTCGACGCCCCGGTGCCCGGGCAGCCAGGGCTCCGGCGGCGGGTCGAACCGCCGGGCCAGCCGGGGCGGGCCGGGTAGCGGCCACCGGAAGCGCGCCGCGCCCGCAGTCGGGGGCAACGCGGCTGACGACGCCGGACCCGCGGACAGCGCCGGGCCGGCCGGGGGCGCGACGGGTTCGGCCGGCAGGCCCGGCACGAGGAGCAGGAGCAGCAGCAGGGCCGGGCCGGTCGGGAACCTCATGCGTCGCACTCTGCCCGCCGGGCCCGACGCGAGGCGACCGGCCGGGATCGCCGCTGTGGACAGACACCGGGTTGTGGACGGCCCGCGAAATCGGGGCGGATCCGCTATGGCCGGTCCGCCTATGCTGGCCGCGTGACGAAGGACTGGCTCGCCTGGCACCGCGACTACGACCAGCCCGACTCCGCGTTGTCCCGGCGGCTCGACGAGGTGCGGCGCCGGATCGCCGAGGTGCTTGACGCGGCGCCGCCCGGCCTGCTGCGCGCGGTAAGCCTCTGCGCCGGTCAGGGCCGCGACCTGATCCCGGTGCTCGCCGCCCACCCGCGCGGCGGCGACGTGACCGCACGCCTGGTCGAGCTGGATCCGCGCAACGCCGACCTGGCCCGCCGGTCCGCCACCGACGCCGGGCTGACCGGCGTGGAGGTGGTGACAGGCGACGGGGCGGTGACCGACAGGTACGCCGATCTGGCGCCCGCGGATCTGGTGCTTGTCTGCGGCGTCTTCGGCAACATCGGCGACGACGACATCCGCTCGACGGTGCGGCACTGCGCGTCGCTCTGCGCCACCGGCGGCACGGTGCTGTGGACCCGGCACCGGCGGGCGCCGGACCTGGTGCCCACCATCTGCGACTGGTTCGCCGAGGAGGGCTTCGTTCCGGTGGCGGTGAGCAGCCCGGCCGACGACGTGGGCGTCGGCGCGCACCGCTTCACCGGCACGCCCCGCCCGCTGGCGACCGGCGCGCGGATGTTCGAGTTCGTGGGCTACGACGAGTTGGAGCGGCGATGACCACCGTGGACGACGTCAGCCGGCCCTCCCGGGTCGCCGGGCCGGACGAGGCGATCAGTGCCGAGGAGCTTCAGCTCGCCGCGCGCAACCACGGCATCCCGCTTGAGGCGTTGCGCTACGACGTGACTCCGGCGGGGCTGCACTACCTGCTCATCCACTACGACATCCCGGACGTCGACGACAGCGCGCACATGCTTACCGTGTCCGGGGCGGTGGAGCGCCCGCTCCGGCTGGACCTGGCGGCGCTGCGGGCCCGTCCCCGGGTCACCCACCAGGTCACGCTTGAGTGCGCCGGCAACGGCCGGGCGTTGCTGCACCCGCGGCCGGTCAGCCAGCCGTGGCTGGTGGAGGCCGTGGGCAACGCCGAGTGGACGGGCACCCCGCTGGCCCCCCTGCTGCGGGCGGCCGGCCTGGCCGACGACGCGGTGGATGTGGTCTTCACCGGCGCCGACCACGGGGTGGAGCGCGGCGTCGAGCAGGACTACCAGCGGGCGCTGCCGGTGGCCGACGCGCTGCGCGAGGAGGTGCTGCTGGCGTACGAGATGAACGGCGCTCCGCTGCTGCCGCAGCACGGCGCCCCGCTGCGGTTGATCGTGCCGGGCTGGTACGGCATGGCGCACGTCAAGTGGCTGCGCGACATCCAGGTGACGACCGCGCCGTTCGACGGTTACCAGAACGCGGTGGCCTACCGGCTGCGGGCCGACGCCGACGACCCGGGCGTGCCGGTGACCCGGATCGAGCCTCGCGCGCTTGTGCGTCCGCCCGGCTTCCCCGATTTCATGTCCCGCACCCGGGTGGTGCGGGCGGGCCGGTGCACGGTGGACGGTCGGGCCTGGTCGGGGCACGGGCCGGTGACGTCCGTGGAGGTGACGTTCGACGGCGGCGACACGTGGACGCCGGCGAGCCTGGACGAGCCCACCGGGGGTGGGTGGGCGTGGCGCCGGTGGTCGGTGGAGTGGGCGGCTACGCCGGGACGCTACGTGCTGGGCGCCCGGGCGACGGACGCCTCGGGGCGGACGCAGCCGGTGGAGCAGCCGTGGAACCGGGGTGGGTTCGCGAACAACCTGGTGCAGCGCGTCGCGGTGGTGGTGCCGGCGGAGTGATCCGCTCCGGCGGCGGGCCGCCGGTAGCCGCCGTGCTCAGCCGCCGAAGCCGGAATCTGCGGGAAGCGAGATGTCGGGCTTTTCGAGCTCTTCCACATTGACGTCTTTGAACGTCATTACTCGGACGTTCTTGACGAACCGGGCGGGACGGTACATGTCCCACACCCAGGCGTCATGCATCTCGACCTCGAAGTAGACCTCACCGTCGGAGTTGCGGACGTGCAGGTCCACCTGATTGGCCAGGTAGAAACGGCGCTCGGTCTCCACGACGTAGGAGAACTGGCGGACAATGTCGCGGTACTCCCGGTAGAGCTGCAGCTCCATCTCGGTCTCGTACTTCTCGAGATCTTCCGCGCTCATCGCACTCCGCCTTCCATGACCACATCTTCCCCCACCGACACCGGAGGTCGCGGCTGCTCGCCCAACGCCACGCCGACGGTACCCCCTGGCGCGCCGGAGTGCTCCATCGGCTCGTCCCGACGCCCGGCGGGCGGCCCGGGCGGCGCCGCGCCGGGCTCCGGCGAGGCCGGCCGGCGGGCGCGGGGAGGCCGCCCGTCCCGCCCGGAGACGGTGGCCACGTTCACGTACGAGAAGCGGTGCTCCCGGCACGGGCCCAGTTCCCGCAGCGCGGCGCTGTGCTCGGCGGTGATGTAGCCCTTGTGCTCGGCGAAGCCGTAGCCGGGGAACCGTCCGTCCAGGTCCACCATGATCCGGTCCCGGGTGACCTTGGCGAGCACGCTCGCCGCCGCGACGCAGGCGGCCACCCGGTCGCCCTTCCAGACCGCCAGCCCCGGCACGTCGAGCCCGTCGACGCCGAAGCCGTCGGTCAACACGTAGTCCGGGCGGGTGGCCAACGAGGCGAGCGCCCGGCGCATCGCGGCGAGGTTGCACACGTGCAGCCCACGGGCGTCGACCTCCTCGGCCGGGATGATCACCACGGCGTACGCCAGGGCCCGCGCCACCACCTCGTGGTAGACCCGTTCCCGGGCCGCCGGGGTGAGCAGCTTCGAGTCGGCCAGCTCGTCGATCTCGCCGCGCCGCCCCTCGGGCAGCACCGCGGCGGCGGCCACGAGCGGCCCCGCGCACGCCCCCCGGCCCGCCTCGTCGGCGCCCGCCACGTGCCGAAAGCCCCGTCGTTGCAGGGCCCGCTCCAGCGCGTAGAGCCCGCCGTCGCGGCGTACCACAGTGCGCGGCGGGGTCAGCACCCGCGGCTCCCGGCCAGCACGCGACCGAGCCGGTCGGGCAGATCGGTCGGGTAGTAACGCTCGGCGGTGGCGGCCAACTCGGCCACCGCCCACCAGCGGTGCCCGTGCACGCTGGCCCGCTCGATCTCGTCGAAGCCCGCGGTGTCGACCTCCCACCCGGGCACCCGGACGAGGTAGAACTCCTGCTCCTGGCGGTACCAGACGCCGTCGAACGGGAAGTCGATCGTCTCGGACCAGACCGGCGCGCCCAGTTCGGTCGGGCTCAGCCGCAGGCCGGTCTCTTCGGCCAGCTCACGCGCCGCGCCTTCGGCCGGGGTCTCCCCCGGGTCGAGCCCGCCGCCGGGGGTGAACCAGTAACGGTGCCCCGGCCGGCCCGGGTCGCTGCCGTCGAACAGCAGCACCCGGTCGGACCCGTCGACAAGCAGCACCCGGGCCGCGCGACGTGGGGTGTAGACGGTCACCGCACCAGCCTGCCAGATGTCGGGGAGGGCCGTCGCCTCAGGGATTGGGGATCCCGTCGAACGGCTTGGGCACGGTGAGCCAGGTGGCCCGGTCGACAGGCCAGAAGATGGTGAAGGCCCGACCGACGACCTCGCCCTCCGGGATGGTCGCCTCGGTGATGTCCTCGCCGGACTGCTGCCAGTGCTCCAGCGAGTCACCGGAGGCCTCCCGGTGGTCGCCCATCACCCACAGTCGACCCTTCGGCACCGTGATGTCGAAGTCCTGGTCGGCCGGCTTGTTGCCGGGGTAGACGAACGGCTCGTCGATCGGCTTGCCGTTGATGATGAGCCGTTCCTGCCCGCCGTCGCGGTCGCAGCAGACCACGTGGTCGCCGCCGACACCGATCACCCGCTTGATGAAGTCCTCACCGTCGGGGTTTCCGCTCCACTCGGTGGGCGCCTTGAAGACGATCACCTCGCCGCGGTGCGGCGAACGGAAGTCGTAGACCAGCTTGTTGACAAGCACCCGATCGTCGATCTTGAGGGTGTTCTCCATGGACGGCGACGGGATGAAGAAGGTCTGCAGCACGAAGGCACGAACCAGCACTGCGACCAGGATCGCCACACCGAGGAGGATGGGCAGCTCCTTCCAGAAGGAGCTGCGCGGCTTTTCGGTCTGCTCGTCAATCACGGGAGGAGCCTACGTCCCCGGGTACGGCGCAGTCGCCCCGAACCCGCGAGAACGGTGAGCATGGCCGTGACCGGAAGGATCAGCACGACTCCACCCACCGGGTCGGGGTCGGCCGGGGCCGGACGGGCCGCCGCGGCGTCCGGGCGGGGCAGGCCCGCGAAGGTCTCCGGTACGGGAAGACTGGTCCACCGCTGCGACGGCCACACGATCATGAAGGCGCGGCCGATGACGTTGTCGATCGGCACCGGACCCTGACACCTGGCGTCCTGCGACACCAGCCGGTGGTCGCCCATCACGAAGATCTGCCCCGGTGGCACCACCACCTCGGTGAACTGCCGGGAGCGGCACTCCTTCGGGTTGGGCGGAAGGTCGACCGGGGAGTCCTCGGTGACGTACGCCTGCTCCTCCAGCGGCACGCCGTTCACGACGACCCGGCCGTCGTCGCAACACCAGACCTTGTCGCCGGGCACCCCGATGACGCGCTTGATGAAGTCCTTCTCACCGGGGCGGCTGACGCCGATCAGGTCACCGAGGGTGCGGCCGATCTTGCCGGTGAGGTTCGTCGGCGGGGCGGGCGCCTCCTGGGCGACCCAGCGGTCGGTGCCCCGGAACACCACGACCTCACCGCGGATCGGGTCGCGCATGTCGTAGACGACCTTGTTGACAAGCACCCGGTCGCCGATGAGCAGCGTGTTCTCCATCGACCCGGAGGGAATGAAGAATGCCTGGAGCAGGAACGTGCGGATCAGCACCGCCAGGCAGAACGCCACGATCAGCAGCAGCGGCAATTCCTGCCAGAGCGGCATCTGCCGTCGGGAACGCCGGGCCCGCCGGCGCCAGGGATCGACGGTGCCGTCCTCGTCAAGCATCTGCACCATGCCACTCTCCGGTCCGCGGAAACGACACTACCGCCCGGGAGTCTCCTCGCGGAGACCCCACGGGCGGCAGTGGACCGTTTCGCGCCGTCCGGCTGCGCCCGTACCGACCAGGGTAATGCGCTCCGGTCGATACGACATCCGCGCAGCTCGGGCGGCGTGGCGAACGAGGTCAGTTCGCCGGCTGCTTCTCCCGCAGCTCCTTGATCTTGGCCTTCTTGCCACGCAGCTCGCGCAGGTAGTAGAGCTTGGCGCGCCGCACGTCACCACGGGTCACGATCTCGATGCGGTCGATGCCGGGGCTGTTCAGCGGGTAGGTCCGCTCCACGCCGACGCCGAAGCTGATCTTGCGGACCGAGAAGGTCTCGCGCAGGCCGTCACCCTGGCGACGGATCACGACGCCCTGGAAGATCTGGACCCGGGACCGGCTGCCCTCGACGACCCGCGCGTGCACCTTGACGGTGTCACCGGCGCGGAAGTCGGGCAGATCGGCACGCTTCGACTGGGCGTCAAGGGCGTCCAGGATGTTCATCGCGGTGTCCTCGGGAGGCTCACGGCGCATCGTCAATCGATGCGCGAACGGGTGATTCTGACCCCCGGGTGGCGGCCGGCGACGCCGGCCCCGGTCGAGGGTCCTCGCAGCCGCCCACGGCGTGGACGGATGCGGCAACCCCTCTACTTTGCCACACGCTCCGGCGGCACCGGAAACCCACCCCGGTCCAGGGCCGCCCGATCCCGCCGGTCCAGGCTCTCCGGCGGCAGCGCGCCGATCATGTCGGGGCGGCGGGCCGCCGTGCGACCCAGCGCCTCGTCGCGCCGCCAACGCGCGATCCGGGCGTGGTCGCCGGAGCGGAGCACCTCGGGCACGTCGAGCCCGCGCCAGGTCGCCGGCTTGGTGTAGAGCGGAGCCTCCAGCAGCCCGTGCGCGTGCGACTCCTCGTCAAGCGAGCCGGCATTGCCGAGCACCCCGGGCAGCAGCCGGGTGACCGCCTCCAGGATGACAAGCACTGCCACCTCGCCGCCGAAGAGCACGTAGTCGCCGAGGGAGACCTCGGTCACCGGCATCCGGGTCGCCGCATGGTCGAGCACCCGCTGGTCGATGCCCTCGTACCGGCCGCAGGCGAAGAGCAGGTGCGACTCGGCGGCCAGCTCGTGCGCCATGGCCTGGGTGAACGGGACACCGGCCGGCGACGGCACGAGCAGCCGGGGCAGCGTGTGCCCGTCCGGGCTCAGCTCGTCGGGGGCCAGCGCGTCGAGCGCCTCACCCCAAGGCTCCGGCCGCATGACCATGCCCGGGCCACCCCCGTAGGGCGTGTCGTCGACCGTGCGGTGCACGTCGTGGGTCCAGGTCCGCAGATCGTGTACGGCCAGCCGCAGCGCGCCGTTCGCGCGGGCCCTGCCGATCAGCGACAGGTCCAGCGGGGCGAAGTAGTCCGGGAAGATCGACACGATGTCGACGCGCATGCGGTGGCTCCAGCTACAGGTCGAGCAGACCGCCCGGCGGGTCGACGACGACCCGACCGCCGGCGAGATCCACCTCGGGCACGATCGCCTTGACGAACGGGATGAGCGCGGTGCGCCCCTCGGGACGCCGCACCACAAGCAGGTCGGAGGCGGGTGCGTGGTCGATGCGGTCCACCTCGCCGAGCCGCTCACCGTCCGGGGTGACGACGGCGAGCCCGACCAGTTGGTGGTCGTGGAACTCCTCCGGGTCCTCCGGTGCGGCGACGTCGGCGCTGTCCACGCCGACAAGCGTGTTGCGCAGCGCCTCGGCGACGTCACGGCCCAGCACGCCGGAGAACACGACGAGCAGCCGGCCCTGGTGCCAACGCGCCGACTCCACGGTCAGCTCCGGCGGCACCCGCCAGGCGCCGGGCTCGGCCGGAACCGCCCCCGGCTCGGTGACAAGCACCGAACCGGGGGCGAAGCGTGCTTCGGGCTCATCGGTCCGCACCTCCACGGTGACCTCACCGCGGATGCCGTGCGGCTTGCCGATCCGACCGACGACGAGAAGCATCAGTACGAGTCGACGATGTCGACGCGTACCCCACGCCCACCGATGGAGCCGATCACCTGGCGCAGCGCCTTGGCGGTCCGGCCGGACCGCCCGATCACCGTACCGAGATCCTCCGGGTGCACGCGGACCTCGAGCCGCTTGCCCCGACGGGAATCGACCATCCGCACCCGGACGTCGTCCGGGTGGTCGACGATTCCCTTGACCAGGTGCTCCAGGGCGGGACGCAGTGGCATGTCAGGCCTGCTCACCGGACTCGGCACCGGTCTGCTCGGCGGCCTTCGGCTCCTCGGTCTTCGGGGCCTCGGCCTCCGCCTTCGGGGCCTCCGCCTTCGGGGCCTTCTTGGCCGGCCTGGCCGGGGTCTCCGCCACGCCGGCGGCGGCCTTCGCCTCGGCCTCGTACGCCGCCTTGCGGTCGACCCGCTCCGCGGCGACCTTCAGCGGCGGCGGCGCCGGCAGGCCCTTGAACTTCTGCCAGTCACCGGTCAGCTCCAGCAGGCGCTGCACGGCCTCGCTCGGCTGAGCGCCGACGGACAGCCAGTACTGGACCCGCTCCGACCTGACCTCGATCACCGAAGGGTCTTCCTTCGGCTGGTACACACCGACGAACTCGATCGCGCGACCGTCACGCTTGGTGCGCGAGTCGGCGACGACGATGCGGTACTGCGGGTTGCGGATCTTGCCCATCCGCAGGAGCCGGATCTTTACGGCCACAGTTGTTTCGCTCCTGTTGCGATCTCACCGGCCCGTACGGGCGGTGTGGCGGGTGAGCGCCGACCGGCACAGTGGGGTTTGGGCCGGAGACTGCTCGGTGAACTGGCGACGCGCCCGGGTTAGAGGGCGCCGGACGCGCGCCGGATACCAGCGGTCCATTCTGCCAGATCCGCGCCGGAACGCTCACACCGGACCCGGCGCGTACGCCTCGGACGAGCCGGACGGTGACGAAGGACACGTGTTCAGCGCACCGGCGGTCGGTCCCAACCGGGCGGCATTTCATCCGGAATGTCCCAGTCTGGGGGCGTGAAGTCGCGCCACGTCCCGTCGAACGGGAACCCACCCGCCTCGGCCAGCCGGATCACCCGCTCCCCCTCGGCGCGGACCGCCTTCTCGTCGGCCACCCAGTAGTGCTCCGGAAAGGCGAGCCGCTCCGCGAACTCATCCTCGTCCTTCCACTCCCAGGTCAGGTCCGGGTGCACCACCACGTCGAGATCCTGGTCCACGATGTCGACGCCGGCCACCGCGCCGTCGTCCCAACGGACGCCGGGCTCCTCCAGGTTGACGTACCAGTTCTTGAACCGGCCCCGCTCGTCGGTGAACCACCACACCGAGTGGGCGGCGCCCGTGGGCAGGAACTTGAGCACCGGCGGCCCGTTCCACGTGTCGCGCCTCAGCGCGTACGACGAGGTGATCCACTCGGTGAACGGCACCGCGCGCATGTTCAGCCCGGCGGCGGTCACCTCGTACGCCACCGGCGCGTGCCGTGCCACCCAGAGCAGCAGCCCGCGCTCGTCGTCGGAAACCACACGGGCCGCACGGACCCACCCGATCCGCCCGTGTCGCACGTTGCGGTGCAGGACCAGCCGGCCGGGTTCGAAGCGCACGCTCACCATCCCTCACTTGTTAAGAGGGGGCCCCGCCTCTACCGAATGCGTTAAGCGGGGGCCCCTCCTTACACCTCAGTAGGCGCGGGCGAGGATGGCTACGAGGTCGGGCTCGTCCTCGGTGTCGGGGACGGAGCCGTCGGCGCGCAGCAGGCAGCGAACCGTCACGCCCTGCGCGTTCGCCTCGGCCTCGCCGGGCACGCCGACCGCCGACCACGGCACCATCGCCCAGCCGGTGGTGGTCGCCTCGATCCCCTCGGCAAGCGTCGACACCTCGACGGTGCGGGACCTGCGGAACTCCAGCGCCTGGTCGTGCAGCGCCCGCTGGTCGGCGTCGAGTGCGGCAAGCACCGCGCCGACCACGTCGGCCACCGGCGTGGGGGCCTTCGAACCGTCCGTCCGCCGGACCACCACCGCGTTGCCGGCGGCCAGGTCGCGGGGGCCGACCTCGACGCGTACCGGGTAGCCGCGCAGCTCGGCGTCGACGGCGCGGCGGCCGAACGCGGTGTCGGTCCGGTCGTCGAGCGCGACCCGGACACCCGCGTCGCGCAGCGCGTCGCGCAGCTTCGCCGCCGCCTCACTGACGCCCTCGCCGTCCTTCACGATCATCACGTACGCCTGGACCGGCGCCAGCTTCGGCGGCACCCGCAGCCCGTTGTCGTCGCCGTGGCACATGATCAGCCCGCCGAGCATCCGGGTCGAGGTGCCCCAGGAGGTGGTCCACGCGTGCTCCCGGCCGCCCTCGGCCGAGGAGTAGCTGATGTCGAACGCCTTGGCGAAGTTCTGGCCCAGCTCATGGCTGGTGCCCATCTGGAGCGCCTTGCCGTCGCCCATCATGCCCTCGCACGTGTACGTGGCGGTGGCGCCGGCGAACCGCTCCCGGGCGGTCTTCAGGCCGACCACCACCGGGATGCCGAGCACGCTGACCATCAGGTCCTCGTACGCCTCGTGCAGGATCCGCCGCGCGTAGGCGCGGGCGTCGTCCCGGGTGGCGTGCGCGGTGTGCCCCTCCTGCCAGAGGAACTCGCTGGTACGCAGGAAGATCCGCGGGCGCAGCTCCCAGCGGACCACGTTCGCCCACTGGTTGAGCAGCAGCGGCAGGTCCCGGTAGGAGTCGATCCACTTGGCCATGAACTCGCCGATCACCGTCTCGCTCGTGGGGCGGACCACCACCGGCTCGGCGAGCTGCTTGCCACCACCGTGGGTGACCACGGCGAGCTCCGGCGAGAAGCCCTCGACGTGCTCGGCCTCGCGCTTGAGGTAGCTCTCCGGGATGAACAGCGGGAAGTACGCGTTCTCCGCGCCGGCCGCCTTGATCCGGGCGTCCATCTCGGCCTGCATCCGCTCCCAGATGGCGTAGCCGGCCGGTCGGATGACCATGGTGCCCCGAACCGGGCCGTTGTCGGCCAGCTTCGCCTTGGCGATCAGGTCCTGGTACCAGCGGGGAAAGTCCTCCGCACGGGGAGTTAGCACGCGTGCCATGACCGCACATCTTATGCGCCGCGCGCGCCGCCGCTGCGCCGGGGAGCCGGCCCGCGCCGTGTCGCGCCCATCGGCCGTAGACTTCGACGGCGATGGGTGAGGCACGGGACGCGATCGTCGAGGCCGCCCGGGCACTGGCCGTGGCCCGTGGCTGGGACGGCGTCCGGATGGGCGCGGTGGCCGAGGCGGCCGGGGTGAGCCGGCAGACGGTCTACAACGCGTTCGGCACCAAGGCGGGCCTGGCCGAGGCGCTCGCCCGGCACGAGGTGGACCGGTTCGTCGGCGAGGTCCGGGCCGCGCTTGACGAGCACGGCGCCGACGTGCGGGCGGCGGCGTACGCGGCGATCGGCCGCACGCTCGCCTCCGCCGCCGACAATCCGCTGATCAAGGCGATCCTGACCAGCGCGCGGGGCGGTTCGGACGAGCTGTTGCCCTATCTGACCACCCGGTCCGAGCTGGTGCTCGCCGAGTCGACCACGGCGTTGCTGGAGTGGGCGGGTCGGCACCTGCCCGACGCCGACCCGGCGGCCCTGGCGTTCGCGGCGGACAGCATCGTCCGCCTGGTGGTGAGCCACATCGTGCTGCCGTCAGCCCCGGTGGACGACACCGCCGCCCACCTCGCCGACCTGGCCGTGCACCTCTTCCTCGCTGCCACCGCGGCACGCTGAGGCCGGTCAGCGGATCACTTGGCCGCGCAGGATGATGTGGGTGGGTGCGGTGACCACGCGCAGGTCGCGGCGTGGGTCCTCGGGATAGACCACCAGGTCGGCGAGGCCGCCCTCGACCAGGCCGGGGAAGCCGAGCCACTCCCGGGCCCGCCAGGAGGCGGCGGCCAGCACGTCCTCGGCGGGCATCCCGGCCCGCTCGTGCAGCAGCAGCATCTCCTGGGCCGCGAGCCCGTGGTCGATGCCGCCGCCCGCGTCGGTGCCGACGTAGATCGGCACGCCCGCCTCGTGGGCGGCGCGGACCACGTCGGGGAAGCGGTCGCGCAGGGCGATCATGTGATCGGCGTACCCGGGGAACTTCTCCCGGGCCTGGTCCGCGATGTGGCCGAAGGTCCGGATGTTGATCATGGTGGGGACCAGCGCGGTGCCCTGCCGGGCCATCAGGTCGATCAGGTCGAGGCTCAGGCCGGTGCCGTGCTCCACCGAGTCCACCCCGGCCCGGACCATCGTCGCCACCGCCGACTCGGAGAACGTGTGCACCGCGGCGCGTACCCCGGCGGCGTGCGCGGCGGCGACCGCCGCGGTCATGGTGTCGGCGTCCCAGGCCGGCGCGAGGTCGCCCACCCCCCGGTCGATCCAGTCGCCGACCAGCTTGACCCAGCCGTTGCCGGCGGCGGCCTGCGCCGCCACGGTCGCGGCCACCTCGGCCGCGCCGACCTCGACACCGATGTCGCGCAGGTAGCGCTTGGGCGGCGCGACGTGCCGGCCGGCGCGTGCGAGTCGCGGCAGTCCCGGCTCGTCCTCCAACTCGGGGTACGGGTACGGCGAGCCGGCGTCCCGGATGGCCAGCACGCCGGCGTCCCGGTCGATCCGGGCCAGCTCCCGGGCCTGGTCGAGCGAGGTGATCGGGGCGCCGCCACGGGCGATGCCGATGTGGCAGTGCGCGTCGGTCAGACCGGGCAGCACGAAGCCGCCGTCGGCCACCGTCTCGGCGCCCGGCACCGGTTCGAAGGTGACCCGGTCGCCGACCAGCCAGGCGTCCCGGACCTCGTCGTCGGGAAGGAACACACCGCGCACATGCAGAGCCATGTGCACAGTCCTACCCGATCACTCGTCCGCGCCGGCCAGCAGGTCGTTGCGGCGCGCGGTCAGGGCCGGCAGGTCGACGGAGACCTTCCACGGCCGCTCGGTGACGAACAGGTCCTCGGTGTGGGTCACCTGCTCGTACTCGCGGGCGACGCCGCCGAGCGTGTATTCGGTGAGCGCGATCCGCTCCTGCTGCGGGTCCACCACCCAGTAGGAGGCGACCCCGGCGCGGGCGTAGACCTTCGCCTTGTCGTAGAGGTCGCGGAAGTGCGACGTCGGGGAGACGACCTCCACCGCGAGCAGCGTGTCCTCGATCGGGACCGGTGAGCGGCCGGCGTGCTTGCGCCGGATCACCACCACGTCCGGCCGCGGCTCGTTGCGGCGGTCGACCCGCATGGACAGGTCGATGGTCACCAGAAACTCCGGCGGGCAGTTGGTGCGCAGCGCGAGCAGCAGTTCGACGCAGATTTCCTGGTGCAGGGCGGTGGGGGACGGCACGATCAACCTTCCGTTGATCAGTTCGTACGGAAGGTCCTTCGGCAGGTCACCGAGGTCGTCGACCGTCCACTCGTGCCGCTCCGGCAGGATCGGGGCCGCGGTCATTGACATCTCCTTCCAGGGGGACGACATCACTCTACGAAAGTTTGACGTCGCCCACCGTCACCGACACGCGTCAGCGCGGGCCCTTGTCGCCGCCCTTGCCGAGCTTGTTGAAGTCGATCTTCGGCAGCTTGAAGCCCGGGGGCAGGCCCTGGCCGCCGGCCAGGTCGCCCGGGTCCAGGCCCGGCGGGAGCTGCGGCATGCCGCCGGGGAAGCCGCCCGCCGCGCCGGCCCCGGTACGCGGCCGGTTGCCGCCCTTCGTGCCCTTGCGCTTGTTCTTCGGCGACTTGGTCGCCTTGCGCCGGCCGCCGCCGGGCAGGCCCATCATGCCGCCCATCTGCTTCATCATCTTCTGCGCGTCGGCGAAACGGTTGAGCAGTTGGTTGACGTCCATCACGGTGACGCCGGAACCGTTGGCGATGCGGGCCCGCCGCGACCCGTTGATGATTTTGGGGTTGGTGCGCTCGGTCGGGGTCATCGACCTGATAATCGCGGTGACCCGGTCGAAGTGCTTGTCGTCAAGCTCGGCGATCTGGTCCTTCATCTGCCCCATGCCGGGCATCATGGCCAGCACGTTGGCGATCGGGCCCATCCGCCGGACCGCGATGAGCTGATCGAGGAAGTCCTCAAGCGTGAAGGTCTCCCCGCCCATCAGCTTGGCGGTCATCTTCTCCTTCTGATCGGAGTCGAAGGCCGCCTCGGCCTGCTCGATCAGCGTGAGGACGTCGCCCATGCCGAGGATCCGGCTGGCCATCCGGTCGGGGTGGAAGACGTCGAAGTCCTCAAGCTTCTCGCCTGTGGACGCGAACAGGATCGGCTGGCCGGTGACCTCCCGGACCGACAGCGCGGCGCCACCGCGGGCGTCACCGTCGAGCTTGGAGAGGACCACGCCGGTGATGCCGACACCGTCGCGGAACGCCTCGGCGGTGCGGACCGCGTCCTGACCGACCATCGCGTCGATGACGAAGATGACCTCGTCGGGCTGGACCGCGTCGCGGATGTTCGCGGCCTGCTGCATCATCTCGGCGTCGATGCCGAGCCGGCCGGCGGTGTCCACGATGACGATGTCGCGGGCGGCCCGGCGGGCGTGCTCAATCGAGTCGCGGGCGACCTGCACCGGGTCGCCGACGCCGTTGCCGGGCGCCGGGGCGTACACCTCGACGCCGGCCCGGCCACCGAGCACCTGGAGCTGCCCGACGGCGTTGGGACGCTGGAGGTCGGCGGCGACGAGCAGCGGCTGGTGCCCCTGGCCCTTGAGGAAGCGGGCCAGCTTGCCGGCGAGGGTCGTCTTGCCGGAACCCTGGAGGCCGGCCAGCATGATCACCGTCGGCGGGTTCTTGGCGAACTGGAGCCGCCGGCCCTCGCCACCGAGGACGTTGATCAGCTCCTCGTTGACGATCTTGACGATCTGCTGGGCCGGGTTGAGCGCCTGGGAGACCTCGGACCCGCGGGCCCGCTCCTTCACCGCCGTGATGAAGCCCTTGACCACCGGCAGGGCGACGTCGGCCTCCAGCAGCGCCATCCGGATCTCGCGCGCGGTGGCGTCGATGTCGGCGTCGGTGAGCCGGCCCTTGCCACGGAGCTTGGTGAAGATCCCGGACAGGCGGTCACTCAAGGTGTCAAACACGCGAACATCCCGTTTGTCGTCATCGGCGGGCACAGCGGCCGGGCCGGCTGTCCAGCCCACCGTTAGGGTAGCCCGCCGCCTCCCGCTCCGCTCCGACCCGGCCGGCTGTCAGGAGACGACCAGGCCCGACTGGTACGCGAAGACCACGAGCTGCGCCCGGTCCCGCGCGCCAAGCTTGACCATGGCCCGACTGACGTGGGTACGCGCGGTCGCCGGACTGACCACCAGCCGGCCGGCGATCTCGGCGTTGCTCAGCCCCTCCCCGACCAGCCCCACCACCTCACGTTCCCGGTCGGTGAGCGCGCCGAGCCGGGGATGCGGGCGCGGCACCCGGGCCGGCCGGGTGGCGAACTCCCGGACCACCCGGCGCGTCACCGACGGGGACAGCAGCGCCTCCCCCTCGGCGACCACACGGATCGCCCGCAGCAACTCGACCGGGCGGGTGTCCTTGGTGAGGAAACCGCTCGCCCCGTGCCGGAGCGCGTCGAAGACGTACTCGTCCAGCTCGAACGTGGTCAGCACCACCACCCGGGTGCCGGCCAGCGCCGGGTCGCCGACGATGCGGCGGGTGGCCTCGATGCCGTCGACGCCGGGCATCCGCACGTCCATCAGCACCACGTCCGGGCGTTCCCGGCGGGCCACCGCCACGGCGGCCAGCCCGTCGGCGGCCTCCCCGACGACGGTCAGGTCGTCCTCGCTGTCCACCAGGGCCCGCAGCCCGATCCGGACCAGGTCCTGGTCGTCGGCGAGCAGCACGCGGATCATGCGACCTCCTGCGTGGGCAACGTGGCGTACACCCGGAAACCGGCGGGCGCGGCCGGCCCGGCGCTGAACGTACCGCCGAGCGCGGTGACCCGCTCGCGCATGCCGGCCAGGCCGAAGCCGCCGGTCCGGCCCGGCCCGGTCGCCGGCCCCCGGCCGGTGTCGGTGACCTCGACGGTCAGCTCGCCCGGCGCGTATCCGACGCGAACCGTCGCGGTGGCCGGCCCGGCGTGCCGCAGCACGTTCGTCAGCGCCTCCTGCGCCACCCGGTACGCGGCCAGGTCCACCGCCACCGGCAACGGACGCGGCTCCCCGGCCGTCTCGACGGTGACCGGCACCCCGGCGCCGGCCAGCCGCTCGCGCAACTGCGGGAGCTGGCCCAGCCCCGGCGCCGGCGCGCGCTCGTCGGCCGGCTCCTCGCGGCGGACCACGGTCAGCGTGACCCGCAGCTCGTCCAACGCCTCCTTGCTGGTCCGGCTGATCGCGGTGAGCGCCACCTCGGCCTGCTCGGGCCTGCGGGCCAGCAGGTGCAGCGCGATCTCGGCCTGGAGGTGGATCGCGGCGAGCCCGTGACCCACCACGTCGTGCACCTCCCGGGCCACCCGCAGCCGCTCCGCGTCGGCCAGCCGCCGGGCCTCGTCGGTCCGGCTCCGGGCGGCGGCCTCCCGGCTCAGCCGCACGGTGACGCCGACCGCGAGCGGCACCACCAACCAGGCGGCCACCGGCATGAGACCGACCAGGCCGGGCGGGCGCACGCCGACGAAGACGTACGCCAGCAGCGCCGCAAGCACGGCCGCGCCGGCCACCGCCGCGACCCGGACCGGCAGGTGCGCGGCCACCGTGTAGACCGCGACGAGGAACGACAGCAGGATCGGACCGTACGGTTGGCCGAGCATCAGGTACGCGGTGGCCGCGGCGGCGACCACGGCCAGCGTGGGCAGCGGCCACCGCCGGCGCACCGTCACCGCGAGCGCCGCCACCACGACCGGCGGGTAGGCGACCGGCGCGGCGTGCACGCCCTGGTTCAGGCCGGCCGGCGCGGTGCCGACCAGACCGATCGCCAGCAGGGCCAGGCCGAGCAGCACGTCGAGGAGCCACCGCTGCCGGTCGCCGCGCCCGCGATCCACGTCCACGCCCCCGTCCCGGCCGCCCAGCCGATGTCCGGCCGATGCCCGGCCGCGGCAGCGCCCACGCCGACCGCCGCGTCCACACTCGCAGGTTCATGCCCCGAGGGTCCCGCGGTCGGCCCTCCGGCGCGTCGGCCCGACGGCGGCTACCGGCGTACGTCAGCGGGCGTACCGCGCGCCCCGGTTGTTAAGCGGGGGCCCCGCCTCTACCGGAAGCGTTAAGCGGGGGCCCCGCCTTACACGGCGGCGAGGACGGCGGCCTCGACGCGGGCGCGTTGCTCGTCGGGGGGCCAGCCGCCGATCAGGTAGAACGCGTCGACCACGTCGCCGCCCAGGGTGGAGATCCGGGCGGCGCGCACCTGGGCGCCGGCCTCGTCGAGCGCGCACGCGACCCGGTACAGCAGGCCGGCCGCGTCGGCGGCGCGCAGTTCCAGCAGCACGGCGTCGGTGGCCGCCTCCCGGTGCCACACGACGCGGGGCGCGGCGCCCCGGCCCCGGGCCGCGAGCGCCCGACCGCGCAGCCGTTGGATGACCGAGACGTCGCCGGCCACCGCGCGGCGCAGGTCGGCGCTGAGCGCGATCGGGTCCGGGGCCAGCCCGTAACGCGGCTGCACCAGGCACTCGACCAGGGCCCGCCCGTCGACCGTGGCGGCGTCCGCGGAGATCACCTCGAGCCGGTGCAGCGCCAGGCAACCGGCCACCGTGGCGAGCAACCCACGCCTGTCGGCGGCGGCCACCGACACCCGGTCCTCCCCCAGGTGTACGACCGGCAGCGGCCCGGCGACAAGCGCCGGGTCGGGGGCCGGCGGGGCGGGCACCACGCCTGTGTCGAGCGTGGTGCGCACCCGGGAGACCAGCTCGGCGACAAGCCGGCCCTTCCAGCCCGACCAGGCGGCCGGGCCGGTGGCGGCGGCGTCCGCCCGGACCAGGGCGTGCAGCAGTTCCAGGGTGGTGGTGTCGCCGACCCGCTCGGCGACACCGGCGACCGTCTTCGGGTCGGACAGGTCCCGCCGGGTGGCCACGTCGGGCAGCAGCAGGTGCAATCGGACCAGCGCGCCGATCATCGCCACCTCGGCCGGCGGCAGCCCGATCCGGGCGGCCACCGCCTCGGCCAGCGGCGCTCCGACGGTCGAATGGTCCCCGGGGAGTCCCTTGCCGATGTCGTGCAGGAACGCGCCGAGCAGCAGCAGGTCCGGTCGCTCCACGTCCCGGGTGTGCCGGCTCGCCTCGTACGCGGTCTGCACCAGGTGCCGGTCCAGGGTGAACCGGTGCACCGGGTTGTGCTGGGGCAGGCTGCGCAGCCGGGTCCACTCGGGCAGCCAGCCGTCGATCAGCCCGTACCTGTCGCAGGTCTCCCACGCCGGCACCAGGCCGGGGCCGGCGCCGAGCAGGGTGGTGAGCGCGGCCCGGGCGGCCGGTGGCCAGGGTGCGGGCAACGGTGGGCAGTAGGCGGCCAGCCACTCGCAGGTGGCGCGCGCGATGGGCAGCCGGGTGGTGGCCGCCGCGGCGGCGACCCGCAGCGACAGGCTCGGGTCGGGGCGGGCCCCGATCGCGGTCCGGGCGAGCACCAGCTCGCCGTCCTGCTCGACGACGTCGCGGGCGACCGGGCGACGCAGCGGCCGGCCGGGGGCGGCGCGGTGCCGGCCGGAGCGGATCCGGTCGGCGGCCCGCCAGGCGTCGTCGAGGGCGTGGCGGACCGTGCGCGCGTCGCCGGCCACCAGTCGCAGCAGCGCGTCCCCCTCGTCGAGCATGAGTTGCTTGGCCACGCCGTCGCGTTCCTGGGCGACCAGGCGGTCGACCCGTCGCCCGACCTGCTGGTGCAGGGCGTCGCGGGTGTCAAGCAGCCGCCGGTGCGCGGCGTACACGGCCGGGCGGAGCGCGTCGGTGACGCCGGCGGTGGCGATGGCGCGCAGGATGCCGACGTCACGCAGCCCGCCGGCGGCCTCCTTGAGGTCGCCCTCCAGCAGGAAGGCCAGCTCGCCGTGGGCCTCCCAGCGGGCCGCGGTGATCTCGCGGAGCCCGGGTAGCTGCCGGATCGCGGTGCGCCGCCAGTGATCGGTGGCGGTGCGGGCGAGTTGATCGGTCAGGGCCGGGTCGCCCGCCACGTGCCGCGCGTCGAGCAGGCCCAGCGCGACCTTCACGTCGTCCTGGGCGACCGACAGCGCCTCGGCGACGGTCCGCACCGAGTGGTCGAGCCGCAGCCCGGCGTCCCAGATCGGATACCAGAGCGAGGCGGCCAGCTCGTCGATGCCGGGCACCCCGGCGTGCAGCAGCACCAGGTCGAGGTCGCCGTAGGGGGCGCACTCGCGTCGGCCCAGGCCGCCCACCGCGACGAGCGCGACGCCGGCCCGGCCCGGGAAGATCCGACGCAGCCAGGCGTCGAGCGCGTCGGCCCGGGCGGACCGGGCCGCCTGGCCGACGCCTCCGGGGACGCCGACGACCTCGTTGACCGCGGACACGCCGCCCCCACCGGGGCCGGTAGCCGTGGTCAACGAGGTCACGTCGGCGGGTTCCGTGCTCAGAGGGCGTCGAGCCCGCGCTCGCCGGTACGTACCCGGACGACCTCCTCGACGCCTGTCACCCAGACCTTGCCGTCGCCGATCTTGCCGGTTCGGGCGGCGCCGACGATGGCGTCGACGATCTTGTCCACGTCGATCTCGTCGGTGAGCACCTCGACCCGGATCTTGGGCAGGAACTCCACCGTGTACTCCGCACCCCGATAGACCTCGGTGTGCCCCTTCTGCCGGCCGTAGCCCTGAACCTCGCTGACGGTCAGCCCGGCCACGCCGAGCGCGTGCAGGGCCTCCTTCACCGCGTCCAACTGGTACGGCTTGATGACCGCGGTCACCAGCTTCATGTCCAACCCCTCCATCCCAGGAACGTTAACCGGCGACCTTTTCGCTTACCGGCGCGGACTCGTCGGCGGGCTCCGAGGTCGGCCTGGTGCCGCCGATCCCGGCCATGGCGAACGCGCCACCGGCGCTGCTACCCGTGGTGGGCGACAGGTCGTACGCGCTCTCCGCGTGCTCGGCGACATCGATGCCGTCGACCTCGGCCTCGGCCGGCACCCGGAAGCCGATCGTCTTCTGGATCGCGAAGGCGAGCAGCCAGGCGACGCCGCCCGACCAGACGGTGACGATGAGACCAGCAAGCGCCTGCCGGCCGAGCTGGGTCACGCCGCCGCCGTAGAACAGGCCGTCGGAGGCGCCGATCACGTCGCCGATCGCGCTGTTGACGGAGTTGGTGGCGAACAGGCCGAGCCACAGCGACCCGATCCAGCCGCCGACGAAGTGCACGCCGACCACGTCGAGGGAGTCGTCGTAGCCGAGCTTGTACTTCAGGCTGATGGCGAGCGCACAGACCGCACCGGCGACCCCGCCGAGCAGGACCGCCGCCCAGGGCGCGATGAAGCCACAGGCCGGCGTGATGGCGACCAGACCGGCCACCGCGCCGGAGGAGGCGCCGACCATGGTCGGGCGGCCGTCCTTGATCCGCTCGATCAGCAGCCAGCCGAGCACCGCCGCGGCGGTGGCGAGCTGGGTGTTGAGGAACGCGAGACCGGCCACCGAGTCGACGGTCAGCTCGGAGCCGGCGTTGAAACCGAACCAGCCGAACCAGAGCAGACCGGCGCCGAGCGCGACAAGCGGGATGTTGTGCGGCTTCATGCCCTCACGGGGCCAGCCGACCCGCTTGCCGAGCACCAACGCCACGCCGAGCGCCGCCGCACCGGCGTTGATGTGCACCGCGGTGCCGCCGGCGAAGTCGAGCGCGTGCAGCTTGGCGCCGATGACGCCGCCGCCCCACACCCAGTGCGCGACCGGGAAGTAGACCAGGGTGGCCCAGCCGAACGCGAACAGCAGCCAGCCGGAGAACTTCGCCCGGTCGGAGATGGCGCCACTGATCAGCGCGACAGTGATCACCGCGAAGACCATCTGGAACGCCATGAACACGTAGAGCGGGATGCCGATGCCGCTGGGGTTCTCCGCCGTCGCGCCCCAGAGGTCGGTCTCGGCGAGGAAGGTCTTGGTGCCGAGGTAGGCGCCCGGGTCACCCCAGAGCCCGTTGACGTCGCTGCCGAACGCGACGCTGAAACCGTAGAACCACCACAGAACAGAGATGAGCCCGATGGCCGAGAAGCTCATCATCATCATGTTGAGCACGCCCTTGGACCGGTTCAGACCGCCGTAGAACAGCGCCAGGCCGGGGGTCATGAGCAGCACGAGAGCGGTCGAAACCAGCAGCCATACGGTGTTGCCGCCGTCGATCGTCGGTGCTTCAGGCACGCTGGCCTCCTAAAAGTGAAGTTCCCTCCTTCGCGGCTTCCGGGGCAGCGTCGCCCGTCCGCCGGTTGCGCGGAAGCTTGGTCGGCCGCTGTTTCCGGCACCGACACCGCTCGATTTCCGACACGTGACGGGTTGTTTCCGGCGTGTGAAGAACCTCGATCTTGCTCAGCGCAGCGCGTACTCCAGATGGTGGCGCTCGTAGTCGAGCAGACGCAGGTCCCGGATCGGCCGGCGGAGGTGGCCCTTGTGCACGATCCGGACGAACGCCGGCTCACCGGCGGCGGCCATCCGCCGGATGCCCTCGACATGGTCGACGATGCGCTTGCGGATGGTGCGGATGAGCCGGTGCCGGTCCCGCGGGATCAACCCGTACGCGTCGGCGAAGAGGCGCAGCCGGCGCGGCCGGTCGGGATGTTTCCAGCCGAGCGTGATCGAGTCCCGGTCGGAGAAGATCGGCACCCAGGTCCATGCCGCGTACGCCACGTCGTAGATGCGGGCGCCGGGCGAGGCGAGGTCGAAGTCGATCAGCCCGAGCGTGCCGTCGGGACGCCAGATCACGTTGTGCGGCGCGGCGTCGTGGTGGCAGATGACCTCGGTGTCCGGCGGGGGCGGCCCGAACGAGCGCCATACCGCGCCGGGCGGCGGCGTGAAACCGTACTGGGCGTCGTGGAACATCCGCAGCATGGTGGCCACGGTGACCAGAGCCTCGTCGGTCACCCAGTGCGGGGCCAGCGGGTATTCCCCGCACTCCCCTTCCAGGTAGGACAGGACCTCCCGGTTGCGCTCGTCCATGCCGAGCGCGCGCGGGGCGCCGGTGAAGCCGACGTATTCCAGGTGGCGCAGCAGCGCGTGCACCGAGGGCGTCCAGGGGCCGGCGTTGCGCCGGACCGTGTCGCCCACCCGGACCACGGTGCTCACGTTCCCGCCGTGCAGCGGGATCTCCTGCGAAGTCACGTACGGTCTCCCGAGGCGTGGCGCCGGGTGGTTGGGGTCGCGCCACCCCGCGTAGGCGCGATCGTCGTTCGTCACGGGAGAGGCTACGCGTCCCGGCCGAGCGGCTCGGTCCCGAGCAGCGCGTCGACGAACTGCGCCGGGTCGAACGGGGCCAGGTCGTCCTTGCCCTCGCCGAGGCCGACAAGCTTCACCGGGATGCCGAGCTTGCGCTGCACGGCGATCACGATGCCGCCCTTGGCCGTCCCGTCGAGCTTGGTGAGCACCACGCCCGTGACGTTCACCGCCTCGGTGAACACCCGCGCCTGCTCCAGGCCGTTCTGGCCGGTGGTGGCGTCGAGCACCAGCAGCGTCTCGTCGATCGGGCCGTGCTTCTCCACCACCCGCTTGACCTTGCCCAGCTCGTCCATCAGGCCGACCTTGTTCTGCAGCCGGCCGGCGGTGTCGATGAGCACGGTGTCGACGCGGACGTCGATGCCGCGCTTGACCGCGTCGAACGCGACGCTTGCCGGGTCGGCGGCCTCCGGCCCGCGGACCGTCTCCGCGCCCACCCGGCCGCCCCACGTCTCCAACTGGTCGGCGGCGGCGGCCCGGAACGTGTCGGCCGCGCCGAGCAGCACGCTGCGGCCGTCCGCGACAAGCACCCGGGCGATCTTGCCGCAGGTGGTGGTCTTGCCGGCGCCGTTGACCCCGACCACGAGCACCACCGCCGGGACGCCCTCCTTGGGGGCGGTCCGCAGCGACCGGTCCAGGCTCGGGTCGAGCGCGTTGACCAGCTCGGTGGCGAGCAGCGTCCGCAGTTCGACGCCGGTGCGGGTGCCGAGCACCCGGGTCCGCTCCCGCAGCCGGTCCACGATCTCCCGGGTGGAGTCGATGCCGACGTCGGCGGTGATCAGGCTGTCCTCGATCTCCTCCCAGGTGTCCTCGTCGAGCCGGTCCCGGCTGAGCAGGCCGAGCAGGCCCTTGCCGAAGGCGTTCTGGGAACGGGACAGCCGGGAGCGCAGCCGGACCAGGCGGCCGGCGGTGGGCTCGGGCACCTCCAGCGGGGGCGCCTCGACCGGCGGCGCCTCGACGACCACGCCGGCGCCGACCTCCGCCTCGGGCGCCTCCACCGGCGGGCCGGCCAGATCCTCCTCGGTGCGGGTGTCGACCTCCGTGCGCGGCAGCGGCGGCTCCGGGCGCCGGCGCAGCCGGGGCACCACGAGGCTCAGGCCGCCGATGATGAGCACGCCGAGCAGGGCGAGAGCGACGAGGAGGTATTCCTTCATGCCCGAAATCCTGTCAGATGCCGGCGACGGCGTCCCACTCACCGCCTCGGCACGCGAACAACCTGCGGGTACGCTCGCTGCTGGACGGCGCGCCGCAACCGCCGGCCGGGTAGGAAGACACCGAAACGATCTTGTCGGAGGTAGCGTCGTGCCCGGTTCCCGCCTGCTCATCGGCCCGCTGCTGCGTCGGGTCGTCGACACGCGGGCGACGATCTGGGTGGAGACGAGCGCGCCCGCGGTGGTCACCGTCCGCACGGCCGACGGCGCGGGCGGCAGCGCGCCCACCTTCTCCGCGTACGACCACCACTACGCGCTCGTGGTGGTGACCGGGCTCACCCCGGGCGCCGCCACCCGCTACGAGGTGCTTGTCGACGACGAGGTGGCCTGGCCGCTGCCGAACAGCGACTTCCCGCCCAGCGTGATCCGCACCCGGGCGGCCGACGACGGCGACCAGCCGGTGAACCTGGTCTTCGGCTCCTGCCGGGAGACCACCCAGCACTCCACCGCGCGCAAGCTGCCGCCGGACGCGCTCGACGCGTACGCCAGGCGGGTGATGGCCGCGCCCGAGGAGGTCGCGCTGCCCGACCTGCTGGTGCTGCTCGGCGACCAGGTCTACGCCGACGAGACCTCGCCGACGGTGCGCAAGCTGCTCAAGCGGCGCCGGCGGCGGCCGAAGGACGCCCCGGCGACCCAGGTGGTGAGCTTCGACGAGTACACGAAGCTCTACCTGGAGTCCTGGCGCGACCCGGAGATCCGCTGGCTGTTCTCCACCGTGCCGAGCGTGATGATCTTCGACGACCACGAGGTCATCGACGACTGGAACACCTCGGCGTCCTGGCGGGACGACATGCGCGAGCAGCCGTGGTGGGCCGAGCGGATCCGCAGCGGCCTCGCCTCCTACTGGGTCTACCAGCACCTGGGCAACCTGAGCCCGGACGAGATCGCCGCCGACCCGCTGTACGCGAAGGTGACGGCCGCCGAGGACGCCACGGGCGTGCTGCACGAGTTCGGCGAGCGGGTGGACACCGAGGCCGACCTGGCGCACGACACCGAGCGCTGGCGGGCCGTGCAGTACCAGTGGAGCTACGCGCTGGACCTGGGGCGGACCCGCCTGGTCATGCTCGACAACCGGTCCAGCCGGGTGCTGCTGCCGGGCCAGCGGGCGATGCTGCCGCCGGGCGAGTGGTCCTGGTTCCTGGACCAGGCGCACGGCGCCTACGACCACCTGGTGGTGGGCACGTCGCTGCCGTGGCTGATGCCGCCGGGCATCCACCACGTGGAGGCGTGGAACGAGCGCCTGGCCGACTCCGACCGGCCCTGGGTGGCCGGCCTGGCCGAGCGGTTGCGCCGCGCTCTGGACCTGGAGCACTGGGCGGCGTTCCGGCGCTCCTTCGACGCGCTCGGCGATGTGTTCGCCCGGCTGGGCAGCGGCGGCGCGGCGCGCACCGGCGCCCGGGTGGGCGCCGGCCCGGCGTATCCACGCCCGGCCTCGATAAGCGTGCTCTCCGGCGACGTGCACCACTCCTACGTGGCCCGGGCCCGGTTCGCCGACCGGGGCGTCCGCACGCCTGTGCACCAGCTCACCTGCTCGCCGATCCACAACCAGGTGCCGGCCGCGATGCGTCCGCTGATGACGCTCGGCTGGAGCCCGGGTCCGGCCGGCGCGACGCGGGCGCTGGCCCGGTCGGCCGGGGTGCGCCGGCCGCTGGTGCGGTGGCGGAAGCTGGCCGGGCCCTACTTCGGCAACGCGGTGGCCACGCTCACCCACCGGGGCCGGTCGGCCGCCGTGGTGATCGAGGGCACCACGAGCGGGGGCGAGTTGCGGCCGGTGGCGCGCCAGCAGCTCACCGACGGGGAATGACTATCCTCTGACCGTGGACGAGCCGCTGCGCGCCGTGGAAGACGAACTGACCGCGCTGTTGCGTCGCGGCCGGGCGCTGTCCTGGGAGATCGCCCGCGAGGTCCACCCGAACCTGGAGCCGAACGCCTACGGGCTGCTGCTGTGGCTGCGCCGCTCCGGGCAGATCCGGCTCACCGACCTGGCTGTGAAGCTGGGCATCGGCAAGGGCACGTTGAGCCGGCAGATCGGCGGCCTGGAGGCACTGGGCCTGGTCCGGCGCGATCCGGATCCGAGCGACAGGCGGGCCGCCCAGCTCAGCCTCACCGAGGAGGGCACCCGGCGGTTCGACGGGGCGCGGGCGGCCCGCCTCGGGCAGATCCGGCGTTCGCTTGAGAACTGGCCGAAAGAGGACGTGGCGGACTTCGCCCGGCTGATGCACCGGTTCAACCAGACGTTCTGACCTGCTCCTCAGGGAATAGGACGCGCACCACTCGCAGTTGTTGCTTTAGGCAACCAACCCATACGGTTGCCCGAGGCAACGCTCCACCTTTCCCCTTCGGAGGCACTCCACGATGACGCAGGCGACCGCGCCCACCCGGGCGACCGCCGTCGACATGTCCCACCGGCAGATCCTGGAGGCGCTCTCCGGCCTGCTGCTGGGCATGTTCGTCGCGATCCTCTCCTCCACGGTCGTCTCGAACGCGCTGCCGCGGATCATCACCGACCTGCACGGCACCCAGTCCGCGTACACCTGGGTCGTCACCTCGACGCTGCTGGCGACCACCGCGACCACCCCGATCTGGGGCAAGCTCTCGGACCTGACAAGCAAGAAGATCCTGGTCCAGCTCGCCCTGGTGGTCTTCGTGCTGGGCTCGGTGCTGGCCGGGCAGGCCCAGACGACGGGCGAGCTGATCGCCTGCCGCGTGGTGCAGGGCGTCGGCGCGGGCGGCCTCACCGCCCTGGCCCAGGTGATCATGGCAACGATGATCGTCCCGCGCGAGCGCGGCCGGTACAGCGGCTACCTCGGCGCGGTGATGGCGGTCGGCACCATCGGCGGCCCGCTGATCGGCGGCGTGATCGTGGACACCGACTGGCTCGGCTGGCGCTGGTGCTTCTACGTCGGCGTGCCGTTCGCCGTGCTGGCCCTGGTCGTGCTCCAGCGGACGCTGCACCTGCCCGTGGTCAAGCGCAAGGTGACGATCGACTGGTGGGGCGCCACCCTCATCACGGCCGCCGTCTCGGTGCTGCTCATCTGGATCACCCTGGCCGGCGACAAGTACGACTGGATCTCCTGGACCAGCGCGGCCATGGTGGCCGGCGCGATCCTGCTCGGGGCGCTCGCCGTCCGGGTCGAGCAGCGTGCCGCCGAGCCGATGATTCCGCCGCGGCTGTTCCGCAACCGCACCATCACCCTCGCCGTGGTCGCGAGCGTCGCGGTCGGCGTCGGCATGTTCGGCGCCTCGGTCTTCCTCGGGCAGTACTTCCAGATCAGCCGCGGGGAGAGCCCCACCATGGCCGGCCTGATGACACTGCCGATGATCGGCGGCCTGCTCGTCGCCTCCACCGTGGTCGGCCGGATCATCACCAACACCGGCCGCTGGAAGCGCTGGCTGGTGACCGGCTCGACGCTGCTCACCGCCGGCTTCGCGCTGATGGGCAGCATGCGCCAGGACACGCCGTACTGGCGGCTCGCGATCTTCATGGCGCTCATCGGCCTCGGCCTCGGCATGACCATGCAGAACCTGGTGCTGGCCGTGCAGAACACCGTCGGCACGCACGAGCTCGGCGCGGCCAGCTCGGTGGTGGCCTTCTTCCGCAGCCTCGGCGGCGCGGTGGGCGTGAGCGCGCTCGGCGCGCTGCTCGGCCACCGGGTGACCGGCTACCTGGCCGACGGACTGAGCCGGCTTGGCGTACCGGCGTCCAGCTCGGGTGGCGGCGGCGCGCTGCCGGACGTGCACGCGCTGCCGGCGCCGATCCGCGCCGTGGTGGAGTCCGCGTACGGGCACGGCGCCGGCGACATCTTCCTCGCCGCCGCACCGTTCGGGCTGCTCGCCCTGATCGCGGTGGTGCTGATCCGGGAGGTGCCGCTGCGCCGCACCAACAGCGACCCGGTCGCGGGCGAGGTCGAGCGGGAGTCGACAGAGGCCGCCGGCAACGACGCGGTGGTGATCCGGACCGGAGGGCGGGACTGAGACGATGGACGCACCGGAGCGTGAGCGGTACGGCCCGCAGGCCCGGCCGATGCCGTTCGAGCGGGGCACCGACGGGCCCCGGGTGGTGCTCGTCGGCGTGGACGGCACCCGCACCTCGCTGCGGGCCGCCGCCTACGCCGCCGGGCTGGCCCGCCGGCAGGGCGCCGGACTGGTGGTGGTGTTCGTCAGCTCGCCACCCCCGTACAGCGGGATCATGTCCGGCGTGGTGGCCGGCGCGGTGCAGCAGACCCACGACGAGCTGGCCGACGAGCTGCGGGCCGAGTGCCGGCGCGGGGCCGAGGAGCTGGACCTGCCGGTGACGTTCCTGTGCCGGCGCGGCGACGCGTACGCCGAGCTGTGCCGGGCCGCCGACGAGCACCGGGCCGACCTGGTGGTGGTCGGCTCCTCCGAGCAGGCCGGTCACAAGCTGGTCGGCTCGGTCGCCACCCGCCTGGTCCGCACCGGCCGCTGGCCGGTCGTCGTCGTCCCCTGAGGTGTAAGGAGGGGCCCCCGCTTAACGCATAGCGTTGTACCGGGGCCCCCGCTTAACATCCGGCATCATGACCTGGAGAGCACCCGAAGTCGACCGTCGCCACGAGCCCTACGTCGCCGACGAGCGCGCCATGCTGCAAGGCTGGCTCGACCTGCACCGCGACACGCTGCGGCACAAGTGTGCCGGGCTGACCGCCGAACAACTGCGCACCCGCAGCGTCGAGCCCTCCGGGCTGACCCTGCTCGGGCTGGTGCGGCACATGGCCGACGTGGAGCGCTGGTGGTTCCGCCACCACGCGGCCGGCCTGGACCTGCCCGACATGTACGACTACAGCAAGGATCCGGACGCCGATCTCAACGACATCGCCGACGCCGACCCGGCCGAGGCGTTCGCCACCCTGCACGCCGAGATCGAGGCGGCCGACCTGGCGGTGGCCGACCTGCCGCTTGAGCACACGTTCCAGCACACCCGGCGCGACGGCGGCACCCGCGAGATCAGCCTCCGCTGGGTCTACCTGCACATGATCGAGGAGTACGCCCGGCACAACGGCCACGCCGACCTGATCCGGGAACGCCTCGACGGCGTCACCGGCTCCTGACCGGCCACTATGTACGGAATGTCACCGGCCGGTTGGCGCAGAGCTGATATTGTGCGGTGAATGGACACAATGGTGGGTCGCCTGATCACCTCCGACGACGACGAGGAAGCGATCGAGAAGGCCACCCACCGTCTGCTGCGCGAGCTGGACCATCTCGACGGCGTCCTAGCGGTCGAGCCGGCGGCGGCGACCGGGGTCACGCCGCAGGGTGCCCGGGCCGGCGAACTCGCCGAGCTGGGCACGCTCGTCGTCTCGCTGGCCGCGCACGCCGACCTGGTCGCCGGCGTGCTCCGCGTCGTCGGCGACTGGCAACGACGGCGCGGGCGTGGCCTGGTCACGGTGCGCATCGGTGACAACGAGCTGATCCTCGCCGACGCCAGCCCCGAGATGCAGTGGCGGCTCACCGAGGCGTTCATCGACCGGGTGTTCCCACCGGAACGATGAGACGGGCGCTGATCATCGCGAACGAGACCTACACGGATCCTCAGTTCGCTTCCCTCCCCGGCGCCGTGGCGGACGCGGACTCCCTCCGCGAGGTGCTGGAGAACCCGGCGATCGGCGCCTTTGACGACGTACGCGTGTTGCGCAACCGCACCGTCCACGACATCGGCCGGGCCGTCGCCGTCTTCTTCCACAACACCGAGCCCGACGACCTGCTGCTTCTGCACATCTCGGCGCACGGGCTGAAGGACGCACGCGGTGACCTGTTCTTCGCCGCGCGCGACTCGGAGCACGACAGCCACCTGATCCGGGCGACCGCGTTGTCGGCCGCCGACATCCGGCACGAGATGGCGGACAGCCGGGCGAAGCAGATCGTCGTGCTGCTCGACTGCTGCTACAGCGGCGCCTTCGCCCAGGACGCGCGGGCCCGGGGCGCGCGCGACACCGACCTGACCGTGCCGTTCCAGGGGCGCGGACACGTGGTGATCACTGCCTGCGCCGGCACCGAGCTCAGCTTCGAGCGGGACGGGCAGGGCGTGTTCACCCGTGCCGTGGTCGAGGGGCTGCGCACCGGTCGGGCCGACCGCAACGGCGACGGGGTCATCGACACCGACGAACTGCACCAGTACGTCACCGACCGGGTCGGTGAGGCGCGCACCCGGCAGCGGCCCACGCTCTCGGCCTACCGGAAGGAGGGGGTGATCCGGGTGGCGTGGGCGGGTCGGGTGCCACCGCCTCCACCGCCGCGCCGGCGCCTCGGATGCCTGGCCGCCGTGGTGCCGGGCCGTCGCGGCTCGCTGCCACGCCGGGCCGTCGTGCCGGTCCTCGCGGTCTGGGCGCTCCTCTGCGGCGCCGCCGGACACGCGGGCCCGGTCGGGGCCGCCGAAGCCGGCTGCTTCCAGCCGCCGGTGGTGCGGGTGGCCACCTCGACCACGAGCCTCGGTCCCTACCGTGAGGTGGCGGACGCGTTCGAGCAGTGGTCCGCGCGGCAGCACCGGGGCTGCCCGCTGGCCCGGCTCTACCTCTATCCCGCGGCGGCCGACGACGTGCGGGCCGGCATCGGCGCCCGCTGGACCCCGCCCGGCCAGCCGGGTCGCGCATACCTCCAGGACGTCGGGCCGCACCCGGACCTGTGGCTGCCCGAGTCGGCGATCGACGTGGCCCGGCTGGGCGCGGTCGGTGCGGGCGTGATCGAGGAGACCGACGAGATCGCCGCGTCGCCGGTGGTGCTCGGCGTACCGCAGGCTCAGGTCGCCGCCGGCGGCGACGTCGACGACGATCGCCGGATGGGCAGGACCTGGCTGGAGCTGTTCGGCGATTTCGCCGGCGGCAGCGGCGTGGTACGCGGGGATCCGGCCGTGTCGGCACCCGCCCGCCTGGCCACCCACGCGCTCTACGGCGGCGGCCGGAAGCTGGCGACCCCATCGGCGGCCCGGCAGGACGTCGAGCGGTTGGTGGACCGGGCGCTGGACTCCGGCTCGTACCCGATCGGTGACGACCTCGCCGTACTCTGCCGACAGCGGATGCGCGCGGCGGCCACCCCGGTCGCCACCGCGGGGGTCGGCGCACCCGCCGTGATCCTCACCGAGCAGGCGCTCGTGCGTTACAACCAGGGCCGGCCGTTGGGCGCCGGCTGCCCGGCGCAGCAGACGCCGCCGGCGCCCGAACGGTTGCAGGCGTTCTATCCGTCCGACTCACACGTGCTCTTCCGCACGGTCACCCGGCTCCACTGGCCGGACGCGGTGCAGAGCCCCGCCGTCCGGGCCGGGGCGTCGAACTTCGCCCGCTGGCTGGCCGACGAGGAGGCAGGCCAGCAGGCGCTGCTCCGGGTCGGCCTGCGACCGCCGGGCGTGTCCGCCACCACGCCGTTGGACCGCACCCACGGCGCGGCGTTCGACTGGCCGTTCGGCAAGGTTCGGGACCTGAGCGAGCTCAACGCCGGCGAGCAGGACCGGGTGCGGGAAATCTACCGGCGCGCGCACCGGCCGGGGCGGGTGCTTGTCGCGCTTGACGCGTCCGGCTCGATGCGCGAGCCGAGCGAGGACCGACGCCGCAGCCGGTTCCGGGTGGCGGTGGACGGGGTCGAACGGTCGCTGAAGCGGCTTGGCGAGCGGGACGAGTTCGGCCTCCTCACCTTCTCCACGGTGGCCGCCAACGCCCGGCAGATCGTGCCGATCGGTCCGAAGGACGCCGCGCGCGCCGGCAGCCTGGGTGCCGAAGTCGCGCGGATCCGGCCCTCCGGCGACACCCCGCTGCACCAGGCGATCCAGCAGGGCGCCGTCCAACTACGGGACGGCGGCGGCGAGGCGTTGCGCGCGCTCGTGGTGGTCACCGACGGCAGGGACACCAGCGGACGGCGATCACCCACCGTGGCGGAACTGTCCGGCGTGCGGCTCTACGTCCTCGCGGTGGGGGACGCGAGCTGCGCCCGCTCGCCACTCGACCGCCTGGCGCGGAGCACCGGCGGCGACTGCTACGACACCCGGACGGACCGCCTCGACGGGACGCTTGACGGGTTGTTCACCGCGCTCTGGAAGGGAGCGGACTGATGCCACGGACGCCGAACGCCGGCTCGATGTCACGGACCGACAGGCGACGCTTGTGGTGGGCGTTCGGGCTGGGTTTGATGAGCGGCGCGCTTGTGGTCGCGCTGACCTCCGTCCTGGTCTGGAAAGTCGCCGGGCCCAAGAGTCCAGAGCCGGGTGACCTGCTGATCCTCACCGGCCGAGACGACAGCAAGGGCCAGCAGCGGCAGTTTCTCATCGACCTCTGGAACACGGCGAACCCCGCCAACCAGGCCAAGATGATCTCCCTGTCCGAGACGGCGGACGCCCAGTACGCCGAGATGATCGACCGCGGCGGGAAGACGGGGAAGGATGACGGCAAGGAGATCGACATCTTCAATCTCGACGTCACCTGGACCGCGGCGTTCGCCGAGAAGGATCTGCTGCGCCCGATCGACGAGTCCAGGCTGGCCGACCACCCGGACAAGGTGTTCCTGAAGCAGCCGCTCCGCACCTGCCGTTACCGTGACCGGCTGTGGGCGCTGCCGTTCAACACCGACGCCGGGCTGCTCTACTACCGCAAGGACCTCGGGCTGGTGCCCCCGTTCGACTGGCCGAAGATCGAGGCCGAGTCGGCCCGGCTGCTTCCGAAGACGCCCGGCCTCACCGCCGGCTACGCCGGCCAGCTCGGCGACTACGAGGGGTTGACCGTCAACGCGTTGGAGGCCCTCTGGGCGCACGGCGGCGACCTGCGCGTCGACGACCAGGGGAACGCCTCGATCGACCCCGAGCGGTTGGCCGCCGCGCTGAAACCGCTGACCCCGTCCAGGGCCGCGCCGTCCGTGGCGTTCGGCGAGGAGCGCAGGCAGCAGACCGAGGAACAGAGCCGGCAGACGTTCGCGGACGGACAGGTCGCGTTCATGCGCAACTGGCCGGTCGCGTACCGCAAGTTGACGGGTGACGACGCCTCGTCGGCACCGTCGTCGGCCGCCTCGAAGGAGGCGACGGAGATGAAGGAGGCGGCGAAGAAGGTCGGCGTCGCGGCCCTGCCCGGGCCCAGCGTGCTGGGTGGCCAGAACCTTGCGGTCGCCCGGCAGAGCAAACAGCCCCGGGCCGCCCAGTTGCTGATCCAGTTTCTCACCGGGCAGCAGAGCCAGCGGACGCTCTTCGAGCAGGGCGGCTTCGCCGCGACCCGGGCCGTCGTCTACGAGGACGTGGACATCCAGAACGAGTACCCGTACCTTCCGCTGTTGCTGGAAGCGATCAAGACCGCCCGGCTCCGGCCGGTCTCGCCGCACTACGTCAACTTCAGCGTGGTGCTGCGCAGCTACGTCGGAACGGTGCTCGACGGGAACGGCGCCCTCCCGGCCGACCTGGCCCAACGACTCACCGACGCCCTGCACGGCCGGACGCCGCCCAGCCCCGCCCCGGACTGAGGCGGCGCCACCGCTCAGTACGCCAGCGCGGCCCGCAGATAACGCAGGTCGGCCGGCCCGCTCCACCGGTGCGCGGAGAGGCCGGCGACCCGGGCCCCGGCGACCGCCCGGTCCTGGTCGTCGACGAAGAGCACCCGGGCCGGCGGCGTGTCCAGCGCCGCGCAGGCGGCCTGGAAGTATTCCTTCGCCGGCTTGTGCACCCCGACGACGGAGGAGTTGACCACCACGTCCAGCTCGTCGGTCAGGCCCAGCGCGGCCAGGTCGGCGTCGAGCAGGTCGGTGGCGTTGGTGCCCAGCCCGACCCGGATGCCGGCCGCCCGCGCCTCGCGGACGAACGCGAGCACGTCCGGGTCGACCTCGCCGCGGTAACGCTGCCACGCCTCGACCGCCGCACGGGCCCGCGCCGGGTCGCCGCCGACCGACGGGGTCAGCGCGTCGGCCACGCTCGCCATCCACGCGGCGTGGCTCATCCGGCCGACGAGCACCGGTTGGAGCAACCCCCAGGACATCGCGATCTCACCGAGGACGCCCTCGGTCAACCCGTACTCCCGCTCGACGCCGGCGGCCACCGCCGGGTCCCAGCGGCGCAGCACGCCGTCGAAGTCCACCAGGAGCGCCGTGGCGCGTTCCCGACTCACTCGTCTGTCTCCTGCCCGTCGTCCCCGGCCCGGTTGAGCCGCTGGCTGATCACCTGCGTCACGCCGCTGCGCATGGTCACGCCGTAGAGCGCGTCGGCGATCTCCATGGTCCGCTTCTGGTGCGTGATCACGATCAGCTGGCTCTTCTCCCGCAACTGTGCCAGCAAGGTGATCAGGCGGCCCAGGTTCACGTCGTCGAGCGCCGCCTCCACCTCGTCCATGATGTAGAACGGGCTGGGCCGGGCCCGGAAGATCGCCACCAGCATGGCCACCGCGGTAAGCGACCGCTCGCCGCCGGAGAGCAGCGACAGCCGCTTGATCTTCTTGCCCGGTGGCCGGGCCTCGACCTCGACGCCTGTGGTGAGCAGGTCCTCCGGGTCGGTGAGCACGAGCCGGCCCTCGCCACCGGGGAAGAGCACGGTGAAGACCTGCTCGAACTCCCGCGCCGTGTCCTCGAACGCGCTGGCGAAGACCTCCAGGATCCGCTCGTCCACGTCCTTGACCACGGTGAGCAGGTCCCGCCGGGTGGCCTTGAGGTCCTCCAACTGCTCGGAGAGGAACTTGAAGCGTTCCTCAAGCGCGGCGAACTCCTCAAGCGCGAGCGGGTTCACCTTGCCGAGCAGGGCCAGTTCCCGCTCCGCCTTGGCGGCCCGCTTCTCCTGCACCGGCCGTTCGTAGCGGACCGGCTCGGGCACCGGCCGGCCGTCGGACTCGGCGAGCGCCGCGTCCGCGTCGGTGGGCGGGACGAGTTGGTCCGGGCCGTACTCGGCGACAAGCGTGGCCACGTCCAGGCCGAAGTCCTCGGCGGCCTTGGCCTCCAACTGCTCGATCCGCAGTCGCTGCTCGGCGCGGGCCACCTCGTCCCGGTGGACCTGGCTGGTGAGCCGCTCCAGCTCGGCGGCGAGCCGTTTGGCCGCGCCGCGTACCTCGGAGAGCTCGGCCTCGCGGGCGGCGCGCTCGCGGGCCACGGCGTCGCGGTGCTCCTCGGCCCGGGCGATCGAGACGGTGAGCCGGGTGAGCGCCTCCCGGGCGCCGCCGACCACGGCGCGGGCGATCTCGGCGCCGCGGGTGCGGGCCGCGCGCCGGGCCGCCGCGCGTTCCCGCGCGGCCCGCTCCGCGGTCGCCTGCCGGGTCAGCGAGTCGGCGCGGCCGGCGATCGACGCCACCCGTTCCTCGGCGGTACGCACCGCGAGCCGGACCTCCATCTCGTTCTGCCGGGCCGGCGGCACCATGGCGGCGAGCTGGTCCCGTTCCTCGGTGGACGGTTCGGCGTCGATCGGGGTGACCTCGGCCAGCCGCAGCCGCTCCGCCAACTCGGCGAGCGCCTCCAGGTCGCGGGCCCGGGCCGCCTCGGCGCGGGACCGGGACTCGCCGAGCCGGTCGGTCTCCGCCCTGGCCGACCGGGCCGCCGCGCCCAGTTCGGCGAGGCGGCGGGCGGCGGCGTTGCGGTGGCTCTCGGCCTCCCGTTTGGCGGCGGCGGCGTGCTGCACCGCCTCCTTGGCGGCGGTCACCTCGGCCCGCGCCTCGGCCAGTTGCCCGCGCAGCTCGGCGGCGCTGTGCTCGGCGGCGGCCCGGTTGGTCCGGGCCTCCTCGACGGCGGCCTGCACCTCGATGAAGCTGGGCGCCCTGGTCGACCCGCCGGCCGCCGCGTACGCCCCGACGACGTCACCGTCCGGGGTGACGGCGCGCAGTTCCGGGTTCGCGGCGACCAGCTCGGCCGCGCCGTCGAGGTCGTCGACGAGCGCCACGTCGCGCAGCGCCCGGTGCACGGCGGGACGGATGCCGTCGGCGCACTCCACCAGGTCCGGCGCCCACCGGGCGCCCTCCGGCAGCTTCGGTCGCAGCGCGTCGGCGGAACCGTCCATGCCCGGCCCGGCGGGGCTGCCGACAAGCAGCCCGGCCCGCCCGGCGTCGGTGATCTTGAGCAGTCGCATCGCCTCGACGGCCTCGTCCACACCTGTGACCGCCACCGCGTCGGCGAGCCCGCCCAACGCGGCGGCGAGTGCCGCCTCGTCGCCGGGGGCGACGGTGAGCAGACCGGCGAGGCTGCCGAGCAGGCCGGGCACCTGGTCGGCGCGGGACAGCAGCGCTCCCGCGCCGTCCTTGCGTCGCAGGCCGAGCGCGAGCGCCTCCTCGCGGGCCTTCCAGGTGGCGGCGTCCTTCTCGGCGGCGCGTTCGGCGTCGGTGAGGCTGCGTACCGCCGCCTGGGCCTGCTCGTGCACGGCCACCGCCTCGGCGTGCCGGGTGTCCAGGTCGGCGTTGTCCCGGTCGGCCTCGGTGGACTGCTCGGCGACCGCGTCCAGGTCGGCCTGCGCCTTCTCGGCGCGGCCGAGCGCGTCGGTGTGCGCGGCGGCGAGCCGTTCGATCTCCTCGCCGGCGCTCGTGGTACGCGCCCGGGCGGAGTTGACCTGGCCGGTCAGCCGGGCCAGCCCCTCGCGCCGGTCGGCGATGGCCTTGGCGGCGGCCACCAGCTCCCGTTCCGCGGCGGCGAGCTGCCGCTCCAGCTCCTGCCGGTGCTCGACCGCCTCGGCGAGCCGGATCTGGTCCTCGGTGAGCGCGGCGCGCAGTTCCTCCTCCTGCTCGCGGACCCGCCGCGACTCCGCCTCCAACTGCTCGGGGTCGCGGCCGGGGCGCTCGTCGTCGCCGGTGGCGCTGAGGTGGCGCAGCCGCTCCCGGGCGAGCTGCTCGATGGAGCGGAACCGCTCCTGGAGCGCGGAGAGGCGGTACCAGGTGTCCTGCGCCGCCGCGAGCAGCGGCGCGTCCTCGGCCAGGGCCGCCTCCAGTTCGCCGAGGCGACCCTGCACCTCGCCGTGCTCGCCCTCTATCTGCTCGCGCCGGTCGCGCAGCGCGGTCTCGTCGGCGATCTCCTTGTCCAACGTGGTCCGCAGCGTGTGCAGGTCGTCGGCGAGCAGCCGGAGCCGGGCGTCGCGCAGGTTGGCCTGGATGGCGGCGGCGCGGCGGGCCACCTCGGCCTGCCGGCCCAGCGGCTTGAGCTGGCGGCGCAGCTCGGCGGTGAGGTCGGTGAGACGGTTGAGGTTGACCTGCATCGCGTCGAGCTTCCGCAGCGCCTTCTCCTTGCGCTTGCGGTGCTTCAGGACGCCCGCCGCCTCCTCGATGAACGACCGCCGGTCCTCCGGCTTGGCGTGCAGCATGCCGTCGAGCCGGCCCTGCCCGACGATGATGTGCATCTCCCGGCCGATGCCCGAGTCGGAGAGCAGCTCCTGGATGTCGAGCAGGCGGCAGGAGTCACCGTTGATCTCGTACTCGCTCTCGCCGGAGCGGAACATCCGGCGGGTGATGGAGACCTCGGTGTACTCGATCGGCAGCGCGCCGTCGGTGTTGTCGATGGTGAGGGTGACCTCGGCCCGGCCCAGCGGCGCCCGCCCGGCGGTGCCGGCGAAGATGACGTCCTCCATCTTGCCGCCGCGCAGCGCCTTGGCGCCCTGCTCGCCGAGCACCCAGGCGATGGCGTCGACGACGTTTGACTTGCCGGAGCCGTTCGGGCCCACCACGCAGGTGATCCCGGGCTCCAGCTTCAGCGTCGTGGCGGAGGCGAAGGACTTGAAGCCCTTGACCGTCAGGCTCTTGAGATGCACCTTCTCGATCCTCGTCCGGTGGCCGCCGTACCGTCGCCGGAGACGCGGACCTGGTGAACCCGCAGACTAACCCGCCACCGGGACCCGGCCGGCACGCGACCCACCCGGGGTGCGCGGTGGCGCCTTTCCGCGCCCGCCGTCATCGCCTGCCGAAAACCGCAAGATCACCATTCCGGAAGCAATTCCCGAAGCCGCCGACAAGAACGATAATCGCGGTCGGCGGCCAAAACGGGTACGCACATGGCTGCGCGCCGGCACTGGAGTGTCGGCGCGCTTTTCGGTGTGGTGCGATTCAGTTTTCCAGCGACCGGAACTCAGGTCAGCGCGGGCTCGGCGAGTCGGAGGAGGTCGTCAGCCTCCGCCGCTGCCGCCGCGAGCCGATCGTTCTCGGCGCGCAGACGCGTGATCTCGAACTCCAGTGCCTGAACCCTGGCACGCAGTCGGGTGACCTCGTCGAGCAGACGCCGGTCGGACGCTGCACCTACGTGGCCGTAGAGGGCCTTCGCCATGCTGAACTCCTCGATATGCGCTGCCGGAAAGGCCGGCCAACGCGCGCCCATGATGTTCGCGGCTGCCATTCCCGGGGTATCAGGACGTGGCTGGGCGCGACTGGCGACACCTACATATTGAGCCGAACCCCCCTCCTTCGTCAAGTTGACGGAGGCCGTAGATCATCTCCACGTCGGCCGGGTCACTTGCCGGGGGGCTGCCACAAGGCGCGGACACGCTCTGTCCGGACGCCTTTACTGTACGCCCGGGAATGTCGGCGCACCTCACCCTTCCGTCGGCTTCGCCTTAACTCTTTCTTAGCCACGTTGCCGCAGCTTCGACCGCGCCCGTAGCGTCACCCCGGCCCGCAACCGACCCGTGGAGGCGACAGGCGTGTACCGCTGGACCGACCCGATCGACCCGGACGACGCCTCCCGGCGCCCCGAGCCGCCGACCGACGAGGGTCGGGCGTGGCTCACCGGCCGGCCCGAGCCGCAGTCGTCGTACCTCTTCGGGGACGAGCCGGCGCAGGCGTGGCCGGACCACGACCGGACCGCCGCGTGGCCGGGACACGGCCACCCGCAGCCGGGGTACGACGCCGCATGGCCGGGGTACGACGCCGCACAGCCGGAGTACGGCCACGCCCGACCCGGATACGACGCCGGGCAACCGGCGTACGGCCACCCGGCGCCGTTCGAGCCGGTCGGCGCCGGGCAGCCGGGCCGGGACCGCTGGAACGGCGAGGAGCAGCCGACCGGCGGCTGGGACCGGCCCGACGCGGGCTGGCAGCCGGCGACCGACATCCCGACCGACGACAGCCGGCACCGCCCGAAGCGGCGGCTGTCCCGTCCGCTCGTGATCGGTGGAGCCGCCGCCGTGGCGACCCTCGCGGTCAGCCTGGGAGTGGGTGCCGTGCTGCTGCCCGGTGGCGACGGTCCGGCCGAGCGCACCGCCGCCGACGCGCCGCTCGCCGTCGCCCCGGACGGACCGGAGCAGCCCGGGAGCGCGCCCCCCGCCGACGCGCTCGTCCCCGAGTCGGCAAGCCCGTCGGCCGTACCGACCACCGTCAAGCCGACGCCGAGCCCGACGAGGAAGGTCGTGCCGAAGGCGAGCCGGACCACCGCCCCGTCGCGGCAGCGGGAGCGCGACAGCGCGCCGAGCAGCACCGCCGCCCGGACCACGTCCTCCTCGGGCGGCCTGAGCGCCGAGCTTCAGCAGGTCGTCGACCTGGTGAACCAGGAGCGGGCCAAGGCCGGCTGCAAGGCGCTGAGCGTCAACACCAAGCTGACGCTCGCCGCCCAGCGGCACAGCCAGGACCAGGCCGACCACAAGAAGATGACGCACGACGGCAGCGACGGCAGCGACGTCGGCCAGCGGCTCGACCGGGTCGGCTACGCCTGGCGGGCGTACGGCGAGAACGTCGCCTGGAACCAGCAGAGCCCCGCCTCGGTGATGGACGCCTGGATGAACTCCGAGGGGCACCGGGCGAACATCCTGAACTGCACGTTCACCCAGATCGGGGTGGGCGTGGCGCGCAGCAACGGGCCGTACTGGACGCAGGACTTCGGCACCCCCCGCTGACCGGCGCGTCGTGACCGGGCCGGCGCTCGTTGACCGGTCGGGGGCGGCGTCGGGCCGCCCGCGTCCGGGGAGCTGTCGATGCGGATCCGGCCGGCGTACGCCGTGCCGCGCTCCCGGCCGGTCCGCGTCCGCCGACGCGGGCCGCGCCGGGGCGTGGCGCTGGCGCTGACCGCGCTGCTCGTCGCCCCGGTTCCGGCCTGCCGGCAGCAGGTCACCGTGCCACCCGGCGCGCCCACCTCCTGGCCGGCCGCCCTGTCCACCCGCTGGAAGTGGCAGTGGCAGCTCACCGGCCCGGTGGACGTCGCGGTCGACGCGGACGTCTTCCTGCTCGACCCGGTCCGGACCACCTCCACCGAGACCGCCTCGCTCCGCGCCCGTGGCCGCCGGCTGGTCTGCCTCGTCCGGGCCGGCACGTCCGCGACCGGCGACCCGGACGCCGCCCGATTCCCGGCCGCGGTGCGCGGCGCGGCGGTGCCGGGCCGGCCCGGGAGCCGGTTGCTCGACGTTCGGCGCTGGGACTCGCTGGCACCGGTGCTTAGCGACCGGTTCCGGCTCTGCCGGGGCAAGGGCTTCGGCGCGGTGGCGCTGTCCGACGTGGACGGCTACCGGCACCGCTCCGGCTTCCCGCTGGGCTTCGACGAGCAACTGCTGTTCAACCGCCGGCTGGCCGGGCTGGCCCGGCAGTTCGACCTCTCCCCCGGCCTGGTCGACGACGTGGCGCAGGTCGCCGCGCTGGCGCCCGACTTCGACTTCGCGGTCAACCAGGAGTGCGTACGCCGCCGCGAGTGCGCGAAGCTGCTGCCGTTCGCCGACGACCACAAGCCGGTCTTCCACGTGGAATACACGGGCGAGCCGGCCACGTTCTGCGTCACCACGGTCGGCTACGGCTTCGCCTCGATCCGCAAGGACCGACGGCTGGACGCCTGGCGGGAACCCTGCCCGCTGCCATGAGGCCGGGTGGGGGGCCGGACCGCCGACGGCCCGGCCCCCCACGGTCAGGGGACGGCGACCAGCTCCGGCGCCGGGGCGGGGGGCGGCTCGGGCGGCGGGGTGGTCGAGCGGCGCCGCAGGAAGCGCGGCGCCCACCAGTTCGCGTCGCCGAGCAGCGTCATCACCGAGGGCAGCACCACGGCCCGGATGATCGTGGCGTCCAGCAGGATCGCCGCCGCCAGGCCGATGCCGAGCTGCTTGAAGTCGATCATGCTGAGCGTGGCGAAGATCGAGAAGACCCCGACCATCACGATGGCCGCGCTCGTGACCACGCCGGCCGAGGACGTGATGCCGTACGCCACCGCGTCCCGGTTGGGCACGCCCCGGTCGACCGCCTCGCGAATCCGGCTGACCACGAAGACGTGGTAGTCCATGGAGAGCCCGAACAGCACCACGAACAGGAACAGCGGCAGCCAGGTGACGATCGCGTCCATCGAGGTGAACCCGAGCAGCCCCTCCGCCCAGTGGCTCTGGAACACCAACACCAACAGCCCGTACGCGGCGCCGGCGGAGAGCAGGTTCAGCAGGATCGAGGTGAGCGCCACCACCACCGACCGGAACGTCCACGCCATCACCAGGAACGTCAACGCCAGCACGAACGCCGCGACCACCGGCAACTTCGCCCAGATGTGGTCGGCGTAGTCCTCGCTGGCGGCCACCCCGCCGCCGACCGCGTACTCCACGCCCGGGATGCCTCCCAGCGCGGCCGGGACCAGGTCCCCGCGCAGTTCGTGCAGGGACCGGGACGCCTCGTCCGAGCGGCTGGCGTACGGGGTGGCCACCTCCAGCACCGACACCCGCCGGTCGTCCGACACCCTGATCTCCGGGCCGTCCCCCTCGGCCGGCGCGAAGAGCGGGTCGGTGGCGGCCCGGCCGGCCAGGCCGGTGAGCGCGGCCCGCACCCGGTCGGCCTGGTCGGCGGGCGCCCGCACGGCCACCATGTGGCTGGTGCCGTTGCTCGGGAAGGCCGCGGCGAGCCGGTCGTACGCCTGCATGGCCGGCGTGGTGCGCGGCACGTCCTCGGTGCCGGGGAACTTGAGCTTCATGCCGAGCGCGGGCGCCGCCAGAGCGAGCAGCAGCCCGACCGAGACCACGAGGGTGGCCACCGGGGCGCGCAGCGCGGGCCGGAGCACGGCCGGCCAGAACCGTGGCCGGGCGGGCTGCCCGTGCCGACCGCCGCGCGCGGCGGTGAGCCGCCAGAGCAGCGGCACCCGGGGCCGGTCGACCCAGCGGCCCAGCTTGGCCAGCAGCGCCGGCAGCACGGTCAGCGAGCCGATCACCGCCACCGCGACCACCAGGATCGAGCCGACGGCGAGCGACGAGAAGATCGCGTCCTGGGCGAGCAGCAGGCCGCCCATCGAGATGATCACGGCGGTGCCGGAGACCACCACGGCGTGCCCGGAGGTCTCCGCCGCGATCTCCACCGCGTCCAGGCCGGATCGGCCCTTGGCCCGTTCCTCGCGCTCGCGCCGCACGTAGAACAGCGAGTAGTCCACGCCCACCGCCATGCCGATCAGCAGGATGACGCTTGCCGTGGTGTCGGTGGCCGGCACCAGGTGCGAGGCGAGCGTGGAGAGGCCCATCGCGGCGGCCACCGAGGAGAGCGCGAGGAGCACCGGCACGCCGGCGGCGATAAGCGCCCCGAACGCGATGATCAGGATCGCCAGCGTCACCGGCAGGCTGAGCAACTCGGCCCGCTTGAAGTCGTTGCCGAGGGTCTCGTCGAGCGCCTTGTCGATCGACGGGCCGCCGACCTCCTCCACCCGCAGCTCGGGGTGGGCCTGCTGCACCGTCGCGGTGGTGTCCCGCAGCGGCTGCACCCGGTCCGCGGCGGTCTCCGGGTCGCCGGACATGGTGATCGGCAGCAACAGCGCGGTGCCGTCCCGCGACGACACCGGCGTACCGACCGAGGCCACGCCCTCGACCTGCCGCAACCGGTCCGCCGCGTCCTGCGCGACGGCCTTCGCGGCGGCCGGGTCGAGCGTCCCCGACCGGGCGGTGATCAGCACGTTCTCGGTGGCCGGGTGGTGGAAGCCGCCACTGTCGACGATCAGCTCGGCCCGCCCGAACTCACCGATCGCCTGATCCGCGTTGCTTGCCTCCCTCAGCCCGGCGGCGCTGCCGCCGACGAAGCACACCGCGACGAACACCACCCACAGCGCGATGGCCCGCCAGGGATGCTCCGCACTCCACCGCGCCAGCCGCACGGTCACCGGTCGCCTGCCCATATCCGGGGTCCCCCTTCAGACGTCGGCCCCGTGCCGACGTCTGCTGACGCTAGGGATCCGGCGGGGCCCGGACATCGGGGAAGCTCCCGGCTCCTCCCCGATTCGCCGGGACCGGGTCGGGCGGCCGGCACCGACGCACCGATCCAGCGCGAAAAGGGCAATTCAGGGTACGTTCCGGCGCGCCGCCGGGGACCGGCCGGCGCAGCACACCGGCGCAACCCCGAGCCGGCTCGGGGTCATCCCCGGAGGGCGCCCCGGGGCCGCGGCTGGCATCGCGGGCAACTGTAGGAGGAGCGGTTCATGAACGCCTCGCGGCGGATCGGGGCGCCGCAGCGCGGGCAGGGCTCCCCCTCCCGGCCGTACGCGTTGAGCGACCGGTCGAAGTAGCCGCTCTCGCCGTTGACGTTCACGTACAGCTCGTCGAAACTGGTCCCGCCCTGCTTGATCGCCTCGCCGAGCACGTCCCGCACGTGGCCGAGCAGCCGCAGCGCCGCCGGGCGGGTGAGCGCGTCGGCCGGCCGCACGCCGTGCAGCTTCGCCCGCCACAGCGCCTCGTCGGCGTAGATGTTGCCCACCCCGGAGATCAGCGTCTGGTCGAGCAGCGCGCGCTTGATCTCGGTGCGCTTGCGGCGCAGCGCGGCCACGAACGCCTCGTCGGAGAACTCCGGGTCCATCGGGTCCCGGGCGATGTGCGCGATCTCGGCCGGCAGGTCCGCCCCGCCCGCGGAGACCGACAGCCCGCCGAACGTGCGCTGGTCCACGAAGCGCAGCTCCGGCCCGTCGTCAGCGAACCGGAACCGGACCCGCAGATGCAGCTCGTCGGCCGCGCCGACCGGTTGGAGCAGCAACTGCCCGGACATGCCGAGGTGGCCGATCACCGCGTCCCCGCTGTCAAGCGGCAGCCACAGGTATTTGCCCCGGCGGCGCACGTCGGTGATCGTCCGGCCGGCCAGCACGTCGGCGAAGTGCGCGCCGCCCGGCGCGTGCCGGCGTACCGCCCGGGGGTGGCGCACCTCGACGGCGGTGATCCGCCTGTCGACGACCCACTGGGCCAGTCCCTGCCGGACGGTCTCCACCTCGGGCAGCTCAGGCACGGCCGGCGCCCGCCTCGGCGTCCTCCGGGGTGGTCGCGTCCGGAGTGGTCGCGGCCTCGGCCCGCGCGGCGGCCTCCGCCTGCTCGGTAAGCATTCGCCACGCCGACTCGGCGGCCCGCTGCTCGGCCTCCTTCTTGCTGCGCCCCTCCGCGCCGCCGTAGCGGTTGCCGGCCACCACGACCCAGGCGGTGAACGTCTTGAGGTGGTCCGGCCCGGTGCCCTCGATCCGGTATTCCGGCACGCCCAACCCCAGCGCGGCGGTCAACTCCTGGAGGCTGGTCTTCCAGTCCAGCGCCGCGCCCCGGCCGGCCGACTCCACCATCAGCGGGTCGAAGAGCCGGTGGATCACGATGGCGGCGGTGTCCAGGCCGTACTGGAGGTAGATGGCGCCGAGCAGCGCCTCCAGCGTGTCGGCGAGGATGCTCGCCTTGTCCCGGCCGCCGGTGGCCTCCTCGCCCTTGCCCAGCAGCAGGTACGCGCCAAGCCCGTCCGGGCCCAGGCCGCGCGCCACGTCGGCGAGCGCACGCATGTTGACCACGCTGGCCCGCAGCTTCGCCAACTGCCCCTCGGGCAGGTCCGGGTGGTTGTGGAAGAGCGCGGTGGTGATCACCACGCCGAGGACCGAGTCGCCCAGGAACTCCAGCCGCTCGTTCGTGGGCAGGCCCCCGTTCTCGTACGCGTACGAGCGGTGGGTGAGCGCGCGCTCCAGCAGCTCCGGGTCGAGCGACACCCCGAAGGCCGTCTCCAGGTGTCCGACGGGAGCACGCCGCCGCTTCTCGTTGGTCATGGTGCTACCTCGGTGTCGTTGCGGTCAGGTGCGGGATCGTGCGGGATGTCGGCGAGCAGCGCGCGGACCGTGCCGGCGGCGTCGCGACGCCAGAGGTGGGCGGCGAGCGCGATGCCCGAGGCGACGTCCTCCGGGCCGGCCGCGCCGTGGCACACCACCACGGTGCCGGCCACCCCGAGCAGGGCCCCCGCACGGGGCGCGCCGCCGTTCGCCGGCGGCCCGCCGGCCATCGCGTACGCGCCCTCGATCGCCTTCAGCAGGACGTTGCCGGTGAACCCGTCGGTCACCACCACGTCGGCGCGGGCGCCCAGGGAGATGTCGTACCCCTCGACCAGGCCGACGTAGCGGGCGCCGCAGGGCAGCGGCACGGCGGCCAGCGCCGGGTCGGCGGCCCGGCGGAGCCGGTCGCCCTTGCCCGCCTCGTGGCCGACGGAGAGCAGCCCCACCCGGGGCGCGGTGACGGCGTGCGCCACTGCCGCGTAGGCGGCGCCGAGGACGGCGTGCCGGACCAACGTGGCGGGGCCGGGTTCGAGCGTGCCACCGACGTCCAGGAGCACCACCGGACCCGCGACGGCGGGCAGCGTGGCGACGAGGGCGGGTCGGCGTATCCCGGTCCAGCGACCGAGGCCGAGCGCGGCGGCGGTGACGGTGGCGCCGGTCGAGCCGGCGGAGACCATGGCGTCGGCGAGCCCGTCGTGGACCGCCTGCACGGCCGTGCGTACCGTGCTCTCGCCGCGTGCGGCGGTCGGGTCGTCGGCCATGCCGACGGCGGCCCGCACCGGGCGGACCGTGACCCGGGCGCGTTGCGCCGAGTCGAGCGCGCTGATCAGCCCGTCGGCGACCTCGGTCGGGCCGACGAGCAGCAGGCGCAGGTCGGGGTCGGCGCGCACCGCCCGCAGAGCGCCGTCAACCACGACGGCGGGAGCATCGTCCCCGCCGAGGAGGTCGACGGCGATCCGCGCGGTGCCCGGCTCCGACGGCCCGCCGGCCGGGGAACGGCCGGCGGCGGAGGGAGCCGGGGCACCGGGCGTCAGCCGTGGTGCGCGCGCCACCCGAGAAGCGGTCGGGGGCGTCACTCGGTGTCCAGGTCAGACCTCGAGGACCTGGCGGCCATTGTACGTGCCGCAGACGGAGCAGGCCGCGTGCGGCAGCTTCGGCGACTTGCACTGCGGGCAGGCAACGGTCGCCACCACCGAGGCCTTCCAGTTCGCCCGGCGGGCGCGGGTGTTGCTGCGCGACATCTTGCGCTTGGGGACGGCCACGGTTCCTACTCCTCTGTACGGGTCAGTTGCGACAGGCCCGCCCAACGCGGGTCGATCTGCTGGTGACTGTGGTCGGCGGGCAGATCGTCCCAGTGCACCCCACACTCGGGGCACAGTCCGGGGCAGTCCTCCCGGCAGAGCGGGTTGGTCGGCAGCGCGAGCACCACCGCGTCCCGCACCGCCGGCTCCAGGTCGATCAGATCGCCCTGCATCCGGCCCACCTCGTCCTCGTCGGTCGTCTCGTCCGTGGTGCTGTCCTCGTACGCGTACAGCTCCTGGACGTTGACGACCACCGAGTCGTCGATCTCGCGCAGGCAACGGCCGCACTCGCCCCTGACGGGACCGGTGACGGTCCCGGAGACGAGCACGCCCTCGGACACCGACTGCAACCTCAGGTCGAGGTCGAGGTCCGCGCCCTCCGGCACGGCGATCAACTCCACGCCGAGGTCCGCCGGTGCCGTCACGACCCGCCGGAGTTCACGCAACGCGCCAGGGCGACGCGGCAGGTCCCTCGTGTCGAGGACCAGCGGCGCCCTGGGGTCGAGTTGGCGAGGCGAATGTTTGGGCATAGTCAGACTCCGGCCGGTGAGAGGCCGACAAAAAAGGTTACCTGGGAGACGGGCGGACCGTCGAACCGGGGGCACACCCGCCCCGGTCCGGCGGCAGCCGGCTGTCGGCGACCGGCCCGCGCGCCGCTCAGAAGGGTAGCGGGCGGTCGGCCTCGTCCCCACCGAAGGTGCCGATCTCACGCAGCGCGTGCATCTTGTCGCGGCCACGCTCGATCGAGGCCAGCGCCCGGGTGAGGAACTGCTCGAAGTTGGCCAGAGCGGTGTCGACGTAGTCGTCGACCTCCTCGCGGAGGCGTTGCGCCTCGGCCCGCGCCTCGCCGATGATCCGGGCGCCCTCGTGCTCGGCCGAGACGGTGATCTCGTTCACCGACACCAGCCGGGCGTGTTCCGCCTCACCCTCGCTGATGATCCGGTCGGCCTCGCGCTTGCCGGCCTCCATGATCTTGTCCCGCTCCTCGAGCAACGCGGCGGCCCGGCGCAGGTCGGCGGGGAGCTCGGCACGCATCTCGTCGAGCGCGGCGATCATCTCGCCACGGTCGACCATGCAGTTGTTGCGCGACATCGGGACGGAGCGGGCCTGCTCCACCATGGCGATCAGTTCGTCGATGCGATCGAGCGGGTCCACCGGTACCTCACTCCTGTCTTCGTCGGCCGCCCTCCATGATGCGGCCTGCGCCCGGTTTCGGCGCTGCACACATCATGTCGCGCGGCGACCACTCCCGCCCCACCCGCCCCCGGACGGCGCGTCGCCGACGGGCCCCGGTCACGGTTCAGGGGCGCAGGCGGGCGACGAGCTGCTCGCGGACCACGTCCGGCACGTGGGCGGAGATGTCGCCGCCCCACTTGGCCACGTCCTTGACCAGGCTGGAGGAGAGGAACGAATAGAGCGGGTTGGTCGGCATGAAGAGCGTCTCCACCCCGGCCAGGCCGACGTTCATCTGGGCCATCTGCAACTCGTAGTCGAAGTCGCTCACCGCACGAAGGCCCTTGATCAGCACACTCGCCTGCTGGTCGCGGCAGAAGTCGACGAGCAGGCCGCGGAACGACTCCACCCGGACGTTCTCGTACGAGGCGGTCACCTCGCGGAGCATCTTGATCCGCTCCTCGACGGTGAACAACCCCTGCTTCGACTGGTTGACCAGCACCCCGACGATCACCTCGTCGAACAGCCGGCTGGCCCGGCCGACGATGTCGAGGTGACCGTTGGTGACCGGGTCGAACGAGCCCGGGCAGACCGCACGTCTCATGATCGGCGACCGTACCAAAGGGTGGTCTCGCCGTAGCGGCGACTGCGTTCCGGCGTGATGCCCTCCACCCAGCCGACCGCGCCGGTGCGGCGGGACCGCTCCACGATCACGAGCGCGTCCGGGGCGAGCCAGCCGCCGTCGACGAGCGCGGCAAGCATCGCGGTGAGCTCCGCGTCCGGAACCGCGTACGGCGGATCGGCGAAGACCACGTCGTAAGCGCCGCCGTCCGGCCCGGCCGCGAGCACCCCGGCCACCCTGCCGGTCACCAGGCGGGCGGCCGGAGCGGCCCGGAGCGCGGCGATGTTCTCCCGGATCACCCGGCCGGCCCTGGCGTCCGACTCGACGAGCAGCACGTGCGCCGCGCCCCGGGACAGCGCCTCCAGACCGACCGCGCCGGAGCCGGCGTACAGATCGGCGAAGCGCGCCCCGTCCAGGTCGAGATCGGCCTGCACGGCGCTGAACAGCGCCTCCCGGACCCGGTCCGAGGTCGGCCGGGTGCCGGCGCCGGGCGGCGCGGCGATCCGCCGCCCGCCGAGCGTGCCGGCCACGATCCGGGTCACCGTTGATCCCTGCGCATGCCCCGACGCTACGCGACGCCGGGAACGGGCGAGCCGACCACCGGGAGCAACGACGCGTGACCCCGCGTACATCAATGATCTCAGATCCATAACGGACCCTTTACGACCCGTCGATCGCGGTAACGCCCGCCGTGTCGATCTCGCTAGGGTCTGCCCCGGTTGCCGGGCGGACGCGCGATTTCGGCCGTCCGCCGCCGCCCTCTCCCATCCTCCCCTCCTCAGGAGAAGACGTGAACCGTCTCCACCTCCGGCGTGCCGCCGCCCTCACCGCCGGCGCGCTGATCGGCCTCGCGGGTGTGGCCACCGTCGCCGCCCCGGCCGCGGCCCACCACCCCGAGCCGTCCGGCAGCTACTGCGCCACCAGGGACGGCAAGGTCACCGTCACCTGGTCGGTGATCAGCAGCGAGCGCGACATCTCCGGCAGAATCACCAAGCTCGAATCCACCGTGCCGAGCGACATCACCGGCGACCTGGCCGTGGGCGCGGAGCTGAAGAAGCAGGGCGACGGGCCGCTGACCGGCACCCAGACCCACACGTTCGCCGGCGCCATCCCCGAGCTGAAGCTGACCGTGGGCGCGCACTGGGACCGGGGCCGCCAGTCCCACGACGGTGAGCGCACCGTCGTGGCCCGGCCCAGCCGCAACTGCGAGGTGGTGGAGAGCCCGTCGCCGTCGCCGTCGGCGGCCTCGCCGTCGCCGAGCGCGTCGCCGTCGCCGGAGTCGCCCGAGCCCACCCCGACGCCGTCTGCCTCCACCCCGCCGAGCCCGTCCGCCACGCCGTCGACCCCGGCCGAGCCGGCGGAGCCGATCTTCAAGCTGGACCAGGACTGCGACTCGATGACCTTCGTCGTGGAGAACCCGGCGAGGGGTGTGCCCTTCACCGCCACGCTCACCACCGAGAAGGGCGTCACCAAGAAGCTCGTCTCCGAGCCGGGCAAGACCACCTCGGTCGAGTTCGACGCCTACAAGGGTCTCAAGGTCACCGTGCGGTACGACGTGGCCGAGGACGCCGAGACCATCCCGTACACCCAGCCGGAGGACTGCTCCGGCCAGGGTGGCGGCCTGCCGGTGACCGGCCCGGCCGCGGGCGCCATCGCCGGTGGCGCCGCCCTGCTGCTGACGGCCGGCGCCGTGCTGTTCGTGGTGGCCCGCCGCCGCCGGATCAGCTTCACCGCCTGATCCACAAGCTCCGCCCGCGGGGGCGCGTCGACCACCTGGTCGGCGCGCCCCCGCCGCTCGTGATCCACTCCGTTACGCCGAAGTGGTGGGGTCGCCCGCCCCGCGATGCCGCCACTTCCCCGAGGCGGTGTGGATAAAGGCACCGGATGCCACCACCTCGCCGGACCGGGGCGGGAAGCGGTCAGCCCTTCTCCAGGTATTCGGCGCGCTCGGAGTCGACGAGCGCGGCGACCGAGGCCGCCAGCGCCGGCTGCCGGGCCAACTCCGGATCCTCCTCGACCAGGGTGATCGCCTCGGCCCGGGCGTCCCGGATCAGGTCGGTGTCGCGCAGCAACGACAGCAGCCGGAGGTGCGACCGACGGCCGGACTGGGTCGCGCCCAACACGTCGCCCTCGCGGCGCTGCTCCAGGTCGAGTTCGGCCAGCTTGAACCCGTCGGTGGTGGAGGCCACCGCGTCCAGCCGCTCACGGGCCGACGAGCCCTCGGCCGCCTCGGTGACAAGCAGACAGAGGCCGGCGGCCGAGCCACGGCCCACCCGGCCGCGCAACTGGTGCAGCTGGGACACGCCGAACCGGTCGGCGTCCAGCACGATCATCACGGTCGCGTTCGGCACGTCGACGCCCACCTCGACCACAGTGGTCGCGACAAGCACGTCCAGGTCGCCGGCCGCGTACGCGCGCATCACCGCGTCCTTCTCGTCGGCCGGCAGCCGCCCGTGCAGCACCCCGATCCGCAGCCCGTGCAGCGGCCCCTCGGCGAGCAGCGGCGCCACCTCGGTCACCGCCAGCGGCGGACGTCGACCGTTGTCGTCCTCCCGTGGCGCCTCCTCGTCGGAGACGGGACCCTCACCGATGCGGGGACAGACCACGTACGCCTGGTGGCCCTTGGTGACCTCCTCGCGCAACCGGCGCCAGGCCCGGTCCAGGAAGGCCGGCTTCTCGGCGGCCGGAACCACGTGCGAGGCGATCGGCGAGCGGCCCCGCGGCAACTGGGACAGGGTGGACGTCTCCAGGTCGCCGTAGACGGTCATCGCGACCGTACGCGGGATCGGGGTGGCGGTCATCACCAGCACGTGCGGCGGCTGGTCGGCCTTGGCGCGCAGCGCGTCCCGCTGCTCCACGCCGAACCGGTGCTGCTCGTCCACCACCACCAGACCCAGGTCGGCGAAGTCGACCCCCTCGTAGAGCAGGGCGTGCGTGCCGAGCACGATGCCCGCCCGGCCCTCCGCCACCTCGGCCAGGGCCCGCCGCCGGGCCGCCGCGCCAAGCGAGCCGGTGACCAGCTCCACCCGGGTCGCGTCGTCGGCGGCGCCCAGCTCACCGGCCCGGCCGAGCGGGCCGAGCAGGTCGAGGATGCCCCGGTGGTGCTGGGCGGCGAGCACCTCGGTCGGGGCGAGCAGCGCGGCCTGACCGCCGGCGTCGACCACCTGGAGCATGGCGCGCAACGCCACCACCGTCTTGCCGGAACCCACCTCGCCCTGCAACAGCCGGTGCATCGGGTGCGCGGTGGCCAGGTCGGCGGCGATCTCCCGCCCGACCGTCTGCTGGCCGGAGGTCAACTCGTAGGGCAGCCGCGCGTCGAACGTGTCGAGCAGGCCGCCCGCCTTCGCCGGCCGGGACCGCGCCGGCCACGCCGCCGCCCGGTGCTTGCGCTGCACCAGGGTGAGTTGCACGGCGAACGCCTCGTCCCACTTGAGCCGGCGGCGGGCCCGGTAGAGCGCCTCCTTGCTTGACGGCCGGTGGATCTCCCGCAGCGCGACGTCGATGCCGGCCAGGTTGCGGGTGGCCCGCACGGTCGCCGGCAGCGGGTCGTCCGGCGGGGTGAACGTGTCGAGCACCACCCGTACGCAGCGGGCGATCACCCAGGTCGGCACCGCCGCCGCGGCCGGGTAGACCGGGATCAGCGCGCCGGCGAACTCCTCGACCTCCTCGTTGGCCGCCGCCTCGCCGTCGCCGCCCTCACCGAGCAGGACGTACTCCGGGCCGTTGAGCTGCCGCTTGCCCCGGAACTCGGTCACCTTGCCGGCGAACAGCCCCCACCGACCCGGACGCAGCTCCCGCTCCCGCCACGCCTGGTTGCCGAAGAAGGTGCAGGTGAGCACACCGCCGGAGCCGTCGCCGACGGTGACCTCCAGCAGGTTGCCGCGCCGCTGGCGCATCGGGCGGACCGCGGTGCGCTGCACCTGCGCCAGCACGGTGACCTGCTCCCCCACGTCAAGCGAGCGGATGTCGGTGTGCTCGCCGCGCTCGTCGTAGCGGCGCGGGAAGTGGTAGATCAGGTCACCGGCGGTGTGCAGGTCGAGGTGGGCGGCGAGCGCCTTGGCGGTCTTCTCCCCCACCAGCTTCTTCAACGGCGTGTCCACGGTGGCCGGTTCGCTCGTCATTCGACCCCCAGCAGGAGCGGATAGTGCGGCTGGCCGCCCTCGTACGCCTGCACCTCCACGAACGGCCAGGAGCGCTCGACATGGGCGCGGACGCGGTCGGCCAGCCCGGCCGGGGCGTCCGCCCCGCAGAGCAGCGTGACCAGCTCGCCGCCGCCACCGAGCATCCGGTCGACCACGGCCGTGCAGGTGTCGGTCAGATCCTGCCCGATCAGGTGCACCTCGCCCTCCACCAGGGCCAGCACGTCACCCGGCCGGCACGGGCCGGCGACGGTGAGCGCCTCCCGGCCGGCGTGGCAGACCTCGGCGTAACGGCAGGCTCCGGCGGCCTCGGCCATCGCGATCACGTCGTCCTCGAAGCGCCGCTCCGGGTCGCGCACGGCGAGCGCCGCGAGGGCCTGCACCGGGGAGCGGGTGGGCACCACGCTCACCTTCACGCCGAGGCCGTGCGCCTCCCGCGCCGCCGCACTCGCCACCGACTGGGTGTTCGGATCGTTCGGCAGCACCACCACCCGGGCCGCGCCGGTGGCCCGGATCGCGTCGAGCAGCTCACCGATGGACGGGTTGGCCGGCAGCACCACGGCGCCCTCGGCGGCGAACAACTCGGCGATGCCCGCGCCGGTCGCCACCACCACGGCGGCCCGGCCGTCGGCCCGGGCCACCGCCGGCCCGGTCTGGTCGGCGAACCGGGTCACCGTGATCCGGTGCGGCCGGCCGGCGACCACGCCCGCCTCGACCGCGGCGCCGACGTCGTTGACGTGCACGTGCACGTTCCAGGTGCCGGAGCCGTCACCGACTACCGCAAGCGAGTCACCGAGCGCGGACAGCTCGGCGCGCAGCCGCGCCACCGCCTCGTCCGGGGCGTCGAGCAGGTATTGCACCTCGTAGGCGTACGCCTCGGAGCCGGTCTCCCGGGCGGCGGTCCCGGGCCGGCGGCGCGGGGGCGGCGCGGGCGCCGGCTGCTCGGGGCTCTCCCCGGTGATCGTCTCGACAAGCGCGTCGAGCAGCAGGCACAGCCCCCGCCCACCGGCGTCGACCACACCGGCGCGGGCCAGCTCGGGCAGTTGCTCCGGGGTGCGGGCCAGTGCGCGGGTCGCCGCCTCGGCCGCGGCCCGGGCCACCGCGCGCAGGTCGTCGCTGTCCACCCGCCGGGCCGCGCCGGCCGCCTCGGCGACCACGCTGAGCAGGGTGCCCTCGACCGGTCGGGCGACCGCCGCGTAGGCGGCGGCGGTGGCGGCGGCAAGCGCGTCGGCGAGCTGCCGGCCCCGGACCGCGGGCACGGCGCCGAGCGCGTCGGCGAGCCCGCGCAGGATCTGCGAGACGATCACCCCGGAGTTGCCCCGCGCGCCGAGCAGCGCGCCCTGCGCCATCAACCGCAGCGCGTGCCCGTGCGGGGTGTGCCCGTCGTCGGGGAGCGTCCCCAGGTCCATGGCGAGGGCCTGCTGGGCCGAGGTGAGCGTGAGCACCAGGTTGGTGCCGGTGTCGCCGTCCGGCACCGGGTAGACGTTGAGGTCGTCGATCTCGCCCTGGTGCCGCTGGAGGGCGGCCAGCCCGCTCGTGCACCAGCGGCGCACCGCGGCGGCGTCGAGGGTGTCCAGCACGTCGGGAAGCCTACTGGCGCACACCGACACGCGCCCGGTCCGGCGCGCTCGGGGGCGGGTTGGCCGGGGCCACCCGGCATCGGGTAACCTGGCCAGGTTGTCCGTGCAGCGCCTGCCGGCGACCTCATGAACGTATCAATCCCAGGAGTATCCCGTGGCTAGCGTGTGCGACGTCTGTGGCAAGGGGCCGGGCTTCGGCCACAACGTGCCCTGGTCCAAGAAGAAGACCAACCGCCGCTGGAACCCGAACATCCAGTCGGTGCGCACCCCGGCCGGTGGCGGCACCACCAAGAAGCTTCAGGTCTGCACCTCGTGCATCAAGGCCGGCAAGGTCGTCCGCGCCTGACCCGGCCGCGGGTCGCGATGACGACCCGCCCGTGACACCGCCAGAAGCCGCCCGGCGTCCTCCGGGCGGCTTCTGGCTGTCGTCCCGCGCCGTACGGCCTCCACCGACCCGCGATAACGGCTGACCGACCGTACGGCGACCTGCTGGTCCGGGCCGGTTAGGGTGCTGCTGCGCCGGCCGTCCGGGTCCGGCGCGAGCCGTGGGGAGGGACGACCGGTGGACCTCGATCTGGGTCGCGAGCAACTGGTGGTGGTCGGCGCGTCGCTCGGTTCGCTGCGGTGGTTCGACGAGGAACTGCCGGCCGGCAGCGTGGTGCTGGTCGAGGAACCGGACGTGATCCGCCGCCGCGACCTGGCCCGGTTCGCCGACGACCTGCCCCTGGTCGGCCGACTGGTGGCGGCGGAATACCAGACCGGCCTGGACGTCGACGCCCTGCGGGCCCGGGAGCCCGGCCTGGCCGGCGCCCGGCTGGTCCTGCCCGGCCTGGAGTACGCGGTGGGCGCCACCGCCCGGCTGGCCGACCGGCTCGGCCTGCCAGGCGCCGGGGTGACCGCCGCGGACGTCTTCTCCGACAAGCACCGGATGCGGCTGCTGGCCGACGAGATCGGCCTGGCCAACCCCGCCTACGAGCTTGTCGACGACCCGGCGCGGGCGGTCCGGTTCGCCCACGCGCACGGCGGCCGGTGCGTGCTCAAGCCCACCCGCCGCTCGGGCAGCCTCGGCGTGCAACTGATCACCGACCCGGGCGAGTTGGCGGATCGGTGGGCGGCCAGCGCCAGCCCGCCGGCGCCCACCGAGGCCACCGACCGTGGCCTGCCCACCGGCGTGCTTGTCGAGGAGTTGCTTGTCGGCTCCGAGCACAGCGTCGAGCTGCTGGTCGCCGACGGCGACGTGCTCTTCGCGAACGTGACCGACAAGCGGATCGCCGGCGGCCGGCACCCGGTGGAGACCGGGCACACCGTGCCGTCCGCGCTACCCCCGTCCCAGCACGACGCGCTGCGGGCGGCGGGAACCCGCCTCGCCACGGCGGCCGGCTTCCGCAGCGGCATGCTGCACAGCGAGTGGATCCTGGTCGGCGGCGTGCCCACGCTCGTGGAGTGCGCCGCCCGGATGCCCGGCGACATGATCACCGCGCTCATCTCGATCGCCTACGAGCGGGACGTCATCGAGGCGTACCTGCGGGTGCTGCGCGGCGAGCGGCCGGCGCTGCCGGCGCGCCCGACCGGCGCGGCGGCGATCGAGTTCCTCGTCGCCCCACCCGGCCGGGTGACCGCGGTGGACGGCCGGCGCGACGCGCTACGGGTGCCGGGCGTGCTCGACGTGCGGGTCGACACGAAAGTCGGGCAGACGGTCCCCGAGATGCGCTCCTCGGCGCACCGCAGCGGGCACCTGATGGCCTGGGGCGCGACGCCGGACGAGGCGGCGGTCGCCGCCCGCCGGGCCGTCGGGGAGATCCGCATCACCGTCGGCTGACGCCTGTCGGCGGGACGTCATCGGCGGGACGTCAGAGGGTACGGCCGAACGACAGGCAGCCCGGCTCGTCCTGATAGAAGCCGAAGTTCGGGATCCGCTCGTAGCCGGACGAGGTGTACATCGCGATCGCCTCCGGCTGCCTGTCGCCGCACTCCAGCACGATCCGCTTGCGGCCGGAGTCGCGGGCGGACCGCTCGACCGCCGCGAGCACCGACCGGGCCACGCCCCGGCCCCGGGCGGCGGGCGCGGTGTACATCCGCTTCAGCTCGGCCGTCTCCCCGTCCTCGCCGTGGCTGCGCCAGCCGCCGCAGCCCACCGGCCGCCCGTCCAGGTAGGCGACGAGGAAGGCGCCGGCCGGCCGGACGAACTCCGCCGCGTCGACGGGCGTCTCGTCGCCGCTGCCGCCGTACCGCTCGCCCAGGTCGGCAAGCGCCGCCCGGATCAACGCCTGCGACTCGGGCGCGTCGAAGGGCCGCTCCCGGATCTCGATCTCACTCACCAGGCCAGGCTACGACCGGTCCCGGCACCCGTCCGGCCCCGGCCGCCGAGGTCGGACGCAGATCACTGCGGCTCACGCCGAGCTGGTCATTCCGCTTTGCGGCCGAACCGGTCATTCCGCGCGCCGGAAGTGGTCCCAGCCGCGCGGGCCGTCGTACCCGGCGCCGTCGACGGTGACGCCGACGCCTGCGGTCACCCGCCCGACCGGGCGCCAGCCCGCCGGCAACGCCGCGCCCGCCGGGAACGTCGCCGCCAGAGCGTGGTCGTCGCCGCCGCCCAGGATCCAGGAGTACGGGTCGGCGCCGAGCGCCTGCGCCGCGTCGCGCATCTGCCGGGGCACCTCGAACGCGTCCCGGCTCAGGTCGATCGCGACCCCGCTGGCCGCCGCCACGTGCCCGAGATCGGCGAGCAGCCCGTCCGACACGTCGATCATGGCGGTGGCGCCGGCGTCGGCGGCGGCCGGCCCGGCGGCGTAGGGCACCTCCGGGCGGCGGAACGCCTCGACCAGCAGCCGCGGCGTGCGGAAGCCCCGGGACAGCACGGTGTAGCCGGCCGCGGCCCAGCCGGTACGCCCGGCGAGCGCCACCACGTCACCCGGTCGCGCCCCGGAGCGGACCACCGGTGGGCGGCCGGCCAGGTCGCCGAGGGCGGTCACCGCGATGGTGAGTGTCGGGCTGGCCGACATGTCCCCACCGACCACGCTCGCGCCGACGAGCCCCGCCTCCGCGCCCAGCCCGTCGGCCAGTTCCTCGGCCCAGGCCGGGTCCAGCTCGGCCGGCATGCAGAGCGCCACCAGCAGCGCCGTCGGGGTGGCCCCCATGGCGGCGACGTCGGCGAGGTTGGCCGCCGCCGCCCGATGCCCCACGTCCCGCGCGCCCGACCAGTCCCGCCGGAAGTGCCGGCCCTCGACAAGCACGTCGGTGGAGGCGACCACCCGCCGGTCCGGCGCCGCCACAAGCGCGGCGTCGTCGCCGGGGCCGAGCAGGCAGCTCTCCCCGTACGGCAACCGGGCGGTCACCCGGTCGATCAGCCCGAACTCCCCGACACCCGCGACAGTCATGCCGTCCCCTCGTCCCGCTCCGTCGTCCCGCACGACCCACCCCTGTCCCCGCACCGACGTGTGCTCGCTCACCGCGCTCACCAGGCGACCGATAGGGATCACGCCCGCTCGGTACGGTAGTTTCACCCTTCGGGCCGCCCCAGGCGGCGACGGACGGAGGTCGAGTCGTGGTACAGGCGTACATCCTCATCCAGACCGAGGTCGGTCGGGCGCGCGACGTGGCCGGTCTGATCGCGGACCTTGCCGGCGTGGTGCGGGTCGACGCCGTCACCGGGCCCTACGACGTGGTCGTGCTCACCGAGGCGAACACGGTCGACGAGCTGGGCAAACTCATCGTCAGCAAGGTGCAGATGGTGCCCGGCATCACCCGCACCCTCACGTGTTCGGTGGTGCGGCTGTAAGTGGAAGAGACGGAAACCACCCCGCGCCGGGACCACGGCAACCGGCGCGCCGCGCTGTGGGCGACCCTGGTGGCGGTGCCGGTGACCGTGGCGGTGGCCGGCTTCACGTTCGCCAAGCTCGCCCCGGAGTCCCCGGATGCCGCGTCGAGCGCGTCGGCCAGCCCCCGGGCACAGTCCAGCGCGCCTGTCGAGCTGCCCGCCCCGGCGCTTGCCGAACGCCCGGCCCTCCTCTGCCGTGCCCTGGTGTCGCAGTTGCCCGACACCGTGCGTGAGCTGCGGCAGCGCCCGGTGACCGCGGGTCCGGAGCAGAACGCGGCGTACGGCGACCCGGCGCTCACCGTGGCCTGCGGTGGCAACGCGCCGGTCCGGCCCTGCCCGTCGCCCACGGCCGGCGGCGACCTGCCCGCCGGTTGTTTCCCGGACACCGACGAGGTGTGGCGAGTCAACACGGTCTGCTGGCACCCGGTGCAGGAGGCCGACGCCACGGTGCTTACCGCCGTCGATCGGGAGACCCCGATCCAGGTGCGGGTGCCGAAGACCTACGAGCAGCCGTTGCAGTGGGTGGCCCCGATCTCCGACGCGATCGTCAGCGCGGTGCCCTCGGCGAAGCAGGCCCCCTCGGGCTGCTCCGGCTGACGCCCGTGCCGGCCGTCAGCGGCCGGCACGGCGGTGCAGGGCGGTGCGGATCAGGCGGTTGACAAGCTTCGGATATTCGAGCCCGCTGGCCGCCCACATCCGCGGGAACATCGAGGTCGAGGTGAAGCCCGGCATCGTGTTGATCTCGTTGAGAAAGACGTCAAGCTCCGGGGTGACGAAGAAGTCGACCCGGGCGAGGCCGGAGCAGTCGAGCGCGGTGAAGGCCCGGGCGGCGTAGTCGCGCACCTGCCGGGCCACCGCCTCGGGCAGGTCCGCCGGCACGTCGTACTCGCAGACCTGATCGGCGAAGATGTACTTGGCCTCGAAGTCGTACCAGTCCCGGTCACCGATCATCCGCACCTCGGCGAGCACCGAGGCCTCGGGCACGCCGCCGGCCTCGCCCTCCAGCACGCCGCACTCGATCTCGCGGCCCACCACGGCGCCCTCGACGAGCACCTTGCTGTCGATCTCCCGGGCGGTGGCGAGCGCCGCGTCGAGGTGCGCCCAGTCGTCGACCTTGGTGATTCCGAACGAGGAGCCGGCCCGGGACGGTTTGACGAAGACCGGCAGCCCGAGGCGCTCCTTGTCCTCCTCGCTCAGCGACATCCCGGCGCGCAGCACCGCGTACGGGCCGACCGGGATGCCCTCGGCCGCGCAGAGCTTCTTGGTGAACTCCTTGTCCATGGCCGCTGCCGAGGCGAACACGTTCGCCCCGACGTAGGGGATGTCCGCCATCTCCAACATGCCCTGGATCGTGCCGTCCTCGCCGTACGCGCCGTGCAGCACCGGGAAGACCACGTCCACATCGGCGAGCGCCACCGGGCCCTGGGTCGGGTCGAGCACCACCAGGCCACCGGCGGCCGGGTCGGCGCGCAGCACCAGTTCGGCGCCGGATCCGGCGGTGATCTCGGGCAGCCTGCGGTCGGCGATGGCGAGCCGGGCCGGGTCGCCGTCGGCGAGCACCCACTGGCCCTGCCGGGTGATGCCGACCGGGACGACCTCGAACTCGTCCGGGTCGAGGGCGGCCAGCACGCTGCCGGCGCTGACGCAGGAGATGCCGTGCTCGGGGCTCCGGCCGCCGAAGACGATCGCCACACGGGTCTTGCCTGGGGTGGTCATGGTCACCTCATCGTTCGCGGCTGCGGCTGGCAGTGCTCGCCGGTGGCGCTCACCCCGGTTGACCTTACTGTGCGTCGTCAGAGCCGGTGGCTGATACCCGGCGACACACGGCGTCACGTGGCAAACGGTCAAGATGACATATACAGGGAGTAACGGTGCGACTCGCGCGCAGCAGCGCGGGGGGGCCGGGGGGGGGCCCGGCCCCCCGCCCCCCCCCCGCCCCCCCCCCCCCCCCCCGCCACACCGGGGGCGGCCCCGGGGGGTGTCTAGGGG
>NZ_JAXCFT010000001.1:556765-786444 GCF_056150385.1 Micromonospora marincola | reverse complement strand
AGCCGGCCGGCTCCCGCGCGGCCGGCCGCGGCGCGGGGGGGGGGGGGGGGGGGGCCGCCCCCCCCCCCCCCCCCCCCCCGGCTCTCCCCGACCCCGTCGCCGCGTATCCCGGGGTCGGGCCCGGTGTGGTTCATGTGGTCGGGTACCGGGGCCGGCGACCGACCGCGATGACCTTGACCCGTTGCCGCCCGGCCCGCACCATGCCCAGCGCCGTGAACGCGCCGGCGATCCGGTTGGCCGCCTCCCGGCTGCTCGCGCCCACGACCTGCCGGCGGCGCTCCGGGCTGGTGCGTTCGTCGCGCACGTGACCGTTTGTCGGACGCACGTCGGTGAGAACCACGAGGAAACGGGTCGGCGTCATGTCCGGCCACCTCCGTTCCCCGGGCGGCGGTCCGTCACCGTCATCGCGAATCCCTCCCCGTCTGTTGGACCGGTACGGGCACGCGACGATCGGGTCGTGGGGGAGTAAAACCCGATCGTCGCGCGCCCCATCCCCTCCGGTCGCTCACCACCACCGTCGCCACGACAACCGGCGGTGAGGACGCTGTCACAGATTGACAGGTGGACAGCCGTGAATGCAACTCTCATCGGCTTTCTCTCATGCCCACTTTCCCACGGGATGTGCGACCATCGATGCATGGCGCCGAAGACCGCCCGAGCCCGACGGCTCGGCATCCTCCTGCGAACCCACCGTGAGACCGCCGGCCTCACCCTGGAAACCGCAGCCGACGAGATCAACAGCACCCGCAGCACGCTGTCCCGCTACGAGAACGCCCAGACACTGATCAGCCCGGCCACCGTGCGCGCGTTGCTCACCTGCTACGGCGTGGAACCCGACGAGGTCGCCGCGGCCGTGCAACTGGCCAAGGACGCCCGCCGGCCCGGCTGGTGGGTCTCCTACTCGTACCTGCTGGACCGGCGCACCATCGACTTCATCGCGCTGGAGGCCGAGGCCACCGGCATCGCGAACTTCGAGCCGTCGGTGGTGCCGGGGCTGTTGCAGACCGCCGACTACATCCGCGGGGTGATGCGCGGCGGCCCCCACACGCTCAGCGACGAGCAGGTGGAACAACGCGTCCAGCTTCGGCTGGACCGCCAGCAGCGGATCTCCGGCGAGGACCCGCCGATCCTCGACGCCATCATCGACGAGGGCGCGCTGCTACGCCCGGTCGGCGGCCAGCAGGTGATGGCCGACCAGCTCCACCACCTGCTGAAGATGACCGAACTGCCGAACATCACCGTGCAGGTGATCCCACTGTCCGCCGGCTACCACCGGGGCACCCGGGGATCGCTGCACATCCTGGAGTTCGCCGACCCCGAGGACCCGATCATCGCCTCGGTGGAGACCGTCGCCGGGCAGATGATCCTCGACCGGGCGGGCGACCTGCGTACCTGCACCAAGATCATGGAGCACCTGCGGACCGTGGCGCTGAGCCCGGCGGCCAGTCGGGACCAGCTCCGCCGTCTGCTGAACGAGAGGTGACCGCATGAACGACTCGAACCGCCCCCACCCGACGCCGACCGGCTGGCGCAAGAGCAGCCACAGCGGCGACGAGGGCGCCTGCGTGGAGATGGCGCCGCTGCCCGAGTCGGTCGCGGTTCGCGACTCCAAGGACCCGGCCGGCCCGGTGCTGGTGTTCCCACCGGCCGCCTGGACCGCCTTCACCGCCGCGCCCCCACGCGCCTGACCGCGCCGCCCGGCGACTGTTAAGCGGGGCCCCCGCCTCTACCGGAGGCGTTAAGCGGGGGCCCCGCCTTTCATCCGGTCGAGGGCGGCGATGGCTACGCCACGGGCGCCGGCCATGTCGCGGTCGGGGACCAGGGCGAAGGTCGCGAGCGCACGCTGCTCGTCGCGGAGCACGGTGTGCTCGGCGACGGCGGCCAGGAACCAGTCGCGGAACTCCGGCGCCGCCTCCACCACGCCCCCACCGACGAAGTACGCGTGCGGGTCGGTGAAGTTGGCCGCGATGGTGAACAGCCGCCCCAGCGCCCGGGCCTGCTGGCCGAACACCTGGCGGGCCAGCGGGTCGCCCTGTTCGCCGTGGTCGCGCAGCAGCTTCGCGGCCCGGCCGGGCTCCTCCGCGGCCAGCGGGTGATCGGGATACCGGGCCAGCCAGTATGGCAACAGGTTGCGCTTGATAGCGGTGAGCGAGGCGACGCTCTCCGCGTCACCGGCGAAGCCACAGGCACAGACCGGCACCGGCTGCCCCGGTTCGAGCAGCCCGTCCAGCGGGATGTGCACGTGCCCGAACTCGCCCGCCATGCCGGCCGCGCCGCCGACCACCCGGCCGCTTTCCACCACGCCCCCGCCCAGGCCGGTGCCGACGATCGCGGACACCGACGAGCGGGCTCTCGCGTCCGCGCCGAAGTGCACGTGGTGGGCGTAGAGGGCGGCGGCGTTGCCGTCGTTGGCGTACACCACAGGCAGGCCGAGCCGCCGCTCCAACGCGCCACGCACGTCGTAGCCCCGCCAGGCCGGCTGGGCGAAGTTCGTCGACCCGCGCGAGGAGATCACCCCGGTGGCGCTCGCCGGGCCGGGCGTGTCCAGGCCGACCGCGTGCACCAGTTCCCGGGGCACCCCGGTGTGTGCGAGCACGCCGTCGAACGCCCGCGCGAGGGCCTCGATCGCCGCCTCCGGGCCGGCGCCGACCTCGCTCGGGATCTCCAGCAGCCCGTCCACCAGGAACCGGCCGTCGACCGTCAGCACGGTGGCGTTGTTGCTCGTGCCGCCGTTGTCCAGCCCCACCACCACCGGCACCCCTGCGCTGCCCACCGCCGCCACCTCCCCGCCGAGCCTGACCTGAGGTTAGTTCCCGGCGGGTCCACCCGCCACGCGGAGATCAGCCGGGACGGCGCGCGGTCACGGCGGTGGCCTCCCGCTCCTCGTCGCGCACCACTGTCGGATCGAGCCCGGCGGCGCTGAGCACCGCGCAGAGCGTCGGCGCCTGCTCGACGCTCACCTCGACCGCGAGGTGCCCGCCCGGGGCCAGCCACTCGGCCGCGCCGGCGGCCACCCGACGCAGCACCGCCAGCCCGTCCGCGCCGCCGTCGAGCGCCACCGGGGCCTCGTGCAGCCGCGCCTCGGCCGGCAGCGTCGCCACCGCGCCGCTCGGCACGTACGGGGCGTTCGCCACCACCAGGTCCAGCCGGCCGCGCCTGTCGTCCGGCACCGCGTCGAACAGGTCGCCCTGGTAGACCGGCACGCCCAGCGGGTCGAGGTTGCGCCTGGCGCAGGCCACCGCCACCGGGTCGATGTCGGCGGCGCCCAGCCAGCGGGGCGTCAGCCGGTCGTGCAGCACAAGCGCGGCGGCGCCGGAGCCGCAGCACAGGTCGAGCACCGCCGGCTCCGGCCCGGCGACCGCCGCCGCGGCCTCGACGAGCAGCGCGGTACGCCCGCGCGGGACGAAGACGCCGGGATGGACGACTACCCGCCGCCCGCAGAACTCGGCCCAGCCGAGCAGGTGCTCCAACGGCAGGCCGGCGACGCGGCGGTCGACGAGGAAGGTAAGCGCCCGCGCCGAGTCGGCGGCGGCGATCAGCAGGTCCGCCTCGTCCTCGGCGAAGACGCAACCGGCGGCGCGCAGCCGGCGGACGAGGGCGGGACGGTCGGGAGTGAACACGGTGGATGCCATGGCAAGCCTTTCGGGGAACGCTCGTCGGCGCCCCCGGCGTCGCCTCAGCCCCGAGGCGACACGGACTCGGAGGGAGCGCCGGTCCTCTGCTTGTGGATCGGACTCACCTCCTCGGGTCGGGGCCGCACGGGCCGTGGCTGCCCGTCACGATAGCGGAGCGCGCGGCCCGCCGTCAGCCCGTGGCGGCGTCGAGCGCCGCGGCCACGTCGGCGACCAGGTCGGCGCTGTCCTCGATGCCGCAGGAGAGCCGGACGAAACCAGGGGCGGTGTCGTCGCCCCACTGGGCCCGCCGGTCGGCAGTGGTGTGCAGCCCGCCGAAGGAGGTGGCGGCGGCCACCAGGCGGGACGCGTCGACGAAGCGGGCGACCCGGTCGGCGTCGCCCAGATCGAAGGAGAGCACGCCGGGCATCCGCCGCATCTGCGCCGACGCCACCGGGTACGCCGGGTCCGCCGGCCGCCCGGGCCAACGCAGGCCGGTGACGTCCGGCCGGCCGGCCAGCAGCTCGGCGAGCGCCTCGGCGTTGGCGCTCTGCCGGGCCAGCCGCAGGTCGACTGTGGCAAGCGAGCGGTGGGCCAGCCAGCAGTCGAACGCGCCGGGCACCCCGCCGGTGGTGGTCCGCCAGGCGGTCACCGCGTCACGCAGCGTGACCTCGCGCGTCGCCACGTAGCCGAGCAGCAGGTCGGAGTGGCCGGTGAGCGCCTTGGTGCCGGACGCGACCACCACGTCCGCGCCGAGGTCCAGCGGACGCTGCCCGAGCGGTGTCGCGGTGGTGTTGTCGACCGCCAGCAGGGCGCCCGCGGCGTGCGCCGCCGTGGCCAGCGCCGGCACGTCGGCGACGTCGAGCCCGGGGTTCGCCGGCGTCTCCAGCAACACCAGCCGCACGCCGTCGAACGACGGGTACGGCCCGGCGGTCGGCACGAGGCCGACGCGTACCCCGACGCGCTCCAACGTGTCGGTGGCGAACGCCCGCACCGGGAAGTAGCCGTCGGCGGGGAGCAGCACGGTGTCACCGGGACGCAGCACGGTCAGCAGCAGCCCGGTGATGGCCGCCTGGCCGCTGGCGAAGACCCGGCAGTCACCGCCTTCCAGCTCGCCGATCGCCGCCTCCAGGAGCCGGCGGGTCGGGTTGTCCGGCCGCCCGTACCCGTCGGGGGCCGCCGCCGGCCCGCGCCACGGGTCGAGGTGGTAGGGCGCGGCGAAGACCGGGCCGGGCAGGAACGGCTGGCCGGGCGCGGGCTCGGGCAGCCCGGCGTGCACGCTGCGGGTGCCGTCCCCCCAGTCGGCGCTCACTCGTACGACTCCGGCTTGGCGGTGCGGCTCATCAGCGTGTCCACGGCCAGGCGCGGATCCATCCCCTCGTGACAGATCCGCTCGATCTGCTCGGTGATCGGCATCTCCACCCCGTGCGCCCGGGCCAGGTCCCGGATGGCCAGGCAGCTCTTCACGCCCTCGGCGGTCTGCCGGGTGGCCGCCTGGGCCTGCTCAAGCGTCTCCCCCCGGCCCAGGTGCTCGCCGAAGGTGCGGTTGCGCGCCAGCGGCGAGGAGCAGGAGGCGACCAGGTCGCCCATGCCGGCCAGCCCGGCGAAGGTGATCGGGTCGGCGCCGAGCGCCACGCCCAGGCGGGCGGTCTCGGCCAGGCCGCGGGTCATCAGCATGGCCCGGGTGTTGTCGCCGAAGCCCATCGCGGTGGCGATGCCGTACGACAACGCGATCACGTTCTTCACCGCCCCGCCCAGCTCGCAGCCGATCACGTCGTCATTGGTGTACGGGCGGAAGTAGGGCGTCCGGATGGATGCCTGGACCAGCGCCGTACGCCGGGTGTCGGTGCCGGCGACGACTGTCGCGGCCGGCTGCTCAGCGGCGATCTCCGGGGCCAGGTTCGGCCCGGAGACGACCACCACCCGGTCGGCCGGCACCCCGGCCGTCTCCATGATCACCTGGCTCATCCGCTTGGTGGTGCCCAGCTCGATGCCCTTCATCAGGGACACGAGCGTGGCGTCGGGAGCCAGGTGGGGGGTCCACTCGGCAAGGTTGCCGCGCAGTGTCTGCGAGGGCACCGAGAGCACCACCACCTCGGCCCCCTCGATCGCCTCGGCGGCGTCGCCGGTGGCGGTGACCCGCTCGGGCAGGCGCACGCCCGGCAGGTACTCCGGGTTCTGCCGCCCGGTCCGGATCGCCTCCGCCACCGCGCCGCGGCGGGCCAGCACTGTCACGTCCCGCCCGGCATCGGCGAGGATCTTGGCGAACGCGGTCCCCCAGGAGCCCGCGCCCAGCACCGCGACGTGCCCGCTCATTCGGAGACCTCCGGCGTGCCGGTGCGGGCCGGCCGCTGCCAGAGCGGCGGTGGCGTGCCGCCGCGGATCTCCGCGACCAGGTCCCGGATCCGCAGCATGATGGTGTCCGTCATCTCCTCCAGGATCGCCCGGGTCGGCGTGGCGCCCGCCCACCGGTCCAGGTCGACAGGTGGCCCGGCGACCACAGTCACCGGGGTACGCGGGCGCAGCCCGACCCGGGCCGTGCGGGGGTCGAACATCCGCTCCGGGCCGACCATGGCGACCGGGATCACCGGGGCGCCGGTGGCAAGCGCCAGCCGGGCCGCGCCGGTCTTGCCCCGCATCGGCCACAGGCCCGGCTCCCGGGTGGTGGTCCCCTCCGGGTAGATCACCACGGCGCCACCCTCGTCAAGCGCGGCGATCAGCTTGTCGAGCGACTTGACCGCCTCGACGCTGCCCCGCTCGACCGGGATCTGCTCGCACCGGTGCAGGATCCAACCGACCACCGGCACCCGGAACACGCTTGCCTTGCCGAGGAACCGCGGCCAGCGCCCGGCGTCGTGGATGAAGTGCGCGGCAACAAGCGGGTCGGCGTGCGAGATGTGGTTGGGCACGATGATGATGCCGCCGTCGTGCCGCAGGTGCTCCATGCCCCGCCAGGTGCGCCGGGTCCAGACGGTCAACACCGGCTTCACCAGCACCACGGCGAACCGTTGCCAGAATCCCAGCCTCCGCGGTGCCACAGTGCCTCCTCGTTCCGCCCCACGCGCCCCGGGAGAGAATCATGCCTGCTCGCCCCCGGTCCGGCCAGTGCGGGTGCCACCGCCCGCGCTGGCAGGATGGTCACCGTGCCTGAGTCGAGCTGGACCGTGGTGATGCCGGTGAAGCGCCTCGGGGTGGCGAAGAGTCGCCTGCGGGGCGCGCTGCCCGGCGTACCCCATGAGGAGCTGGCGCTGGCCCTGGCGGCCGACACGGTCGGCGCGGCCCTCGCGTGTCCGGCGGTCGGTCGGGTGCTCGTGGTCACCGACGACCCGCGGGTGACCGCGGCGGTGACCGCGGCGGGCGCCCGGGTCGCGGCCGATCCGGCCGCCGGGCTCAACGCGGCCTTCCGGCACGGCGCGGAGGTGGCCGGGCCGCGCGCCGCGGTGGCCGGCGTCACCGCGGACCTGCCCGCGCTGCGCCCGGCCGACCTGGCCGCGGCGCTGCGCGCGACCGAGGGGGTACGCGGGTTCGTGGCCGACGCCCCGGGCGGCGGCACCGTGCTGCTGGCCGCGCCGGCCGGGGTGCCGCTGGCGCCCCGGTTCGGGCCCGGGTCGGCCGGCGCGCACGCGGCGAGCGGGGCGCTGCCGCTGGCCGGCGACTGGCCCAGCCTGCGCCGGGACGTGGACACCGCGGCCGACCTGGCCACCGCCGTCGGGCTCGGGGTGGGTCCGCGCACCGGCGCGCTGCTGGCCGGGCGGGGCGTCCCGGTCCGGTACGGTGCTGGCATGCAGGGGACGGTGGCCACCTTCGACGCGTCGACCCGCAGCGGGGTGCTGCTGCTCGACGACGGGACCGAGCTGGCCTTCCCGGCCCGCGCCTTCGACGCCTCCGGGCTGCGCCTGCTGCGCCTCGGGCAGCGCGTGCGGGTGGAGCGGGACGCCGCCGGCGAGATCATCCGGGTGACCTTGCCGACGATGGCCTGACCAACCTGGCCGGAGTTCATTTTCTGTTCACCCTCGTCGGGCAATCATGAAGAGGTGAGCACCCCTCGCGAGCCCGCCGATCCACCGCCGCCCCTCCTCGACCCCGACGCGCCCCGCAACGGCCGCCCGACCCGCGGCCCGGACGGACGGTTCCGCCCCACCCGCCCGCCCGAGGAACGCCTCGACGCCGACCCGGACGCCGCCGGCGCCAGCGGGCTGGACGAACCCCTCGACCCGGTCGAGGGGCCCGGCCCGGTCGCCGGCACCGACCCGGACGCCGGGCCACCGCCCGCGGAGCCACTGCCGGAGGACCGCTTCCTCAACCGGGAGCTGTCCTGGCTCGACTTCAACGCGCGGGTGCTGGCGCTCGCCGAGGACCCCCGGACGCCGCTGCTGGAACGCGCGAAGTTCCTGGCGATCTTCGCCGGCAACCTGGATGAGTTCTACATGGTCCGGGTGGCCGGGCTGAAACGACGGCTCTCCGCCGGCCTGCCGGTACGCGGCGGCGACCGGCTGCCGCTGCGCGCCCAGCTCGAACTGATCACCGAGAAGGCGGCCGACCTGGTCACCCGGCACGCCGCCTGCTTCGTCGACGACGTGCTCCCCCGGCTCGCCGAGGAAGACGTGCGGATCCTGCGCTGGAGCGACCTGGACGACGCCGAGCGGGAGCGGCTGCGCACCTGGTTCCGGGAGCACATCTTCCCGGTGCTCACCCCGCTCGCGGTCGACCCGGCGCACCCCTTCCCCTACATCTCCGGCCGGTCGCTGAACCTGGCCGTGTCGGTGCGCGACCCGGACGGCGGCTCGGAACTGTTCGCCCGGGTCAAGGTGCCGAACAACGTGCCCCGGTTCGTCCGGGTCGCCCGGGACCGGCCCGGCGTCCGGTTCCTGCCCGTGGAGGACCTCATCTCGGTCCACCTCGGCCAGCTCTTCTCCGGCATGCAGGTGGTCGAGTGCCACCTCTTCCGGGTCACCCGCAACGCCGAGGTGGAGGTCGACGAGGACCGCGACGAGGACCTGCTCCAGGCGTTGGAGCGGGAGCTGGCCCGGCGCCGGTTCGGCCCGCCGGTGCGGCTGGAGGTGGCCGCCTCCATCTCCGACCACATGCTGGAGCTGCTCGTCCGCGAGCTGGACGTGGACGACCACGACGTGCTGCGGGTCCGCGGCCTGCTCGACCTCTCCGCGCTCTGGCAGGTGTACGGCGAGGCCGACCGCCCCGACCTGAAGGACCGGCCGTTCGTGCCGGCCACCCACCCCCGCCTGGCCGAGGGCGAGGTGCCGCGCAGCGTCTTCGCCACCCTGCGCGACGGCGACGTGCTCGTGCACCACCCCTACCACTCCTTCGCGACGAGCGTGCAGCGCTTCGTCGAGCAGGCCGCGGCCGACCCGAACGTGCTCGCCATCAAGCAGACGCTCTACCGCACCAGCGGCGACTCCCCGATCGTGGACGCGCTCGTCGACGCCGCCGCCGCCGGCAAGCAGGTGGTGGTGCTCGTCGAGGTGAAGGCGCGCTTCGACGAGGTGGCGAACATCGGGTGGGCGCGCACGCTGGAGCGGGCCGGCTGCCACGTGGTCTACGGCCTGGTGGGCCTGAAGACGCACTGCAAGACCGCGCTGGTGGTGCGGCAGGAGGGCAACCAGATCCGGCGCTACTGCCACATCGGCACCGGCAACTACCACCCGAAGACGGCCCGGCTCTACGAGGACTTCGGCATGCTCACCGCCGACCCGGAGATCGGGGCCGACCTGACCGACCTGTTCAACGTGCTCACCGGCTACAGCCGGCAGACCGCCTTCCGGCGGCTGCTCGTCGCGCCGCAGGGCATCCGCAGCGGCCTGATCGAACGGATCGACCGGGAGATCGAGCACGTCCGGCTGGGCATGCCGGGCCTGGTGCAGTTCAAGGTGAACGCGCTCGTCGACGAGGAGATCACCGACGCGCTCTACCGGGCGTCCCGGGCCGGGGTGCACGTGGACCTGCTGATCCGGGGCATGTGCACGCTGCGCCCGGGCGTGCCCGGCCTGTCGGAGAACATCCGGGTCCGCTCCATCCTCGGGCGGTTCCTGGAACACTCGCGCATCTTCCGGTTCGGCAACAGCGGCGACGCGGAGTTCTGGATGGGCTCGGCCGACCTGATGCACCGCAACCTGGACCGCCGGGTGGAGGCGCTGGTGCAGGTGAGCGACCCGGTGGCCCGGGCCGAGCTGGACCATGTGCTCACCGCCGCGTTCGACGCCGACGTGGACGCGTTCGAGCTGGCCGCCGACGGCACCTGGAGCCGACGTACCGGCGACGGCGACGAGCCGCTGACCCACCTCCAGGACCTGCTGTTGCGCCGGGTCGCCGGGCGGGCGGACTGAGCGGGTCGGGCGGCATACGGTGATCCGATGAGCGATGACGAGCCGGTGCGGATCCGGGCGGCGGGCGGGGTCGTGTGGCGTCCGGGTCCCGCCGGCGTCGAGATCTGCCTGGTGCACCGTCCCCGGTACGGCGACTGGTCACTGCCCAAGGGCAAGTTGGACGCCGGCGAGCACCCGCTCGTGGCCGCCGTCCGGGAGGTGGCCGAGGAGACCGACGTCCGGGCGGTGCCGCAGGTGCGGCTGCCCACGGTCCGCTACCGCAGCGAGGGCCGCGCCAAGGCGGTCGACTGGTGGTCGATGCGGGCCGTCGGCAGCGGCGGCTTCCAGCCCGGCACCGAGGTGGACGAGGTGGCCTGGTTCCCGGTCGACGGCGCGGCCCGCCGGGTCAGCTACCCGCACGACGCCGAGGTGATCGGCGCGTTCGCGGCGCTGCCGCCGGTCACCGCGACGGTGCTGCTGGTCCGGCACGCGCACGCCGGCAGGCGGGGCACCTGGTCCGGTCCGGACGACGGCCGGCCGCTTGACGCCGAGGGCTGGGCGCAGGCCCGCGCGCTGGTCCCGTTGGTGGCCCTGGTCCGCCCGGCGCGCCTGCTCTCCGCGTCGGCCCGCCGGTGCGTGCAGACGCTGGATCCGGCGGCGGCCCGGCTGGACCTGCCGATCGAGGTCTGCGGCGACCTGGACGAGCCGAAGCCCGGCCAGCAGGCCGCGGAGTGCGCGCTTGCCGCCGCGGCGCGGCTGGCCGCGTTGGCCGACGCCGCCGAGCCGGTGGCGGTGTGCAGCCAGGGCAAGGTGATTCCGGGCGCGCTGGAACGGCTCACCGGCCGCGCCGACGACTTCACCACCGCCAAGGGCGGCGGCTGGCTCCTGGCCTTCACCGGCGACCGCCTCCTCACCCCCGACCGCTTGTAAGGCGGGGGCCCCGCTTAACGCATTCGGTATAGGCGGGGCCCCCGCTTAACCCCGCCTGTTAAGCGGGGCCCCCGCCTAACGCACAGGTGGGCCGGGCAGCGCCACCGTGACCCGGACCGGGAGGTGGTCGCTGGCCTCGGTGCGCGGGGCGCGTGCCTCGGCGGCGCTCAGGCCGGGCGAGACGAAGACGTGGTCGATCTGGGCGCGCGGCTCGTCCGCCGGGCTGGTCCACAGCGGCCGGGCCGCGGCCAGCGCGTCCGCCAGGCCGGCGCGGGTGAACTCGGCGAACGCCGGATCGTCCGGCTCGGTGTTCAGGTCGCCGCCGAGCACAAGTGGCCGGCCGGCCGCGTACCCCCGGGCGAACACGGCCACCTCCCGGGCCTGCTGCACCGGGTCCCGACCGGGCGGCGGTTGCAGGTGGGTGGCGACCACGGCCAGCTCGCGACCGCCTAGTTCGAGCGTGACGCCGAGGGCCTGCGCGCCGGTCGGCGCGCCGTGCGCGGCCAGCGTCCGGCTCCGGGCGGAGCGCGCCGGGAAGCGGCTGAGCACCGCGTCACCCCAGAGCGGGTCGGCGGCGGGCGCGAAGACGTACGGCATCCGCAGCCGCGCGGCCAGCAGAGCCAGCGTGTCGTGGCCACCGTTGAGCCACCAGCCCCGGTCGACCTCACTGAGCAGCACCACGTCCGCCCCGCGCAGCACCCGGGCCACCGCGTCGAGGTCCAGCCGGCCGTCCAGGCCGAAACCCATCCGGATGTTGTACGCGGCCACCCGGATCACGGCCGGTGGGCCCGCCGGTCGCGGTGCGGGCGGCGGCGCGCGATGGAACAGCGGCCCGAGCGCGGTCAGCAGCACCAGCGCGAACGTGCTCCATCGTCGGGCCGGCCCGGGCAGCGCCACCGGCGACCAGGACGACCCGGCCAACGCCACCAGAACGACGAGGACGGCCGTGACGATCGGCACCCACCCGTTGGGGTACCCCAGGTCGTAGGCGGCGTAGTAGGCCACCGTCGCCACCGCGAAGACCACCATCCCGACGACGGCCGCGCGACCGCGCCGCTGCGCCGCCCGCGCGGCGGTACCGTGGTCGCCGGTCCCGGCCGTGTCGGCGAGCGCCAGGCAGCCGCCGATTCCGGCGGCGGTGAGCAGGTACGCCGGCACGAGCCGCCCGGCCGCGAACAGCACCGCCCCGGCGAACACCGCTACCGGCCAGAGCACCCGGGCCAGCCGGGCCGGCGGCCGGTACAGGGCGGTCAGCAGGAACAGCGCGACCGCGAACGCGCCGAGCGGTGAGGCGCCCCCGGGCGCGTGCGACAGGCCGGGAAAGCCGGCCGAGCCGGTGCCCGAGGCGGCGGCCCAGACCGCCGGGGCGAGCGCGATCTGGTTGGCCAGCAGCAGCGCCGGACCGCACATCAGCCACGCCCGACGCCCGCCCGTCGACGTCGACGGCGGCGGCGCCGGGTCGGACCCGGACGACGCCGGTCTCCCGGGCCGTTGCCACGACCCCAGCGCGGTGGCGGCCAGGAACGACAGCACCAGCAGGCAGCTCAGGGTCCAGCCGCTCGCCCCGCCACGCCATACCAGGTCCTCGGTGCCGAGCAGGGCGTGCCCGGTGGCCTGCCCGGCCAGGCCGAGCGCCAACCCGGGAACGGGCCGGTCCACAAGCGCCGCGGTGGCGGCGAGCCAGAGCAGGCCGGCGAGCAACCCGGCACACGCGAGCCAGAGCTGGGCCGCCCCGCCCGGTCCGGCGGTCAGCGCCAGCCGGACGGCGGCGAGCACGCCGGCCGCGGCGAGGCCGACCGGGCGGGCGCCGAGCCGGCGTACCAGGGTGGGCGCGCCCAGTGCGAGCACGAACCAGCCGAGCGCGAATGCGCCCAGCAACTCGGCGGGCGTCTCGGCGGCCCGGCCGAACAGGGTGATGACCGACGGGAGCCATACCCGCAGCACGTCCAGCAGAACCGCGACGCCCAGGGCGAGCGTGAGGGTGGAGAGGTGACGGTGCCGCACGGGCGCCTCTTCTCGTGACCGGCGGGGGTTTCGGCACGGCGATTCTGCGGGCCGGTGCGGCGGCCGGTCAACGCGTACCCACGCACGAGGGCGCCCACCGCGAACGGTGGGCGCCCTCGGGTGGGCCGTCCGGTCAGCGCCGGCTGGCGGCCTTCTTGGCCGGCGCCTTCTTCGCGGGCGCCTTCTTCGCCGCCGTGGTCTTCTTGGCGGTTGCGGACTTCGCCGCGGTCGTCTTCTTCGCCGCGGTCGTCTTCTTGGCCGCAGTCGTCTTCTTGGCCGTGGCGGACTTCGCCGCGGTCGTCTTCTTCGCCGCCGTGGCCGTCTTGGTCGCGGCGGTCTTCTTGGCCGGCGCGGCCTTCTTGCTCGCGGCGGAGGTCTTGGTGGCCTTCGCCGCCGTGGTCTTCTTGGCGGCCCCGGCGGTCTTCGCCGCCGTGGTCTTCTTCGCCGCCGTGGTCTTGGCGGCCCCGGTCGTCTTCTTCGCGGCGCTGGTGTCCTTCGGAACCTTGCCGCTGGCCACCATCTCCTTGAAGCCCGCACCCGCCCGGAAGGTCGGGACGGAGGTCTTCTTGACCTTCACCGCCTCGCCGGTCCGCGGGTTGCGAGCTGTTCGGGCCCCCCGAACGCGCTTCTCGAACGCTCCGAAACCGGTGATCGCCACCTTCTCGCCCTTGGTGACCGCCGCCTGGACCTCAGCGAGAACCGCGTCGAGCGCGGCCGTCGCCGTTTTCCGGTCCCCCAGGCGAACGGCGAGCGCCTCGATGAGCTCGGCCTTGTTCACGACTTCCTCCCGATTGTGCAACTGACTCGACGCGAGCCATTCTGCGCGCACCGTATGCCCTGTGCTGCCTGGACACAAACATTCGGTGGAAAAAACCCCTTGTGTCGCAACGGATTCGCCCCCACCGGCGCGGCCGGTGGGGGCGAAAAGGGGTCCGCGGTCAGGCGATCGAGGGCAGGAACGCCGGCCTGGTGGCCTCGTACTCGCCGATCTCGGCCTCGTGGCGGAGGGTGAGTCCAATGTCGTCCAAGCCCTCCATCAGGCGCCACCGGCTGTGGTCGTCGAGCGGGAACGCCCAGGTGGCGTCACCGGCGTGGACCTCGCGGGCGGTTAGGTCGACAGTGATGGGGATGGTCGGTTCGGATTCCACCAGATCCCACAGTTCCTCGACGGCCTTCAATTCCAGCTCCACCGGAAGGAGACCTTCCTTCAGGGCGTTGCCCCGGAAGATGTCACCGAACCGGGGCGAGATCACCGCCCGGAAGCCCCAGTCCCGGAGCGCCCAGACGGCGTGCTCGCGGGACGAGCCGGTGCCGAACTCGGGACCGGCGACAAGAATCGACGCTCCCGAATAAGCGGGGTTGTTGAGCACGAATGACGGGTCCTCCCGCCACGCGTTGAAGAGCCCGTCGGCGAAACCCGTCCGGGTCACCCGCTTGAGGTACACGGCGGGGATGATCTGATCGGTGTCCACGTTGGACCGACGCAGCGGCACGGCGGTGCCGGTGTGGGTGGTGAACTTGTCCATCTCGGCTGCCCTTCTACAGGTCGGCGGGGGCGGCCAGCCGGCCGACCACGGCGGTCGCGGCGGCGACCGGCGGGGACACCAGATGGGTACGCCCGCCCCGGCCCTGGCGGCCCTCGAAGTTGCGGTTGGAGGTCGAGGCCGAGCGCTCGCCCGGCTTCAGCGTGTCGGGGTTCATGCCCAGGCACATCGAGCAGCCGGCGAACCGCCACTCGGCGCCCGCGTCGGTGAAGACCTGGTCCAGCCCCTCGATCTCGGCCGCCTCCCGGACCGCGGCGGAACCGGGGACCACGAGCATGCGTACGCCCTCGGCGACCCGGCGCCCGCGCAGCACCTCGGCCGCGGCCCGCAGGTCCTCCAGCCGCCCGTTGGTGCAGGAACCGACGAAGACCACGTCCACGGCGAGGTCGCGCAGCGGCATGCCGGGGGTGAGGTCCATGTATTCAAGCGCCCGGCGGGCGGCGACCCGCTCCGGCTCGGTGACGAACTCCTCCGGGTCCGGCACCGCCGCGCCGAGCGGCACGCCCTGACCGGGGTTGGTGCCCCAGGTGACGAACGGGGTGATCCGGCTCGCGTCGAGCGTCACCTCGGTGTCGAACGTCGCCCCCTCGTCGGTGGGCAGCGTCCGCCAGTGTTCGAGCGCCGCGTCCCAGTTGGCGCCCTGGGGCGCGTTCGGCCGCCCCTTCAGGTACGCGAACGTGGTCTCGTCCGGCGCGATCATGCCGGCCTTGGCACCCCACTCGATGGACATGTTGGCGATCGTCATCCGCCCCTCCATGGAGAGTTCGCGGATCGCCTCGCCCCGGTACTCCACGATGTGACCGCGCCCGCCGCCGGTGCCCACCTGCGCGATCAGCGCGAGCACCAGGTCCTTGGCGGTGACGCCTGGCGCCAGCTCGCCGACGACGTTCACCGCCATGGTCTTCGGCCGGGCCTGCGGCAGCGTCTGGGTGGCGAGCACGTGCTCGACCTCGCTGGTGCCGATGCCGAACGCGAGCGCGCCGAACGCGCCGTGGGTGGCGGTGTGCGAGTCGCCGCAGACGATCGTCATGCCCGGCTGGGTGAGACCGAGCTGCGGGCCGATGACGTGCACGATCCCCTGGTTCTCGTCGCCCAGCGGGTGCAGCCGTACGCCGAACTCGGCGCAGTTGCGGCGCAGCGTCTCGATCTGGGTGCGGGAGGTGGGGTCCGCGATCGTGAGCAGGTCGCCGCGTCGGGCGCGGAACGCCGGGTCGTCGTACCCGGTCGGGGTGTTGTGGTCCTCGGTCGCGATCGTCAGGTCGCGCCGGCGGACCCCGCGCCCGGAGAGGCGGAGCCCGTCGAACGCCTGCGGGCTGGTCACCTCGTGCAGCAGGTGCAGGTCGATGAAGAGCAGGTCCGGCTCGCCGTCGGCGGAGCGGACCACGTGCGCGTCCCAGACCTTCTCGGCCAGGGTCCTCGGTTGAGTGACTCCCACCATCTGGACATCCTAAATTCTGGGAGGTAAATTTCGGCTTGTGGGACACAGTATGAGCGGTGTCGGCGTTCTCGACAAGGCGGTGGTCATCCTGGCCGCCTGTGTCGACGGCGCCAGCCTGGCCGAACTCGTTGAACGCACCAAGCTGCCCCGAGCCACCGCACACCGGTTGGCGCAGGCGCTGGAGATCCACCGGATGCTCGTCCGGGACACGCAGGGCCGATGGCGCCCGGGCCCACGCCTGGGCGAGTTGGCGAACGCGGCCCCGGACGTGCTGCTCACCGCGGCCGAGCCCCTGCTCTCCGCGTTGCGCGACGCCACAGGTGAGAGCGCCCAGCTCTATCTGCGTCGCGCCGACGAGCGCATCTGCGTGGCCGCCGCCGAGCGTGCCAGCGGTCTGCGGGACACCGTCCCGGTCGGCTCGGTGCTGCCGATGACTGCGGGTTCGGCGGCGCAGATCCTGCTCGCCTGGGAGCCCCCGGAGGCGGTCATGCCGCTGCTCCCCCGGTCCAAGTTCACCGGCCGCACCCTCGCCGAGGTGCGCCGACGTGGCTGGGCCCAGAGCGTGGCCGAGCGGGAGGCCGGTGTGGCGAGCGTCTCGGCCCCGATCCGGGACCGCACGGGTCGGGTGATCGCCGCGGTAAGCATCTCCGGCCCGATCGAGCGCCTCGGCCGCCGCCCCGGCGAACGTCACGCCATGGCCGTAGTCCGAGCCGGCCAACGCCTGTCCGGCCTCTGACCCACCCACCCCCGCCCACCCCCGCCTTCACGGGTTGATCATGAAGTTGGCGGCATTTTTGATCTCCCTGACTGCCGCCAACTTCATGATCAACGCGGCGGACGGCGGGGTGGGGTGGGGCCGGGGGGTGGGGGGGGAAAGGCAGACGGCCCGCCTCGCGGAGCGAGACGGGCCGTTCGATACGTAGCCCCGACCGGATTCGAACCGGCGCTACCGCCTTGAGAGGGCGGCGTCCTGGGCCACTAGACGACGGGGCCAGGCACTTTTCCTGCTTCACCAACCCTCGCGGGCGGTGCGGCAGTAGTCTAGCGGCACCAGGTCCGGCGCCGCCGCCGGGGGTCACCTCCGCACCACCGGAAACAACAGAACAGCCCGCCCCGGAAAACGGGACGGGCTGACGGTGCTGTAGCCCCGACCGGATTCGAACCGGCGCTACCGCCTTGAGAGGGCGGCGTCCTGGGCCACTAGACGACGGGGCCAGAACTTTCGTGTGCACTCCGGCAGCGGCAACTGCCAGAATCCAGCGGCCGAGATTCTCACGAACCCGCGGCTGCGCTGGGGTACCAGGACTCGAACCTAGACTAACTGAACCAGAATCAGTCGGGCTGCCAATTACCCCATACCCCATTGGCCCCTTGCGGCGCCGGGAACGAACTTTACCCTTCCCGTGCCGACAGGCCAAATCCAACCCCCCGAACCGCACCTGAGCTGCGGAAACGGGGGCATCGGACCGGATCAGGCGACCGGGACCACCGGGTTGCTGAGCTCCCCGATCCCCTCGATCCGCACCGTGACCGTATCCCCCTCGGTGAGCGGGCTAACCCCCGCCGGTGTGCCGGTGAGCACCACGTCGCCGGGCAGCAGCGTCATCACGTGGGAGATGTACGACACCAGGCCGGGCACGTCGAACACCATGTCCTTGGTCCGGCCGAGCTGGCGCACCTCCATCTCCTCCGGGTTGCGCCCCACCTCGCAGCGGACCTCCAGGTCGCGGACGTCCAACCCGGTGGTGATCCACGGCCCGATCGGGCAGAACGAGTCGAAGCCCTTGGCCCGGGTCCACTGCCCGTCCGAGCGCTGGAGGTCCCGCGCGGTCACGTCGTTGGCGCAGGTGTAGCCGAAGATGGCCCGCTCGGCGGCGGCCCGGTCGGCCCGGCGCGCGCCGGGAGCGCCGATGACCACGGCGAGTTCCGCCTCGTGCTCGACCTGCTTGGAGAAGATCGGCAACCGGATCGCGTCCCGCGGGCCGATCACCGAGGTGGAGGGTTTGAGGAAGAGCAGCGGCTCCTTCGGCACCTCGCTGCCGTGCTCGGCGGCGTGCTCGGCGTAGTTACGGCCGACACACACCACCTTGCTGGGCAGGATCGGCGAGAGCAGCCGTACGTCGGAGAGCGCCCAGCGGGCGCCGGAGAACTGGATCTGCCCGAACGGGTGGCCCTCGATCTCGGCGATGGTCAGGCCCTGCGGCCCGGCCTCCATCTCGCCCTCGACGACCCCGAACGACATTCCCTTGGCATGAGCGAAACGAGCGATGCGCACCCGGCCAATCTATCCCCGCCCGCCGGACCGGCCGTCGGACACCGGCAGGTGACACCCGGCACGACCGGAAAGGGCGCAGGGTACGCCGGATCTCGCCGGCCGGGGCGGGAATGACGGCTTCGTACCCGCCCGGCAGGCCCCGGCCCATAGCTTCGGGACCGGAGGTTCGTTGGTATGCCTGCATCGAGACGACACCACAGGACCCTGGCAGTGCTTGTGAACTGCCTCGGCGTCATCGCCGCCGTGCCGGCGCTGACCCCGGCGGCGCTCCGGGCGACCGTCGCACCCGGCCCGTCGGCTCCACCACCGGCCGTGGCTGCCGCAGCCGCCCGGCCCGCCGCGGCGGCCACCCCGATCCCGACCGGCGTGCCGGCGGCGCCCCCGGCGGTGCCGACCACCGGCCCGGCGCCGGTGCAGCCGTCGATGCCGCAGGTGAGCGTGGCCGTCGGCGCGGCCGGCACCCCGGCGCCGGGTTACCGGATCGAGGTCCGCAACGCCGGCACGGGCATGGTCGAGACGATGGTCCGGCAGGAGATGCCGGGCGACGCCCGGGCGACCACGGTGACCGGCGGCGGGCACGCCACCGGCGCGGGCGGGGTGAGCGGCGGCGCCATCGTGTGGCGACTGCGGCTGCCGGCGCGGAGCACCACCACACTGCACACCGCGCTTGCGGTGACCGGTCCGGGCACTGCGGTGACGGCTCCCGCCTGCGTCTACGGCACCGACGGCACCCGCCCGTACGACTGCGCCACGGCGACCTGGGTGGGCGGGGCCACGGCACCGGCCGCGCAGGCGACGGCGGCCCCGGTGTGGCGCCGCCCGCCGGTGCTGCTGGCCGCGCTCACCGCGCTGCTGGTGCTGATCGGCGGGGCGTTCTGGTGGGCATTCCGGCGACGCCGGCAGCGCCCCGGCCCGGTGCCTCCGGCCACCGCCACAGCCGGCACGGGCCCAACCGGCGCAGGCCCGAGCCCGGTGGGCACCGGGGTGGCCGGTCCGGCCGACCGGGGCACCGTCTACCCACGCCCGGCGCTCCCCACGCCCGCGTCCCGCCGTCGCCGGCCGCCGGTCTGGGTGGCGGTGGGCCTGGCGGCGGCGGTGCTCGCCGGCGTGGTCGGCGCGGCGGCGTGGAGCGCGACGCAGCGGGTCTCGGCGATGGACACCACCAAGCAGCCGACGAGTGGCGCGTGGGTGGGCAGCAGCGTCACCGGAACACTCGGCGTGCCGCTGCGGGAGACCGCGTTCGAGTTCACCGTCTACCGGATGAGCTGCGGCACGGCTGTCGTGCCGACCGCCCCGGGCGGCGGGCGGCCCTGCCTGGCCACGGTCGGCGTGCGCAACGTCACGTCCGAGCAGCAGACGTGGCACGGGCAGTTGCAGCGCGCGTACCTGCCGAGCGGCAACTGGGTGGCCGCCGACGAGGACGCCACAAGGGTGGCGAACCTGGGCCGGGACGTGTTCGCCCAACCGGTGGCCGCCGGCCGGCGGGTGCTGCTGCCGCTTGTGTTCACCGTGCGCGGGGCGCAGCCGCCGAAGCAGTTGGAGCTGCGTAGCGGCGTGTTCTCCGCCGGCGTGCGGGTGGACGTGGACTGATCGGGGGCCGGGCGGCGGTGCGTACCCTGGGTTCGTGACCGCCGCCCTCGCCCCCGCCGTGCTCGACGCGGCCGACTGGCGGGCCCGCCGGCGCGACCACGAGGAGCGGGCGGACGCCTGGCTGGCGCCGCACCTGGCCCGCCGGCGCACCGGCGGAAAGCACCCGGTGGAGGACTTCCTCTTCACCTACTACTCGCACCGCCCGGCCCAGTTGCGCCGCTGGCATCCGGGTGCGGGCGTGACGCTCCGGGACGCCGAACCGGCGGAGTTCGGCCCGGACTACACAGTCGGCCCCGCCGGGCTCACCCTCGACACCGATCGGGTACGCGCACGTCGCGCCGAGTCGATCGGCTGGATCCGGGCGCTGCTGGCCGCCACCGCCGGCCGGCCGGCGCAGTTCGGCTGCTTCGGCATGCACGAGTGGGCGATGGTCTACCGGCAGACCCAGGAGCAGGTGCGGCACAACGCCTGGCCGCTGCGGCTCGACCCGGAGGCGACCGCGGCGGTGGTCGAGGAACGGGGCGTCAGGTGCAGCCACTTCGACGCGTTCCGCTTCTTCACCGCGCCGGCCCGGCCGCTCAACGTGCTCCAGCCGAGCCGGGAGCGCCAGCACGAGTTGGAGCAGCCGGGCTGCCTGCACGCCAACATGGATCTTTACAAGTGGTCGTACAAGCTCTCCCCGCTGGTGCCGTCGGAGCTGGTGGCGGACGCGTTCGCGCTGGCCCGGGAGATCCGGACCCTGGACATGCGGGCCAGCCCCTACGACCTGGCCGACCTGGGCCACCCGCCGGTGCGGGTGGAGACGCCGGAGGGCCGGGCCGAGTACGCCACCGCGCAGCGCGGGTTCGCCGGGCGGGCCGCCGTGCTGCGGGCCCGCCTGCTGGCCGCGTTGGACCGGTCCGACCAGACCTGACTCCCGTCCGGCCGACCCCGCCGAGGCGGGGCCGGCCGGACGCGGACGGTCAGCCGAGGGCGCAGACCGGGGTCGGCGGCGGGTTGGGTACCGCACCGGTGGCCAGGAAGCCGAACGTGGCCTCGGCGCCCGGGGCGAGCGCGCCGTTGTAGCTCGCGCTGCGGGCGACCACCGCCGCCCCGCCCTGCGCCACCTGGGCGTTCCATGCCTGGCTGACCTGCTGGGCGCCGGGGAACGAGAAACGGACCACCCAGTACGGGATGGCCACGGCGCCGGTGTTGCGGACCGTCACCTCGGCCTGGAAGCCGCCCGGCCACTGCCCCACGGTGCGCCAGGTGGCCGTGCAGCCGCCCACGGTCTGGGTCGGCGACGGGCTGTCGGTGGGGTGCGGGGGTCCGGTCGGGCTCCAGGTCGGTGACGGGGTGGGCGTGGGCGACGGGCTGTCGGTCGGATACGCGGGGCCGGTCGGGGTGGGCGACAGGCTGAGCGACGCGGTGGGCGCCGGGCTCGTCCGGCGCAGCGCGGCGGTGAGCGCCGGATACCACCTGTCGGACATCTTCTGGTCACCGGCGGCGTTCGGGTGCACCCCGTCGTACGTGTCGGTGGCGGTGCTGAAGCCGGTCCACTGGTCCACCACCACGATCGGCGAGGCGGCGGTGGTCTTCCCCGCCGCCCAGCCATCGATGGCGGCGTTGAGCGCGACGGTCCGCTGCCCGCACTCGGCGCAGCTCGCCGGGTTCATCGGGATGATCTTCGCGACCAGCACGGTGGTGGCCGGGTTGGCGGCCCGCATCTGGTCGACGAGCTTCGAGTACGCCGCCAGGATCGTGCTCGGCGCGATGTTGCTCCACACGTCGTTGGTGCCGAGGTGCATGAGCACCACGTCCGGGTGGGTGGCGGCGAGCCAGCCGGGCAGCAGGTTCTGGTTGGCGATGTTCGTCGCCAGGTAGCCGCCGTGGCCCTCGTTGTCGCCGTCGTAGGGCGTGCCGCAGCCCTGCGGGCCGAGGGTGCCGACGAAGTCGACGTCGGTGTAGCCGGTGGACTGGAGGCGGTTCCAGAGCACGGCGCGCCAGCAGCCGGGCGATCCGGTGATGGAGTCGCCGAGCGGCATGACGCGGATCGGGGCGGCAGCCGCGGCGGCCGGTTCGGTGGCGGAGGCGAGGGCGAGGCCGAGGGCGAGGACGGGCAGCAGCGCGGCGAGCGCGGTGAGCGCGGCGCGCAGGCGGTTTCGGGACATGCGGCGGGGACTCCTGTCACGTGACGGATCATCGGTGACGGCCCTGACGCTCCCGTACGCATTGAAGCGCTTCGACGCCCGCGACTCAACCCTCCGGGTGGACCGACACGGTCAGTCGCCGTCCACCCGGCGGTCACGCTTGCGTTGGGACTGGCGCTTCTTCTCGGCCAGCCGGCGCTCCTTGGCGCCCCGGGACGGGCGGGTCGGCCGGCGCGCCTTCGGTGGCGGGGCGACCGCCTCGCGCAGCAGCGCGGCCATCCGCTCCCGGGCCGCCTCCCGGTTGGCCAGTTGCGCGCGGTGCTCGCTCGCGGCCACCGTCAGCACGCCGTCGACAAGCCGGCCGGCGAGCCGGCCCAGGGCCCGTTCCCGCAACGCCTCCGGCACGCTCGGCGAGCCGGCCAGGTCGAAGCTCAGCTCCACCCGCGAGTCGGTGGTGTTGACGCCCTGCCCGCCCGGCCCGGAGGACCTGGAGAACCGCTCCCGCAGCTCGGCGGCCGGCACCACCAGCCGGTCGGTCACCCGCAGTCCGTCGTCCACGCCCCGAGGCTAGCGTCCCGGCCGGTGACCCGGGGTGGCGGTGGCGGTCGGGGTGGGGCTGGCCCGTTCCTCGCCGGAGCCGGACGCCGCGTACGCGGCGGCGCCGACAAGCAGCAGGGCGATCACGGCGGCCTTGACCGCCACGCCCCGGATCGCGGCCCAGGCGTTGCGCCGCGCGCCCGGCACGCTGGTCCGGACCGTCCGATAGTCCTTCCAGCCGCGCTTGGCGCGGGCGTACGACGCGCCGACTCCGGCGCCGATGACCAGGCCCACCAGCAGGAGGGCCGCGATGACAGCTTGCTCCACCTCCGCCAGTATTCATACTCAGCGTGATATTTCCATGATCCGATGCTCCCCGGCCGGATATCCGACAGTTCCGGCTTGTCGGCGCAGGTCAGCCGCCCCGGCCGATGATGGTGTCGGCGGTCTGCTGCACCTGGTCGATCGGGATGGCGAAGCCGATGCCGATCGACCCGTTCCCGTCGATGGTGGCGATGGCGGTGTTCACCCCGACCACCTCGCCGCGCGCGTTCACAAGCGGCCCGCCGGAGTTGCCCGGGTTGATGGAGGCGTCGGTCTGCACCGCGGTGTGCCGGCCGTTGCCGATCCGGACCTGCCGGTTGAGCGCGCTGACGATGCCGGCGGTGACCGTGCCGGAGAGCCCCAGCGGGGAACCGACCGCGAGCACCGGCTCGCCCACCCGGGTCGCGTTCGCCTTGGCCAGCGGCAGCGGTGGCAGCCCGGCCGACGCGGGGACCTTGAGCACGGCCAGGTCGCTGTCCGGCGCCCGGCCCACCACCTCGGCGGCGAACCGCCGCCCGTCCGAGGTCTCCACCGTGACCGGGCCCGAGCCGCCCCGGGCCAGGATGTGGTCGTTGGTGACGATGTGCTGCTCGTTGTCGATGGCGAAGCCGGAACCGGACGCCCCCGCGCCTGTTTTTCCCCCGACCATCACCGAGACCACCCCCGGCACCGTCTTGCCGGCCGCGGTGACCAGTTCGGCCGGCACCGGCGCGGCGACGGCCGCCGACGGGCCCGGCGCGTCCCGGTCGGCCGCCCAGGTGCCGGCCGCCGCGCCGGAGACGGTGGAGAGCGCCACCACCGCCGCCGCGCTGAGCAACCGGCCGCGCCAGCTCCGCCGCCCCGCCGGCCCGCCGGATCCGGGTACGCCGGACCAGCCGCGCCCGTCCGGGTCCAGTTCGGGCGAGACGAACCACGGGCCGCGCGGCTCGCCGAGTCCGGTCTGCACTGCCATGCCTGGCTCCTCACGTGTCGTGGGTCGTCCGCCTCGGGTGTTCGGTCAGGGCAGTCGGGAGAACCACCGCAGCGATCCGGCGGCGGCGCCCATGGCCAGGACCAGCCCGAAGCCGATGAAGCGGGCTGAGATGTCCTGCCGTTGGGTGCGGTAGCCGACCGAGGTGCCGATGTCCTCGTAGACGTCCTTCAGCTCGCGGCTCGTCGACGCCTCGTGGAAGCCGCCGCCGGTCGCCTCCGCGACCGCCTTGAGCGTCTGCCCGTCCACCGGCACCTGGATCGCCCGGCCGCCCCGGTCCACCGACCCGCCGGGCGTACCGAACGAGATGGTGTGCACCGGCACCTTCGCCGTCACCGCCTGGTCGGCCGCCTCCATCGGGTCCATCCCGGAGGTGTTCGCCCCGTCGGAGAGGATGATGATCCGGGCCGGCGGCGGATTCTTGGCGGCGCTTGCGTCCAGGCTCTTCACCGCGCCCAGCGAGGTGCTGATCGCCTCGCCGATGGCGGTGCCCTGCACTCCGGTGATGCCCTCGGCGAGCCGCTCGATCCCCTCGTGCAGGGCCTCGCGGTCGGTGCTCGGCGGCACCAGCACCGCGGCGCTGCCGGCGAACGCCACCAGGCCCACGTTGAACTCGTCCGGCAGCCCGTCGACGAACTTCCGACCCGCCTCCTTGGCCGCAGTGAGCCGGTCCGGGTCCACGTCGCTCGCGAGCATCGAGGTGGACACGTCCACCGCGACCATCACGGTGGCCCGTTCCCGGGGCACCCGCACCTCCGCCTCGGGCCGGGCGAACCCGACCACGAGCAGCGCCAGCATGGCCAGGAAGAGTCCCGCCGGGACGTGCCGCCGCCAGGCCGGCCGGCGCGGGGCCACCCGGTCCAGCAGGCGCAGGTTGGTGAAGCGGACCGCGTACCGGCTCTGTCGCCGCTGGAGCACCAGGTAGCCGGCGACGAGCGCGGCGACCGCGAGCAGCAGCCAGAGGCGGGCGGGCGACTGCCAGCTCACGCGGCACCTCCCCGGGCGGCGGCCGGCGCGGTGGCCAGCCGGCGCTGCTCGTGCACGTGCCGGACGACGTCCGCGCACCAGTCCCGGTCGGTGCGCAACGCCAGGTGGGTCGCGCCGGCCCGGCGCAGGATGCGGCGCACCTGGTCGCGCTGGGCGGCGGCGGCCCGCGCGTACCGCTCGCGCAGCGCCCGGTCACCGGTCCACACCTCGCGGTGGCGCCCGCTCTCCGGGTCGACCAGGGTGACCAGCCCGACGTCGGGCAGCTCCAGCTCGCGCGGGTCGGTCACCTCCACGGCGAGCACCTGGTGCCGCGCCGCCAGCCGGCGCAGGGCGACCGCCCAGGGCGGCGGCGCGTCCGGGTCGTCGGGCAGCTCGTCGAGGAAGTCGGAGACGACCACCACAAGCCCCCGCCGGGTGGCCACCCGCTGGAGCCCGGCCAGGCCGTCGGCCAGGCCCGACGCCGGGGGCCCGCCGCGGTCGTCGACCCGGCGCGCCGCGCGCGACTCCGGCGGATCGCCGGTACGCGGGGCGCCGAGCAACGCGCGCAGCAACCCGAGCAGATGGGTACGCCCGCTGCGGGCCGGGAACCGGCGCAGCCCGTCCGGGGTGAGCACCTGGGCCCCGAGCCGGTTGCCCACCCCGGCGGCGAGGAAGCCGACGCAGGCGACCGCCGCCACCGCCAGCTCCCGCTTGTCCAGGGTGGACGTGCCGTACTCCATACTCGGGCTGGCGTCGACGAGCATCCAGGTGGTCAGCTCCCGGTCGGCGTCGACCTCCCGCACGTGCGGGACCGTGGTCCGGGCGGTGACCGCCCAGTCCATCCGGCGCACCTCGTCCTCGCCGGCGCGGTATTCGCGGCTGCCCGCCGCCTCGCTGCCGGGGCCGGGCAGCAGGCCCCGGTACCGGCCGTGCAGCAGGCCGTCGAGCCGCCGGGTCACCGTCAGCTCCAACCGGCGCAGCCGCTGGTCGGGGGCGAGGTCGCCGATCCCGGGATCGACGGCGCAGAGCCCGGCGCGGGCGGCGACGCCGGCCGCGTGCGCGCCGGTTTCGGTGGGCGCGGGGGCGGACCGGCGGGTCACGCCGCTGCCAGATCGGGCGCCGCCGGCGCCGGACCGGTCACCAGCCGGGGCGGCGGCACCGCCTCGACCAGGCGGCGCACCACGTCCTCGCCGGAGACCCCGTCGGCCACCGCGTCGAAGGAGAGCACCAGGCGGTGCGCCAGCACGTCCACCGCCAGCTCGCGCACGTCCTCGGGGAGCACGTAGTCGCGCCCGTGGATCAGCGCGTGGGCGCGGGCGGCGGCCACCAGGCCGAGCGTGGCGCGTGGGCTCGCCCCGTACGCCAGCAGCGGCGCGATCTCGGGCCGGCCGAAGCGCCCCGGGTCGCGGGTGGCGAGGATGAGCCGGACCACGTACTCGGCGAGCGCGTGGTGGACGAAGACGTCGGCGGCGCGGCGTTGGAGCTCGCGCAGCCGGACCGGGTCGAGCACCGGTCGCGCGGTGGGGCGCTCGGCGCTCATCCGGTAGAGGATGGCCAGTTCGTCGGCGTCACTCGGGTAGTCGACCACGACCTTCATCAGGAACCTGTCGCGCTGCGCCTCGGGTAGCTGGTAGACGCCCTCCGACTCGATCGGGTTCTGGGTGGCCAGCACCAGGAACGGGTCGGGCACGGGCCAGCTCCGCCCGGCGATGGAGACCTGCCGTTCGGCCATCGCCTCCAGCAGCGCCGACTGCACCTTGGCCGGGGCCCGGTTGATCTCGTCGGCGAGCACCAGGTTCGCCATGATCGGTCCCAGCTCCACGTCGAACGCCTCGGTGGACGCCCGGTAGATCCGGGTGCCGACGATGTCCGACGGGACCAGGTCGGGGGTGAACTGGATCCGGGAGAACGTGCCGCCGACCACTGTGGCGAGCGTCTGCGCGGCAAGCGTCTTGGCCACCCCCGGTACGCCCTCAAGCAGGCAGTGGCCGTCGGCGATCAGGGCGGTGAGCAGGCGGTCGACGAGTCGATCCTGCCCGACGATCACGCGTTTGACCTCGAAGAGGGTCTGGTCCAGCTCGACGCCGCTCGCGTCCGCATCGACCGGGCTGGGCACGCTGGCCAGGGTGTCCGAGATGTCCGTCACGGTGCTTGCTTCCCGTGCCGGACCGGGGACAAACGTCGGATTATCGGCCCCACTGCCACCCGGGACGGGCCGGACCGGGAGAAGCTCCCCGACCGGGCGGCAACGACCCGAACCAGGGACGCGCGGACCGGATCGGGACGGAACACGACACCGGCCCCCACCGTGGCGGGGGCCGGTGCGCGGCGGGACGGATCAGCTCGTGACCACGATGTGGAAGCCTCGCGGCGAGGGCGAACCGGCGGAGGTGCGGGTCTGCACGAAGACCGCGTTCGGGGTCAGCAGGCGCGGCGCGACGGAGATCTCGCCGGCGGGCGGGACGTTCGCCGAGTCGTTGGTGCCGATCGTCGCCACGTACGCCTTGTGGCTCACGTCGTAGTCGAGCAGCACCTGGTACTGCCCCGGCCACACGCCCGGCCCGGGCGCGAACCGGAACGAGGACACCACGTTGCCGGAGTGCTGCAACAGCGTCCCGGTGGACGACACCACCGCCCAGGCGACCTGGCCGGAGGCCGGCGGCGCCAGGGTGGCCCGCATGGCCGACCGGGCAGCCTTCTGCTCGGTGGCGCTCACCGTCGGCTGCTGCCCGGTCGCCCGGGCCGGCTGGCCCGCCTTCGACTCGGGCTGGGCGGCGACCGCGATCCCGCCGCCGGCCACGGTGAGGGCCAGCGCAGCGAGCGCCACAAGCGTCGCCTTGCGTTTGAAGAATGTAGCCATGACAGATCCCCTCGATAGAGCGTGGTGATACGGCGAGTGCGCACAATTGCGGATCATCGGGTATCCGCTTTCGGTCAGCACCGCTGCTGAGCTGGCATTACACGGAATATTGAGGCGCCTCAACCAGGTGGAACCTAACACCGAAAAATGGGGCGGTCAATAGCGGATACCGCATGCTCGACACCCGTAGAAAACTCGTCATAAATTGCGAGAGAGAAACGCTCGACCATTCACGAAATTGCTTCACGGGCAGCGCCGACAGCCCGTTCGCCGGTAGCCTCACCGTGATGATCACGCTTGACGATCCGCCGCGCCCTGGCGTCCGGGGCGGCCGGTGGGCGACGGCGGTGTGCTGGTCGGCGGTCGCGCCGGTGGCCGCCTGGGCGGTGCTGCGGCTGGCCGGGCTGGAACGGGGCCCGCTGGTGCTGACGACCGCGTTCACGCCGTACGTCGCCGCCGTGGCGCCGGTCGTGGCGGTGCTGGCGCTCGCGCTGCGACGCCGCGCGCCCGCAGTGGTCGCGGCACTTGCCGCGCTGGCGCTCGCCGGCGCGGTGGCGCCACGGGTGGTGGCCGACGACCAGCCCCCGGCCGACGGCCCGACGCTGCGGCTGCTCACCGCGAACCTGCGTCTGGGATCGGCCGACCCGGCGGCGCTCGTGGCCCTGGTCCGCGCGCACCGGGTGGACGTGCTCACCGTGCAGGAACTCACCCCACAGCTCGCCGCCGACCTGGACCGGCTCGGCCTGGCCACCCTGCTGCCGCACCGGTCGCTGAGCCCGGAGGTGGGCTCCACCGGCTCCGGCCTGTACGCCCGCCATCCGCTGCGCGACCCCGGCCACCGGCGTCACCGGAGATGGTTCCTCACCCAGGCGTACGCGACCCTGACGGTGCCGGGAGCGCCGCCGCTGCGGGTGGAGTCGGCGCACCCGGGCGCGCCGTACGTCCTCGACGCGGTGCCGCAGTGGTGGACCGACCAGCGCGCCCAGCCGCCGGCCACCCCGACCGCCGGGCTCAGCGTGCTGGCCGGCGACTTCAACGCCACGCTCGACCACGCCACGATGCGCCGGCTGATCGCGACCGGCTACACCGACGCCGCCGACGCGGTCGGTGCCGGGCTCGCCGGCACCTGGGGCCCGTACGACGGCGACCCGATCCCGCCGATCACCATCGACCACGTGCTCGTCGACAGGCGCATCGCGGTCCGCGCCGCCGGCACCCTGCCGGTGCCCGGCAGCGACCACCGCGCACTGCTGGCCGAGCTGCGCCTGCCGGCGGGGTGAGACGGGTGTTAAGCGGGGCCCCTTCCTCTACCGGAGGCGTTAAGCGGGGCCCCCGCCTTGCTGAGGCCGTAGGTGAGCGCGTCGACGAGCGCGTGCCAGCTCGCCTCCACCACGTTGGGGTGCACGCCGACAGTGGTCCAGTCCCGGCCCACGCCGGCCGTCTCCACGAGCACCCGGGTCACCGCGCCGGTGCCGTGACTGCCCTCCAGGATGCGCACCTTGTAGTCGGCCAGCTCGAACTCCCGCAGCTCCGGGTAGTGCCGGGCCAGCCCGACCCGCAGCGCCTCGTCGAGCGCGTTGACCGGGCCGTTGCCCTCGGCGGTGGCGATCACCCGCTCGCCGCGTACCCGGATCTTGACGGTCGCCTCGGAGACCACCGCGCCGTCCTCACGGTGCTCGACAAGCACCCGGTACGACTCCAGCGCGAACGGCCGGGCCGGCGCGGCGTCCGGCAGCTCCGAGCGGACCAGCAGCTCGAACGAGGCGTCGGCGGCCTCGAACGACCAGCCGCCGGCCTCCAGCTCCTTGACCCGCCCGGTGACCCGGGACAGGGCGTCCGGATGGCCGGCGAGGTCCAGCCCGAGCTCGCGACTCTTGAGCTCGATGCTGGCCCGGCCGGCCATCTCGGTCACCAGGATCCGCATGTCGTTGCCCACCACCGCCGGGTCCACGTGGTTGTAGAGCAACGGGTCGACCTTGATCGCGCTCGCGTGCAGCCCCGCCTTGTGGGCGAAGGCGGCGGCCCCGACGTAGGCCTGGTGGGTGTCGGGGGCGATGTTGGCGATCTCGGCGATGGCGTGCGAGACCCGCACCATCTGTTCCAGGCAGCCCTCCGGCAGGACGGGCATGCCGAGCTTGAGCTGGAGGTTCGCGACGATCGCGAAGAGGTCGGCGTTGCCGGGGCGCTCGCCGTACCCGTTCGCGGTGCCCTGCACGTGCCGCACGCCGGCCTCGACCGCGGCGATGGTGTTTGCCACCGCGCAGGCGGTGTCGTTCTGGGCGTGCATGCCGAGCTGCTTCGGCGCGATCCCGGTCCGCGCGACCAGATCGGCGATCACGGCGGTGACCTGGGAGGGCAGCATGCCGCCGTTGGTGTCGCAGAGCACGAACCGCTCGGCGCCGGCGGCCAGCGCGGCCTCCGCCACGGCGGCGGTGTAGCCCGGGTCGTGCCGGAAGCCGTCGAAGGTGTGCTCCCCGTCGACGAAGACGCGCCGTCCCTGCGCCACCAGATAGGCCACGGTGTCCCGCACCATCGCGAGGTTCTCCCCGGCAGTGGTGCGCAGCGCCCGCTCGACGTGCCGCAGGTCCGCCTTGGCGACGAGCGCCACGGCCGGGGTCTGCGCGTCGAGCAGCCCGCGCACCTGCGGGTCGTCCTCGACCGCCACACCGGCCTTGCGGGTGGCGCCGAACGCGACCAGGACGGCGTGCCGCAGCTCCAGCTCGGTGCGCGCCCGGTGGAAGAACTCGGTGTCCTTGGGCACCGCGCCCGGCCAACCGCCCTCGATGAAGCCGACCCCGAGGTCGTCGAGCAGGCGAGCCACCGCCAGCTTGTCGACCACCGAGTAGCTGAGTCCTTCGCGCTGCGCGCCGTCGCGCAGCGTCGTGTCGTACACCTGGAAGGTCATCGGAGTCCTCTTCTCGTGCCTGGGGAGAGCAACAAAAAGACCCCCCGCGAATGCGGGAGGTCTGCGCGCTCGGCGAGGGGAAAGGCCGGCGCGCTAGCTGCTAATGATCAGGACGGAGCTGGTCACGACCGGTACTCTGCCACCTCCGCCGGGTTCTGGGAGCCGTAATCCACATTCCGGGACGCCGCTGCCGGGTTGGTGCCCGGACCGGGTGGGTAACCCGGTCGAAGGACAGCGTCGCTGCGACGGCCACCGCCGTCGGGACGGGAGTGGGCAGATGGAGAGACTGGACCCGCACGCCACGCACGCCGGCACCGAACCGGTCGTCGACGACGGTCGGGGCGCGGTCGCCGGCGGCGCCCCGGGCGGCGCGTTCGACCCGTGGCGCTACCGGGACGAGGCCGGGGTGGCAAGCGCGGACCTGACCGGCTACAAGGTCGAGGCCACCGACGGCGGCATCGGGAAGATCGACCGCGCCAGCCACGACGTCGACGACAGCTACCTGGTCGTCGACACCGGCCCGTGGATCTTCGGCAAGAAGGTCATGCTGCCGGCCGGCACCGTGAACCACGTCGACCACGACGAGCGGAAGGTCTTCGTCGACCGGGACAAGGACCAGATCAAGGCCGCCCCGGAGTACGCCGAGGCCGACCACGCCGACCCGGCCTACCGGGACAAGCTCGGCGGCTACTACGGCGAGAACCACTCCGCGCTCCCGCCCGACGGCCCGCCCCGGAGCTGACACACGACACCGGCAACGGCCGGCGGGGGCACACCGATGCCGCCGCCGGCCGTTACCGTGTCAGGGATGGACGCCCCGGAGAATCCCTTCCCCGCGTTGTTCAACTTCCGCGACGTGGGTGGCTACCGCACCCGTGACGGGCGCGCCGTCCGGCGCCGCCGGCTCTACCGCTCCGACTCCCTGCACCGCATCGACGAGACCGATCGGGCGGCGTTCACCGCGCTCGGCATCCGCACGGTCATCGACCTGCGCCGCCCCACCGAGGTCGAGCGCGACGGCCGGGTGCCGGCCTACGACGGGCTGACCTACCGGCACATCCACCCCGAGCACGAGGACTGGGCCGCCCGGCGGTACGAGTCCGCCGACGTCAGCCTGGCCCGCTACCTCGCCGACAGGTACGCCGACCTGGCCCGCACCGGCACCGCGGGGCTGGCCGAGGCGGTCGGCCTGATCGCCGACAGCGCCAACGCCCCGGTGGTGGTGCACTGCGTCGCCGGCAAGGACCGCACCGGCATCGTCTGCGCGCTCACCCTCGCCGTGCTCGGCGTGCCGGACGCCGACATCGTCGCCGACTACGCGCTGAGCACCGCGGCGTCCGCGCGGTTCGGCGCCTGGGTGCGGGCCACCCTGCCGGACGCGGAGGAGCCGCCACCGCCGTTCCTGGCCTCCCCCGCCGAGGCGATGGAGCTGTTCCTCGCCGAACTGCGCGCGGGCCACGGCTCGGTCGAGGGCTACCTCGCCCACGCCGGCGTCACCGACGAGCAGCTCAGGGCACTCCCGGCCCACCTGTTGGAGTGACCGCGTGGCCGGCGTCGCCCGGGGGCGCCGCCGGCCACGGTGCGGCCGTCAGAGCACGCGGGTGACCCAGCCGTGGCGGTCCTCGGCGCGACCCCGCTGGATGTCGACAAGCTGCTGCCGCAACGCCATCGTGGTGCGGCCCGGCTCGCCGCCGCCGACGAGGAACTCGCCGTCCGGGAAGCGCACGCCACCGATCGGCGTGATGACCGCGGCGGTGCCGCAGGCGAAGACCTCACGCAGCCGGCCGCTTGCCGCGTCCGCCTGCCAGTCGGCGAAGGAGACGGGCCGCTCGTGCACCGCGTGCCCGGCCTCGGCGGCCAGCGTCAGGATGGCGTCGCGGGTGATGCCCGGCAGGATCGTGCCGCTCAGCGGCGGCGTGACCAGGGTGCCGTCGTCGTAGACGAAGAAGACGTTCATGCCGCCCAGCTCGTCGACGTACCGCTGCTCCACCGCGTCCAGGAAGACCACCTGGTCGCAGCCGGCCTCGATCGCCTCGGCCTGGGCCGCGAGCGAGGCGGCGTAGTTGCCGCCGCACTTGGCCGCGCCGGTGCCGCCGGGCGCGGCCCGGGTGTAGTCCGGGGAGACCCAGAGCGTCACCGGCTTCACCCCGCCGGCGAAGTAGGACCCGGCCGGCGACGCGATGACGCAGTAGAGGTATTCGTTTGCCGGGCGGACCCCGAGGAAGACCTCGCTGGCGAACATGAACGGACGCAGGTAGAGGCTGGCGTCCTCGTCCTCCGAGATCCACTCCTTGTCGATCTCGACCAGCCGGCGCAGCGACTCCACGAACGTCGCGGGCGGCAGCTCCGGCATGGCCAGCCGTCGGGCGGACGCGACGAAGCGGGCCGCGTTGGCCTCCGGGCGGAACATGGTGACCGCCCCGTCGGCGGTCCGGTACGCCTTCAGGCCCTCGAAGATCTCCTGCGCGTAGTGCAGCACCGCGGTGGCCGGGTCCATCGGGATCGGCGCGCGCGCCTCGACCCGGGCGTCGTACCAGCCCTTGCCCTCGGCGTAGCGGACGGTGACCATGTGGTCGGTGAACACCCGGCCGAAGCCGGGGTTCGCCAGCAGTGCGGCCCGGTCGGCGGCGGATACCGAAGCGGAATTCGGACGGATCTCGAAATCGAGCATGTCACCACCGCTCATCGCGCTGACCTCCCTGCGGTCCCACGGCGCGCGGGATCGCACGCCGACGTCACTGGTGCCAGAAACTTACCCCGAACGGTCGTTCAGCGGATAGCTCCGCCCCCGCACATCGACGATGCCAATCGGGAGGTGCTGGCCCGGAAACGGGTCCGGCGGCCCGGATCCGGGTCGCCGGGAGGATCGGCCCGGTCAGGCTACGGCGTGGCCGGCGAGGCGGTCGCCGACCTCCTCGGTGCGCAACGACGCCCCCGGAGTGCGCCCGGCCAGCTCGGCGGCGACCGCGGCGGTGACCCGCGCGGCGGCGTCGGCGTGACCGAGCTGGTCGAGCAGCAGCGCGGCGGAGAGCACGGCGGCCACCGGGTCGGCGACGCCCTTGCCGGCGATGTCCGGCGCGGAGCCGTGCACCGGCTCGAACATCGAGGGGTAGCGCCCCTCCGGGTTGATGCAGCCGCTGGCGGCCAGCCCGATGCCGCCGGTCACGGCCGCCGCGATGTCGGTGAGGATGTCACCGAAGAGGTTGTCCGTCACCACCACGTCGTAGCGGGACGGGTTGGTCACCAGGAACATCGCCGCGGCGTCGACGTGCTGGTACTCGGTGGTCACGTCCGGGTGCTCGGCGGCCACCTCGGCGAACGCCCGGGACCACAGCGAGCCGGCGTGGGTGAGCACGTTGGTCTTGTGCACGAGCGTCACCTTGCGCCGTTCCCGGCGGCCGGCCCGCGCGAACGCGTCCCGGATCACCCGCTCGACGCCGTGCCGGGTGTTCAGGCTCTCCTCGGTGGCGACCTCCGCCGGGGTGTCCCGGTGCAGGCTGCCGCCGGCGCCCGCGTACAGCCCCTCGGTGCCCTCACGGACCACCACGAGGTCGACCTCGCCGGGCTTGACGGCGGCCAGCGGGCCGGTCACGCCGGGCCAGAGCCGGGACGGGCGGAGGTTGACGTACTGGTCGAAGGCGAACCGGAGCTTGAGCAGCAGACCGCGCTCCAGCACGCCCGGCGGCACGGTCGGGTCGCCGACCGCGCCGAGCAGGATGGCGTCGTGGCCGGCCAGCTCGTCGAGGACGGTGTCCGGCAGCACCTCGCCGGTGCGGTGCCAGCGCGCGGCGCCCAGGTCATACTCGGTGGCCTCGATGCCGGGGAGCACCGCGTCGAGGACCTTGCGGGCCTGCCCGACCACCTCGGGACCGATGCCGTCACCGGCCACCACCGCGATGCGTGCCACCTGGCGCTCCTCACCTCGTCGTTCTGCGCAACGGTACGTCGCTGTCCCGCCCCCCGGTACGAATCGTCCAACATTCGGGACATGCGATGCACAGCATGCTCCCAGCCGGCATTCATGACGCGGTCATCTCCACTGCTTAGGGTCAGGTCAACCGGGTCGACGGGCGCCCGGGACGGCATCGCCGCGACGCCGCGGCGGCCAGCGAGGGGGCGGGTGTCATGCGGATCGACCAGCGGCGGGCACACTGGGCGGACGAACAACCCCGGGCCCGCTGGGTCGACCAGTCCGCGTTCCACCAGCCCCGCCCCGACCTGCGCCTCGGCGCCCGCAGCCACCGGGTGGAACGGGCCGGGGCCACCGCCTACGACCGGATCGCCGTCCGGCACACCGTGAGCACCTCCACCGCGGAATACACGCTGCTGCTCAACGCGCCCGACTGGCTTGGCCACCGGGGCGTCGGCGAGGCGCTCCGGGACGCCGTGGCCGAACTGCGCGCCATCGACCTCACCTACGGCCCGAACCAGCCGGACAGCCTGGTGTCGCGCCTGCGCCGCGACGAGATCAGCCCCGACTCGTACCCGCCGCTCGCCGACCTGGTGGACCGCTGCGCCGCGATGCGGGCGGCGACCGACGGGTGGTTCGACGCCTGGGCGGTGCCGGGCGGCTTCGACCCCGGCGGCCTGCTCGGCGGCTGGGCGGTGGAGCGGGCCGCGGCGCGGTTGCGGGCCGCCGGCATCCACGACTACGCCGTGCTCACCGGCGCCGACCTGACCGTACGCGGCCACGCCGCGCACGGTGGCCCCTGGCGGGTCGCGGTGCACCACCCGACCGACGCGCGCCGGGCGCCGCTGGTGCTGGAGATGACCGCCGGCGCGGTGGGCACCTCAGGGGTCACCGGTCGGCGCGGGCACGTCGTCGACCCGCACACCGGCGAACCGACCGACCGGCTGGTGGCCGCCACCGTGGTCGGCCCCGACCTGGCGGTCGCCGACGCCTACGCCACCGCCCTGTACGCCGCCGGCCCGGCCGGGCTGGCCTGGTTCCACGACGGTTCGGACTATCGGGCGCTCTTCGCGCACCACCGCCGCTGACCCGTCGCCACGCCCCGCGCTCGCATCCGGGGCGTGGGCCGCGATCGGCCCCCGCGGTCTCGGCAACGACCGTGGGGGCCGGTCAGCGACGAGTGCGCGTGGCTCGCGCAATCGAGGGGTGCGGGCCGACCGGCCGCACGCCCGACCGCGCCACCCGAAGACGGGCCGGGAAATCGACTCAGCCGAGCACCGCACCGGTACGCTAGCGAATCGACGCAACTCGACGCAAGAGTCTCCACACCGGACCTCCCGGTTTCGTGTCGACAATCAGCAGGTGAATCCCCGGGGCGGGGCAGAAGTGACGTGCGCCGCCCGGGATGGCACGCTGTCCGCCGTGAGTTTCGATCTGAGCGTGTGGGCCCTGCCGGACGGGGCGACACCGGAACAGGTGCGGGCATCGGTGCGGCAGTGCCGCGACGGGTGGCACAGCGGGCAGCACCCCGACCCGCGGGTGGTGGGCTTCTACCGGGCCATCACGGCGCGCTATCCCGACCGTCCGGCCCGGCCGGGCACGCCGTGGGAGGTGGCGCCGCTGCACGCGGCGGCCGACCACGTCGAGATGAACCTGCACCCCACGTGCCCGGACCAGGTTCTGCTTGACATCGAGCGGCTGGCCGGCGAGCACGACCTGATGCTCTTCGACGCGCAGGACGGCTCGGTCTACCCGCCACCGGCCCGCGTCCGTTCCTGACCCTCCGGAAGGGACGAAGGGCCCGGCCGCACCGGCCGGGCCCCGATCAGTCCTGTTCGGACTACTCGTCGCGCAGGTCCGCCGCGCTTGCCGCGACCGCGCCGATCGAGTCGGCCGCGGAGGTGAGCAGGTCGGCGCCGAGCGCCTGGTCCACGGTGAGCGTCATGAGCGTCTCACCGCCGGCCTCCCGCCGGGCCACCTGCATGGCGGCGATGTTCACGCCGGCCTCGCCGAGCAGCGTGCCGACCGTGCCGACCACACCGGGCCGGTCGACGTAGCGCAGGAAGACCAGGATGCCCTCCGCGCCGATCTCCACGTCGAAACCGTCCACCTCGGTCAGCTTGAGCACGTCGCGGGCACCGGAATGGGCCACCGTGCCGGAGACCCCCACGGTCCGCCCGTCCGGAAGCGCGCCGCGCACGGTCACCAGGTTCGGGTGGTCGGCGGTCTCGGCCGGCGTGGCGAGCGTGACCTCGACGCCCCGCTCGGCGGCCAGGTGCGGCGCGTTGACGTAGGTGACCTGCTCCTCCACCACGGAGCTGAACAGCCCCTTGGTGGCGGCGAGCTTGAGCACCGACACGTCGTGGGTGGCGATCTCACCGCGCACCTCGACGGTGACGCTCGCGGCCACCCCGCCGGCCAGGGCGGTGAAGGCCCGACCCAGCTTCTCGGCCAGCGGCAGCAGCGGCCGGACGTCCTCGGCGACGACGCCACCGGCCTGCACGTTCACCGCGTCCGGCACGAACTCGCCCTGCAACGCGAGCTTGACGCTCTTCGCCACCGCCAGGCCGGCCTTGTCCTGCGCCTCGTTCGTGGAGGCGCCCAGGTGCGGGGTGGCCACCACGTTGTCGAACGCGAACAGCGGCGAGGAGGTGCAGGGCTCCTTGGCGTACACGTCGATGCCGGCGCCGGCGACCCGGCCCTCGGCGATCGCGTCCGCGAGCGCCTGCTCGTCGACGAGCCCGCCCCGGGCGGCGTTGACGATCCGGACGCCCGGCTTGACGATCGCCAGCTCCTTCTCGCCGATCAGGCCCACCGTCTCCGGCGTCTTGGGCAGGTGGATCGAGATGAAGTCGCTCTCCCGCAGCAGCTCCTCCAGGCCCACCAGGCGCACCCCGAGCTGCGCGGCCCGGGCCGGCTGGATGTACGGGTCGTACGCGATCAGCCGGGTGCCGAACGCGGCGATGCGGGACGCGAACAGCACGCCGATGCGGCCGAGGCCGACCACGCCGACGGTCTTGCCCTGAAGCTCCACGCCCGTGTACTTCGACCGCTTCCACTCACCGGCCTTGAGGGCGGCGCTGGCGCTCGCGGTGTTGCGGGCCACCGCGAGCAGCAGCGCGACGGCCTGCTCGGCGGCGGAGACGATGTTGGAGGTGGGAGCGTTGACCACCATCACGCCCCGGGCGGTGGCGGCGGGCACCTCGACGTTGTCCAGGCCGACGCCGGCCCGGGCGACCACCTTCAGCCGGGGCGCCGCGGCGATCGCCTCGGCGTCGATCTGGGTGGCGCTGCGTACGATCACCGCGTCCGCCTCGGAGAGGGCGGAGAGCAGGGCCGGGCGGTCGGTGCCGTCCACGTGGCGCACGTCGAAGTCGTGCGCGAGCACCTCGATGGCGGCGGGGGCGAGTTCTTCGGCGATCAGTACGACAGGATTCATCGGTCCTCGTAGACGCTCGGTATCGGTTGGCCCGGGGCGTCGGGACGCCGCACTGCGCCCTGCGCCGATCCGTGCCATGGCCGTCGGGTGCCGCGCGAGGGCACCACACCAAGGATGGTAGGGCGCGGCCCGCCCTCCGGGTCACGGACCGTGGGGTGAGGGCCCTCACACAGTCCGTCGCACGCCCGACATCCGCCGTTCACGCGCGCACGGCGGCCCGCGGCCCGACGCCGGGGAGAGCGTCGGATCGCGGGCCGCGCGGTGCGTCGGGTCAGGCGGTCTCGGTGAGCGGCCGGTCGACCCAGCTCATCATCGAGCGCAGCTTCTGACCGGTCTCCTCGATCGGGTGCGCCGCGCCCTCGGCCCGCCACTTGGCGAAGTTGGGCCGGCCGGCCTCGTCCTCGGCCACCCACTCGCGGGCGAACTCGCCCGACTGGATCTCGCCGAGGATCTTGCGCATCTCCTCCTTGACCCGGGCGTCGACGACGCGCGGGCCACGGGACAGGTCGCCGTACTCGGCGGTGTCGGAGATGCTGTAGCGCATCCGGGCGATGCCGCCCTCGTACATCAGGTCGACGATGAGCTTCAGCTCGTGCAGGCACTCGAAGTAGGCCACCTCGGGCGCGTAGCCGGCCTCGGTGAGCACCTCGAAGCCGGTCTGCACGAGCGCCGCCGCGCCGCCGCAGAGCACCGCCTGCTCGCCGAAGAGGTCGGTCTCGGTCTCCTCGGTGAACGTGGTCCGGATCGCCCCGGCCCGGGTGCCGCCGATCGCCTTGGCGTACGCCAGGGCCAGGCCGAACGCGTTGCCGCTGGCGTCCTGCTCGACGGCGACCAGGCAGGGCACGCCCTTGCCGTCGACGTACTGGCGGCGGACCAGGTGACCGGGGCCCTTCGGGGCGACCATCGCCACGTCCACCTCGGCCGGCGGCTTGATCAGGCCGTACCGGATGTTGAAGCCGTGGCCGAAGAAGATCGCCTTGCCGGGCGCCAGGTTCGGCGCGATGGCGTCGGTGTAGAGGCCGCGCTGGGCGGTGTCCGGCGCCAGGATCATGATCACGTCGGCCTCGGCCGCCGCCTCGGCCGGGGTGAGCACCCGCAGGCCCTGCTCCTCCGCCTTGGGCCGGCTCTTCGAGCCGGCGGGCAGGCCGATCACCACGTCGACGCCGGAGTCGCGGAGCGACAGCGCGTGCGCGTGGCCCTGGCTGCCGTAGCCGATCACGGCGACCTTGCGGCCCTGGATCAGGCCCAGGTCGGCGTCGTCGTCGTAGTAAACCTCAACGCTCATTGACTTCCCTTTCCTACGGCGGTGCCCGTCGGCCCGTCGAAAAACTGGTGGGTACGGATCAGGCGGCGCGCAGCGCCGGGCCGGCGGTGATGGCGCGGGAGCCACGCCCGATGGCCACCGTGCCGGACTGGACCATCTCCTTGATGCCGAACGACTCCAGGTCACGCAGCAGCGCGTCGAGCTTGTCCGGCGTGCCGGTGGCCTCGACGGTGAGTGTGTCCGGCGCGACGTCGACCACCCGGGCGCGGAACAGGCTTACCGTCTCCAGCACCTGGGCGCGGGCGCTGCGGTCCGCGCGGACCTTGACCAGCAGCAGCTCCCGGGTCACCGACACCTGCGGGTCCAGCTCCACGATCTTGAGCACGTTGACGAGCTTGTTGAGCTGCTTGGTCACCTGCTCCAACGGCGAGGACTCGGCGTTGACCACGATGGTGATCCGGGAGACGTCCGGGTTCTCGGTCTCGCCCACGGCGAGGCTGTCGATGTTGAACCCGCGCCGGGAGAACAACCCGGAGACCCGGGCCAGGACACCCGGCTTGTTCTCGACAAGCACGGACAGCGTGTGCAACGTCATTAGATATCGTCCTCGTCGAAGGCCGGGCGCACGCCCCGGGCGAACATGATCTCGTCGTTGCTGGTGCCGGCGGCCACCATCGGCCACACCATCGCGTCCTTGCCGACCACGAAGTCGATGACCACAGGCGCGTCGTTGATCGCCATCGCCGCCTCGATGGTCTTGTCCACGTCGGCGGCGTTCTCGCAGCGCAGCCCGACGCAGCCGAGCGCCTCGGCGAGCTTGACGAAATCCGGGATGCGGTGCTTGTGCGTGCCCAGCTCGGTGTTGGAGTAACGCTCCCCGTAGAACAGGGTCTGCCACTGCCGGACCATGCCCAGGTTGCCGTTGTTGATCACGGCGACCTTGATCGGGATGCCCTCCAGCGCGCAGGTGGCCAGCTCCTGGTTGGTCATCTGGAAGCAGCCGTCACCGTCGACCGCCCACACCGTGGTGTCCGGCCGGCCGACCTTGGCGCCCATCGCCGCCGGCACGGCGTAGCCCATGGTGCCCAGGCCGCCGGAGTTCAGCCAGGTGTTCGGCTTCTCGTACGAGATGAACTGGCTGGCCCACATCTGGTGCTGCCCGACGCCGGCGACGTAGATCGCCTCCGGGCCGGCGATCTCGCCCAGCCGCTTGATCACGTGCTGCGGGGAGAGCGTGCCGTCGGCCGGCTCCTCGAAGCCGAGCGGGTAACGCTCGCGCAGGTCGTCGAGCTGGGTCCACCAGTCGGCCAGGTCGACCGCCGGGTGGGCGGCTCGCTCGGCCACGACCGCCGCGATCAACTCGTCGATCACGTGCCGCGCGTCGCCCACGATCGGGACGTCGGCGTGCCGGTTCTTGCCGATCTCGGCCGGGTCGATGTCGGCGTGCACCACCGTGGCGTCCGGCGCGAACGAGTCAAGCTTGCCTGTCACCCGGTCGTCGAAGCGGGCGCCGAGCGCCACGATCAGGTCGGCCTTCTGGAGGCCGTAGACCGCGGCGACGGTGCCGTGCATGCCCGGCATGCCCAGGTGCTGGCGGTGCGAGTCGGGGAACGCGCCGAGCGCCATCAGCGTGGTGACCACCGGGATCCCGGTCAGCTCGGCCAGCCGGCGCAGCCCCTCGGTGGCCCCGGCCTTGAGCACGCCGCCGCCGACGTAGAGCACCGGGCGGCGGGCGGCGGCCATCAGCCGGGCCGCCTCCCGGATCTGCTTGCCGTGCGGGTGCAGGGTGGGTCGGTAGCCGGGCAGGTCAAGCGTGGGCGGCCAGGAGAAGGTGGCCTCCGCCTGGAGGACGTCCTTGGGGATGTCGACGAGCACCGGGCCGGGCCGGCCGGTCGAGGCCAGGTGGAACGCCTCGGCCAGCACCCGGGGGATCTCGTCGGGGGTCTGCACCAGGAAGTTGTGCTTGGTGATCGGCAGCGTGATGCCCTGGATGTCGGCCTCCTGGAAGGCGTCCGTGCCGATCGACGGCCGGGCCACCTGGCCGGTGATCGCCACGATCGGCACCGAGTCCATGTAGGCGTCCGCGATCGGGGTGACGAGGTTCGTCGCGCCCGGACCGGAGGTGGCGATGCAGACGCCGACCCGGCCGGTGGCCTGCGCGTAACCGGTGGCCGCGTGCCCCGCGCCCTGCTCGTGGCGGACCAGGATGTGCCGCACCGTCGAGTCGTAGAGCGGGTCGTACGCCGGCAGGATCGCGCCGCCGGGGATGCCGAAGACCACGTCGACGCCGAGCGCCTCCAGCGACCGCACAAGCGAGCCGGCGCCGGAGACCTGCGCGGCGGCGGGCTGCCGTACGGGCGCGGCGGCGGTGGTGTCCGCGCCGGCCGGGACGGTCCGGCTTCCGGCCGGGGCGGCGCCCGGGCGGGGGGCGGGAGCGTGGTCGGGGTCGCCGGCCGCGCCGGCGCCCGGGCGGGCTCGTCGGGCGGAGTGGGCGAGGGTCTCTGGCGTGGGTCTCGTCATGGCGGTTCAGGCCTTCGGCTGTGAGTGGGTTACGCGGTTGTCAGGATGGGACGCGGGCGTCCCGGCAATGGTCCGACGGCAACAAAAAAGCCCACGTGCAGATGCACGGGGCCAGCGCACTCTCAGTGGGAGAGTGCGCTCAGGTAAGTACTCGCAGCGACCGGTTCGACGACATGTGGCTAAGCCTGACGCATCTCACGCGATGAGTCAACTGATCCCACATTTTGGTTGACGGCTGTGGGCGCCTCGGCCGCCGGCACCACCTCCGCACCCGGCGCCACCTGCGGTGACGCCTCCATTTGGGGGCGCGGCGCGGGCGGATTGTTCCGCAGCCTGGGCAGCAGCGGCGACGGGCCGCGCACCGGCGGGGGCGGCGGCGACGGCGGGGCCGCGGCCGGCCGGTTGCCGGGCGCGGTGGCCGCCTCCAACATCGCCTCCAGGTGCTCGGCCGGCACCCCCCAGCCGAAGAGCGCGCCCTGACCGAACCGGCAGCCGGCGGCCACCACCGCGGCCAGCTCCGCCGGATTCGTCACCCCCTCGGCGATCACCTCCAGACCGAGCTGGTGACCGAGGCGCATGACGATGTCGACCATCGGGGCGAAGGCCGGCCCCTCGCGGCCGACCGGCCGGACCGGCTCGTGCTCGGCCACCAGACTGTGGTCGATCTTCAGGATGTCGATCGGCAGCCGCCGGAGCTGCCCGAGCGAGGAGTAGCCGGCGCCGAAGTCGTCGAGCGCGATCCGTACGCCGGTCAGCCGCAACGCGGTCAGCCGCCGGATCAGCTCGTCCAGGTCGGTGGCGACGGCGTGCTCGGTGACCTCAAGCACCAGCCGCTGCGGCGGCACGTGGTGCGCGCGCAGCGCGTCGGCGACCTGGACCACGTATTCCGGGGCGTGCAGCTCGCGCGGCGAGACGTTCACCGACACCCAGACGTCGTGCCCGTCGGCCAGCCAGCGGGAGAGCTGGTAGCAGGCCTGGTGCAGCACCCAGGCGCCGAGCTTGGCGATCATCCCGCACTCCTCGGCGAGCGGGATGAACTCGTCCGGCCGGACGTTGCCCAGCTCCGGGTGGTGCCAGCGGAGCAGCGCCTCCGCGCCGACCGGTCGGACCGAGGGCAGCGACGCCACCGGCTGGAAGACCAGCCGCAGCTCGTTCCGCTCGATCGCGCCACGCAGCTCGTGCTCCAGCCGGGTGCGCCGGCTGAGCAACTGGTCGTACGTGGCGTCGTAGCGCTCGACCCGGTTCTTGCCGCGCTGCTTCGCGTAGCGCAGCGCCAGGTCGGCGTTGCGCAGCAGCAGCTCCACGTCGTGGTCGCCGCGGCTGCCGGCCACCCCGATGCTCACCGAGAGGAAGACCGGCCCGTCCGCCTCCTCGTACGGCCGGCCGAGCACCCCGAGCAGCCGCTCGGCCACCGGCCCCGGCTCGGCCGACCCGTGCATCAGCACCGCGAACTCGTCCCCGCCGAGCCGGGCGGCCAGGTCACCCGGACGCAGGTTGCCGCGCAGTCGCCGCCCCACCTCGGCCAGCACCGCGTCGCCCACGTCGTGCCCGCGCATGTCGTTGACATTCTTGAAGCCGTCCAGGTCGAGCCCGAGCAGCACGCACGGGACGCCGGTCTCGGCGCACCGGTGCAGGGCACGCAGCAGCCCGCGCCGGTTGGCCAGGCCGGTGAGCGGGTCGGTGTGCGCCAGCTCACGGAAGTGCGCCTCCCGCTCGGCCAGCCGGACGGCATAGCCGCGGACGTCGTTGAGGGCCAGGTACTGCCGGGCCACGAGCGCGAACCCCTCGGCGCTGCCCGCCACGATGCCGAATCCGTCGAACCGGCCACCCTGGGTGAGGTGGTACATCGCGGAGGCGGCCATGGCGAACATCGGCACGAAGGCGTACTCGCCGTCGCGCCGGATCAGGTCGACGTCGAACCGCGTCGCATCGGCGTGCCGCCCGGCCACGGCGACCGCCAGCAGGCCGGCGGCGGTCACCACCGCGCCGGTCGCCAGCATGCCGGGGCCGCCCTGGCACAGCCCGGCCGACACGGCCAGCCCGCCGAGCGTCACCGCGATCGCCCCGGCGCCGAGCAGGGCCAGCCAGCCGCGCGGCGGGGCGGCCCGGAGCACCAGGATCAGCGTCAGCCCGACGGTGAGCGCCGCGCTGACGGTCGCAAGCAGGATCGGCAGGCAGGCGACCGGAGTCGCCGCGCCGAGCAGCCGGGTCGGCGAGCTGACGGCCACCCAGCCGACGAACCAGAGCGCGGTGGCCATGACCACGCCGTCCAGCAGCAACCGGGCGGTGGCGGCCCGGGTCGCCGCCGCGCCGGGCAGCCGGAGCAGCGCGGCCCCGAGGCCGAGCCCGGCCAGCGTGGTCGACACCGAGACAAGCGTGGCCCAGCCCGTGCGCTGGCCCTGCCGGTGCGTCCAGTGGTCGCCGGCGACAAGCATGCCGCCGAGGCCGAGGAGCAGGCTGAGCAGGGCGACCGAGCCGGCGACGGCAAGCAGCAGGTGGGCCTGTCGGCGGGGGCAGACGCGGCGGCGGGCCGACCCGGCGAGCATCACGACGGCGCCGGCCGCGGCGAGACCGCTCAACGACGTGACGGTGACCATCCCCGGGGACGACTGCACACGTCCAACTGTGCCGGATTCGCGCCTCCCGTGGGGCACCGGGTGTGCAACTGTTGGGACACGGGACGCGCGGGTGGGAACGGGCGGCCCGGCGGTGTCAGACTGGTACCCATGCCTGAGCTGCGGTCGAGGACATCCACCCATGGTCGGACGATGGCCGGCGCCCGGGCCCTCTGGCGGGCCACCGGGATGACCGACGACGACTTCGGCAAGCCGATCGTCGCCATCGCGAACAGTTTCACCCAGTTCGTACCCGGTCATGTCCATCTGAAGGACCTCGGCGGCCTGGTCGCCGACGCGGTGGCCGACGCCGGCGGCGTGGGGCGGGAGTTCAACACCATCGCCGTCGACGACGGCATCGCCATGGGCCACGGCGGCATGCTCTACTCGCTGCCCAGCCGGGAGCTGATCGCCGACGCGGTGGAATACATGGTCAACGCGCACTGCGCGGACGCCCTGGTCTGCATCTCGAACTGCGACAAGATCACCCCGGGGATGCTGCTGGCCGCGCTGCGGCTGAACATCCCGACCGTCTTCGTCTCCGGCGGCCCGATGGAGGCCGGCAAGACGGTGGCCGTCGAGGGCGTCGTCCACTCCAAGATCGACCTGATCGACGCCATGATCGCCTCCTCCAACGAGGCGGTCACCGACGACCAGCTCGGCGAGATCGAACGCTCCGCGTGCCCGACCTGCGGCTCCTGCTCCGGCATGTTCACCGCCAACTCGATGAACTGCCTGACCGAGGCGATCGGCCTGGCGCTGCCCGGCAACGGCTCGACGCTCGCCACCCACGCCGCGCGCCGGTCGCTCTTCGTCGAGGCCGGCCGCACCGTCGTGGAGATCGCCAAGCGCTGGTACGACCAGGACGACGCCTCCGTGCTGCCCCGCTCGATCGCCGGGCGGCCGGCGTTCGAGAACGCGGTCGCCCTCGACGTGGCGATGGGCGGCTCGACGAACACCGTGCTGCACCTGCTCGCCGCCGCCCGCGAGGCGGAGCTTGACTTCGGCGTGGCAGACATCGACGCCATCTCCCGGCGGGTGCCGTGCCTGGCCAAGGTCGCCCCCAACTCGCCCGACTACCACATGGAGGACGTGCACCGGGCCGGCGGCATCCCGGCCATCCTCGGCGAGATGGACCGCGCCGGCCTGCTCCACCGCGACGTGCTCGCCGTGCACTCCCCAAGCCTCCAGCAGTGGCTTGCCGACTGGGACGTCCGGGGCGGCTCGGCCACCCCCGAGGCGGTCGAGCTGTTCCACGCCGCACCCGGCGGGGTGCGCACCACCGAGCCGTTCTCCACCACCAACCGCTGGTCGTCGCTCGACACCGACGCCGCCGGCGGTTGCATCCGGGACCGCGAACACGCCTACAGCGCCGACGGCGGGCTGGCCATCCTGCACGGCAACCTGGCACCGGACGGCTGCGTGGTGAAGACCGCCGGGGTGCCCGAGGAGTGCCTGACCTTCCGAGGGCCGGCGAAGGTCTACGAGTCGCAGGACGACGCGGTCACCGCCATCCTGGCCAAGGAGATCGTCGCCGGGGACGTGGTGGTGATCCGCTACGAGGGCCCGAAGGGCGGCCCCGGCATGCAGGAGATGCTCTACCCCACCTCGTTCCTCAAGGGGCGCGGCCTGGGCCGTTCCTGCGCGCTGCTCACCGACGGCCGGTTCTCCGGCGGCACCTCCGGCCTGTCCATCGGGCACGCCTCCCCGGAGGCCGCCTCCGGCGGGCTGATCGCCCTGGTGCGCGACGGCGACGAGATCGTCATCGACATCCCGGCCCGCTCCATCGAGCTGAACGTGCCCGCCGACGAGCTGGAGGCGCGCCGGGTGGCCGAGGAGAAGCGCGACCGCCCCTACACCCCCACGGACCGCCAGCGCCCGGTCTCGGCCGCACTCCGCGCGTACGCGTCAATGGCCACCTCCGCCAGCGACGGCGCCTACCGCCGCGTCCCGGAGTAAGGAGGGGCCCCCGCTTAACGCCTCCGGTATAGGAGGGGGCCCCGCTTAACACCCGTCGCCGGTAAGGTCCGGCGGCGTGGAGACGACGGTGAGTTTCGCGCGACTGGTCCGACCGGCGATCGACCGGGTCTACGCGGGCGCCCGGTGGGCGGCCCGACCCCGGATGGAGGCGTTCTACGCCGAGCGAGGCTGCGACCTCGGCGCTGAGAACAGTTTCTTCTCCGGCGTGCTGGCCCGGCCGATGCCCGCCGACGCGTTCGCCGACGGCCTGGTCTACACCTCCGCCAGCATGGAGAAAGAGCTGAAGCAGGGCATCTTCGTCCGCGACGACGAGGGTGCCTGGCACCTGACCGAGTTGGGCCGGGAGTTGACGCTGTTCGCGCAGCGGGCCACCGGCGAGGCCGCCGAGGAGCTGTGGGGGGCGCTGCTGCCCGGCGTACTGCCCGGCCTGACCATCGTGCCCCGGCTCGCGGACCTGGTCGGCCGGGTGCTGGCGCACGGTCAGGCCACCGGCGGGCCGGCGTTCCGGGCCATGTCCCCGCCGTACGAGCCGGAGGGCGCCTCCCCCGCGCTGCTGCTTGTGACGCGGCTGAGCTCGCTGCGGCACCACCGCGCCGACGCGCACCGGGCCGCGTGGCGGGCCGCCGGCCTGACCGCCGACGAGATCCGCGCGCTGCCCGACGGGTCGGAGCGCGCGGCGATCGAGGCCGACACCGACCGTCGCGACGAGCCGGCGTACGCGGTGCTCACCGACGCCGAGCGGTGGGAGTTGCTGTCCGGGCTGGCTGCCCTACCCAACTAGGCGCACGCCGCCGTCGTCATGGCGGTGCACGGTGTGGCCGTCGCGGGTCACGCGCAGGGTCAACGCCCGGCCGGCGTGCTGCGCAGCGAGCCGGAGCAACGCGGGCACCGGGTCGGTGACGGGCTCGCGGGCCGGTGAGCCGGGCACCGGAAGCGGCTCGTCCGGGTCGGTAGGGACCAGTTCGGCCACGTCGTCGGTCAGGTGGGTGAGGCAGTCGTCGAGCGCTGCCGCCAGGCTGGGCCGGGTGGGCAGGTCGTCCGGATGCACCGGGGCGTCGCGCGGGCGCACCTCCACCGACCACCACCGGCCGTCCGGCCACAGCGGGTGGCCGGCGTGCCGCCGCAGGTCGAGCACGCTGAGGTGCAGCGCCAGGTCCAGGCCGAGCACGAGCCGGACCAGCTCGGACGGCGGCGGCACCGTCGGGCGGGCGGCGGTGACGAGAAGCCGACCGGCGGGCAGGTCCGCCCCGGCCCGGCGCACGTACTCCCCCACCGGGTCGGCCCCGACCCAGGGCAGGGTGACGTATCCGTCGCGCAGGTCGCGGGCGATCATGTGGCCGCCGTCCGCCTCCGCCAGGTCCTCCCCACGTACGCCGAAAACGCGCGCCCACGCGCCGAGCCGGTAGCGTTCGGGGAGCTGCACCACCGGCCGGCCGTCCGGCGCGGTGGCCACCGTGCCGGTGGTCTCCGGGGTGCCGCTCCGCCAGGTCAGGTGCACCACCCGGTGCCGCAGGTCGGTGACGGTGACCAGCACCGCCGAGCGGTCCCGATCGGGAGCCGGTGCGCCGAGCCGGGACGGTTCGAGTGGCTCGGCGACCCGACACAGGGGCGGCCGTCCCCGAACCGCCGACCAACCGAGTGAGCCGGCCTGCCGCAGGCCGGTGAGCCACCAGCCGCCCTCCCGCCACACCGCCTGGGCGCCCGGCCGGTCGACACCGCCGGCCAGCTCGGCGAGGACGCGTCGCTCGATCCGGCCGACCGGCTCGATCGGTGCCGGAACCGGCGGTCCCTGCGCCGTGCCGCAGCGCCGGGGGCCGGCGTCGAGCGGCCGGGCAGGCGCGGACCGTCCCCGCTCGGTGAGGCCGGCCAGGGCTGCCCGCGCGTCGGTCAGCGTCAGCGCGGTCGCCAGGTCGGGGCTGCCCTCGACCGGCCCGCCGGGAACGGGTGAGCCGGGCATTTCGTAGCGGACCGTCCACACCCGATGGCCGTCGCATCGGCGGACCGTCACGACGAGGTCGAGCAGGAGTAGGTCAGCCAGGCGGCAGAGCTGGGTGAGCCGGATCTGGGGATCCACCGGGGACCGGGCGGTCGAGCCGCCCACCCAGAGCCGCCACGGGCGGCGGGCCGCGTCGGCGAGGGCCTGCGCCGCGAGGATGTGCCGCTCGGTGGCGGGCAGCTCGGGACGCCAGGCCGGCGGGAGGCGTACCCGCAGTGGGTCGGGGTCGAGCGCGACGGCGACGGTGGACGCGAGGTCGCGTACCCGGGTGGTCAGGTCGGCCACCGCGCCACCTGCCGGATTCGGTCGGGGATCGAGGTCGGCGGGCGTCACCCGGTGGGAGGCGACCGCGCCGGTGTCGGTGTTGGCGACGGTGAGCAGGAGCTGCGCGCGGCGGCGGCCCCGCCAGTGGCAGCGCGGGCAGCCGCCGTCGCACTCCGGGCACGCGGCCGTGTCGCTCACCGCGGCGGCCTCGGCGCGCAGGGACCGTCGTGGTCGACGCGACGCGCGCACCGGCGGCGGTCGGGCAGCGGCAGGTCGCAGAAGACCCGATGGCGTACGCCCTGCGCGTCCTCGAAGCTGACGGTGACTTCGCCGGCGTCCACCTCGGACAGGAAGCTCACAGAGCGGGCCAGCGTCCCGGCGAAGTGCCGGGCGGCGGGCAGGTCGGTCGCGGTGAAGGGCAGGTGCGCCACGAAGCGCTCACTCATGGGATTCCCAGAACAGGTACACGAGAACACCACTCCCATTTCCGATAACCGCTAGGACAAAGCTTTCGCGCTGGCCATCCTGTGGCTTTGTCGGCCTCGGCGCAACGTACTCAAGCCCCGATTCTTGACTTATTTCTCCGTAACCGATATGCATTCCGGAGAGGGCATTCCGGGTGTTGCAAAATGGGACGGAGGCGGGGGCGTTGGCCGAGGACATGGGTTCGACGGTGCCGCGACGGCAGCTCGGCCGGGCGCTGCGGCAGTTGCGCACCGAGGCCGGGGTGACGCTCGACGCGGCGGCCGAGGCGCTGGAGTGCAGCCGGCAGAAGGTGTGGCGGATCGAGCGCGGCCTCGGGTCAGCACGCGGGGTCGACGTGCGGGCGATGTGCCAGCTCTACGACGCGAACGCGGAGTTGACCGGCGCGCTGGCCGCGCTGGCGAGCGAGACGAAGGCGAAGGGTTGGTGGCACGCCTACGGCGACGCCATCCCGGACTGGTTCGAGCTGTACGTCAGCCTGGAACAGTCAGCCGGTCGGATACGGCGGTACGACGAAGCACTTGTCCCGGGCCTGTTACAGACCCGCGCATACGCGCTCTCGGTGTACCAACACCGCAGCGAAGTGACCGAGGAGGAGCGGGAACGACTCGTAGAGGTCCGGCTGCAACGGCAGGCCCTCCTCACCAGGCGACTGCCGCCCTCACCGAAGATGGAGGTTGTGGTTTCCGAGGCTGCGCTGCTTCGCCTGGTCGGTGACCGGGAGACGATGGCTGAACAGCTCCGCCACCTGCTGACGATCGGCGAACGGCCCAATGTCCGCATCCGGATTTTGCCGCTCTCTGCGGGTCTGCATCGAGGCGTCGAGGCAGGCACGTTCGTCATGCTGGAATTTCCGCCCGGAGCTCGGGCCACGCCGGAACCACCAGTGATCTACAGCGAGTCATGGACCGGCGCGCTATATCTGGACCGTCCAGAGGAATTCGCCGCCTACGAGAGCATTTGGGCGGGGCTCTGTCAGCTCGTCCTCGATGAAGGACAATCGAGGCAACTGATCCACAAGATCATTGCGGAGGTCCACCATGGATGATCTGACCGGCGCACAATGGCGTAAGAGCACCCGCAGCGGCAGCAACGGGGGCGACTGTGTCGAGGTCGCCGACAACCTGCCCGGCCTGGTCGCCGTACGCGACAGCAAGGATCCGGCGGGTCCGGTCCTCACCTTCACCCCCGCCGCTTGGACCACCTTCACCGCCCAGACCAAGCACACCCGCTGACGGCAGCCCGGGGTGCGGCGGGGTGATGGCCGCCGCGCCCCGGGTTCAGTAGTACTCGCGGATGTAGCCGAGGGCGCGCTCGTACACGTCGTTGTCACGGATCTTGAATTTGATGTAGAGCGTTTTGCGCAGGGACTGCTGGACCTCGCGGTCACCGTCGCGGGTGTCCTGCCAGCCGTCGAAGCGCACCGCCCGCACGACCTCGTCCACCTCCTCGACGACCTTCTCCGCGATGATCGGTGTTCCGTTGCCCTTGAGCGACTGGAACAGCTCGGTGAGCGCCGCCTTGCCCTGCTCCTCGCGGGGGATCTGCGCGGCGGCCTTCTCCGCGGCGACCGTGTCCCGGGCGAGGGCGAACAGGTCTTTGAGGAAGTCCAGGCTGGCCTGCTGCGCGTGGGCGTACTTCTCCCGTAGCGCCGAGAGCCGCTTGCCGAGTTCGACGAAGGCCGGGTTGCCCTTGTGCCTGGCGATGCGGGCGGTAATCCACTTTTCGACCTCGACCGGGTCGACGTCCGGACGCCGGCCGGACATGAGGTCCTCGATCACCTGCGCGTCGAGCACGATCGTATCGAGGTCCGTGCGGGGCACCTCGACGGTGACGTGTTCGTTGATGAGTTCCAGCGTCTTGGCACCGAGGGCGTGCCAGACCAGCCGGCCGGCGATGTCCGAGGGCCGCACCGACTCGTACACGTCGGTGAGCCACCGGTAGTCGGTGGCGTAGGGCGAGACGATCGGGTCCGGGCTGAGGGTTTCCCAGAGTTGGGCGACAACGCTGTAGGCCGCCCCGAACGCGTCGCGGGCCTCGTCGCTGCTGATCGCCGTCTGCGCGGCGATGAGCCCTTCGTAGCCGCCGACGGTCCGGTCGACGCCGGGGAAGAAGGCCAACGCCGCCTCGACGGCTGGGCGGAGCTGATTCTTCAGCACGTCGATGTTGCTGATGACCTGCTGGACGCTCTTCTCGTCGAAGGCGAACGCCTTGGCGACGTTGTCGAAGATGCCCAGGTAGTCGACGATCAGACCGTGCGTCTTGCGCGGCGGGTAGACCCGGTTGGTGCGGGTGATCGCCTGGAGCAGGTTGTGCTCCTTGAGCGGCTTGTCGACGTACTGCGCGTAGAGGATGGGCGCGTCGAAGCCGACGAGCAGCTTCGCCGTCACGATGATGATCTTCAGGGGATCGACCGGGTCGTTGAACCGGGCAGTGATGCGCTCCAGCTCGTCCCGGTCCGGCGAGTATTCCTTCCACGCCTCCGGGTCGCGAGCGGTGCGGCTCATGACGACCGTGGAGGCGTCGGGGCCGAGGATGTCGTCGAGTTCCGCCTTGTAGGCGACGCAGGTTTCCTTGTCGTAGACGACCACCTGCGCCTTGAACCCCTGCGGTTCGACCTTCGCCCGGAAGTGCTCGGCGATGTCCTCGGCGATCCGACGAACCCGCCCGGGAGACTTGATCAGCGACTCCAGCGAGGCGGCCCGCCTGGACAGCGTCGACTTGTCCGCCTCGGTGAGCCGGTGCTGCTCGGCCAGCTCCGCGAAGGCGGCGTCGATCGCGGCCTCGTCGAGGTGGATCTCCGACAGTCGCGGCTCGAAGTGCAACGGCAGCGTCGCCCCGTCCCGGATCGAATCCTGGAACGAGTAGCGCGACAGATAACCGCCTTCATCCTTTGTGGACCCGAACCACATGAACGTGTTGCGGTCGCGGCGGTTGATCGGAGTGCCTGTCAGGCCGAAGAGAAACGCGTTCGGCAGGGCCTCGCGCATCTTCCGGCCGTAGTCGCCCTCCTGGGAACGGTGGGCCTCGTCGACCATGACGATGATGTTGTCGCGGACGTCCAGCACGCCCGGCGCCTCACCGAACTTGTGGACCGTGGTGATGATGACCTTCCGCGCACCGGTGCTGAGCAGATCCTGAAGCTCCCGGCGGCTGTTGGTCGAGACGAGGTTCGGCACGTCCGAGGCGTTGAACGTGCCGGTGATCTGGGTGTCCAGGTCGATCCGGTCCACCACGATGATCACGGTGGGGTTGGTCAGCCCCGCCGTGGCGCGCAGCTTCTGCGCGGTGAACACCATGAGCAGCGACTTGCCCGAGCCCTGAAAGTGCCAGATCAGGCCCTGCTTGACCTGACCGTGCAGCACCCGTTCGACAATCAGGTTCGTCGCTTGGAACTGCTGGAACCGCGCGATGATCTTTATCTTGCGGTGCTTCTTGTCGGTGGCGAACACCGTGAAGAAGCGCAGGAAGTCCAGCACCGCCGCCGGTGACAGCACACCCTCGGCCGCCTCGCGCACCACCGCCAGACCGGACCGCGCCGGGGCGTCGTCGTCTGCCTCTTCCCGCCACGGCCCCCAGAGGCCGACCGGCATGCCGACCGAGCCGTACCGGAAATCCCTGCCCTCGGTGGCGAAGCTGAACACGTTCGGCACGAAGAACGCCGGTACGTTGACCTCGTAGTCCTCGTTGATCTGCGCCGCCGCGTCGATCCAGGAGTACGCCGGCCGGACCGGTGACTTCGCCTCGCCGACAACCAGCGGGAAGCCGTTGCACCACAGCACCAGGTCGAAGCGGCGCTCGATCCGACCGACCCGGTAGGTCACCTCCGTCGAGACGATCCACTGGTTGACGCTCGGGTCCAGGTTGTCGAAGTCGATGAGCCGGACCGTGATGTGCTCGCCGGACGGGCCGAACGGCATCGACTTCTGCCCGGTCAACCAGGCGGCGAACTGCTCGTTGGCGACGACCGGGTTCGGCGTCCGCCGCGCGGCCAGGATGATCGCCCGAAGCTGGTAGATGACCTCATCGGCGCGTCGTGGGTCGGCTTCGATGGCTGGGTTCAGCCGGATCAGGGCCGCTTTGAGCGGCCCCTCCAGTAACACCTCGTCCTCCCGGCGCGGCAACTGCTTGCCGGACACGAACTGGATATCACGAGACGCAACAAGGTCACGAACGAAGTCTCGAACTGTGTTCGCCTCATTGAATCTCACTGGGAGCCCTCCAATACCTGCGCGAGCAGACTTTTCGTCAGGACTCTAGTCTCGGCCAACACGCGCTCCAGTGAGGTGGCCCCAATCACGAAGCGCGAGAGTTCCCCAAGCAGACGCTCCTGCCGGTCAACTGAGACGACCGGAAAGAGCAACTTTGCGAGCGACTGCCGATTGATCTTCACCATGCTCGTCGCACTGCCTGCCGCGGTGCGTCGCATATGCGCTCGTCCATGCGAACTCGATAGGACCGCTTCAGCGAACCTCGGCGTGATTCCATCCACTAGTCGGAGCCGCATCATGGTATCCGGGAAAGAAACGTCATCTCGCGACTCATCAAAGATTCCTACCCGCCCCACAGCTTCCACAGTATTCGCTCTCGATACTAGGAGGTCGCCAGCGGCCAGGGTGGCTGATCGTGACGCATAGCTATCCGGGACGTTCTTCAACTGACCCCTTTGATAGCCATCGACCCCCAAAGCCGCCAAAGACAGCACGTAACGTCCCGTCACGTAGTCCACGGGAGAAGCGGACCATCCACTTTCAGGCGAACGAGCCCACACCACCTCGAACGGAGCAGCCCTTTCTGAAAGCAGATCATCGATTGCCGTGGACAGCCAGTGCATCCGTACAGCACGCATGGCCTTCTGTTCAGAAGCGACCGACAAGCGGTGACGTTCGACAGCCCAGAGTAGATCGGCAAGACGCATCTGTTCATCGAGCGGCGGCAAATCCACTTCGCACCGCTGCATTGGCCCCCACAGCAACCGCGGGTTCATGGAACCGGTTGCTTCGGCGGTCGCATAATCGACGAACGCCTCCGAGGAGAGTACGAACGGCAGGAATTCCTGGAGCAACCCATTCTCGGGGATAGCGTCCAGCACGTAGGTCTTGTCCGCCACGACACCGGCGAAGCTGGGCACGCCAACCTTACGGAGATACGGCCGTGCTGACACGAAGAGCACCTGCCCCGGCTTGAAGACATACCGGAAGGTCGAGCCCATCTGGCCGTCGCCCACCTGACCCCAGCGCTCGATCGTCACGCCTTCGCTGTCGACGTGGCCGCCAGCGACGTAGCGCTCCACACCACTAGCCACCGGGTCGACCTGTGTCCGCGAGCGGCGGATCACGTCACCCAGCCGCACTCGCTTCCAGGTGCTTTTGTCGAGGTTGAGACTCACCGGACCACCTCCTGCCGCAGAAGCGCCATCACACCATCAACGGCTGTGTCGGCCGCTGCGGCAGCCTCCCGCCAGGCCGCGACGCTGACACCAACATGGTCGCTGGCGGTCGTAATCCCTCCTCCGCGTGGCGGTCTGACGTAAAGCGGAATTGCCAGGTTGTAGTTGTTTCCGGCGATCTGCTCTAAGGTAGCGACGGTCGCGAAATCTTCCTCGTCCTGGAATGCTCGGTAGGAGTCGAGGATCCGCTCCTGGTGACGATCGTTGAGGAACGACTGCGCCTGCACTCGGGCAAAGTCACGGACGGCGTTGACGAACAGGATCCGGCCACGCCGATCAGCCGGCTTGCCGGACCGGAGAACGAGCACCACCGCTTCCATGGAGGAGTTGTAGAACAGACCCGGCGCCAGGCCGATCACCGCCTCCACGAGGTCTGCGCGGATCATCGCCTGACGGACCGCCGCCTCGGAGACCCGGGTCAGGACGCCATGCGGCAGCAGCACCGCCGCCCTACCCGACGCCGGGTCGAGACTCTTGGTGATGTGTTGCAGGAACGCGTAGTCGGCGGCGTTCTGCGGCGGCACTCCCCACATGTTGCGGCCGTACGGGTCGTTGGTGAACGCGGTCCGGTTCCACGCCTTGATGGAGTACGGCGGGTTGGCGAGCACCACGTCGAAGGTGCGCAGCCGGTTACCGTCGAGGAAGGCTGGCTTGGTGAGCGTGTCGCCGTACGCGATGTCACCGTCGACGATGCCGTGCAGGAACAGGTTCATCCGGGCGATGGCCGACGTCCCGTAGTTGAGTTCCTGCCCGTACAGTCGCAGGTTGCGCCACTCCTTGCCCTGGCGGCGCAGCTCGGCGGCGGTGGAGATGAGCATGCCCCCGGTGCCGCAGGTCGGGTCGTAGACCGACTCGCCCGGCTCGGGCTTGAGCATCATCGTCATCAGGTGCACGAGTGTGCGGTTGGTGTAGAACTCCTGGGCGGTGTGGCCGGAGTCGTCAGCGAACTTCTTGATCAGATATTCGTACCCCTGACCGAGTTCGTCCTCCGGCAGGTTCGCCACCGACAGTGTCTTGGTGGAGAAGTGCTCGATGAGTTCCTTGACGGTCCGGTCGGGCAGCAGGCTCTTGTTGCCCCACTCGCCGTCGCCGAACACGCCGGTCAGGGTGTCCGGGTTGGCCGCCTCGATCGCCCGCATGGCAGCCAGGACCGCCGCGCCGACGTCGCTGCCGGCCGCGCGGATGTCCTGCCAGTGGGCGCCGTCGGGGATGGCGAAGCGGTGGTTCTCCGGCAGGTCGGCCAGTGCCTCTTCGCCGTAGGCGGCCAGCGCGGCGGCGTGCTCCTCGTCGTAGACGTCGGAGAGCCGCTTGAGGAAGACCAGCGGGAAGATGTACTGCTTGTAGTCCCCGGCGTCGATGAGGCCGCGCAGCACGACGGCCGCGCCCCACAGGTAGGACTCCAGCTCGCGCTGCGTGATGCGGGTGCTCATGCCGTCACCTCCTTCGGGCCGAGGCCCCACTTGGCCAGTTCAACCTCCAGCGCGGCGCGTGTCTCGCGTGCTGCGGCGTGGGCCGCTTCGAGGTCGGCCAGGGCCTGCTCCAACGTGCGTTGCTCGCCGTCGTCGACGGGCGCGACGTACAGCGGGATGTTGAGGTTGAACCCGTTGGCCTTGATGTCGTCGAGCGTGGCGACGGCCGCCAGGCCGGGTGCGTCGGTGAACGACTGGACGGTGCGCAGCAGCGTGTCGGCGTGCTCGGGTTCGAGCGTGTTCTGGTTACGGCCGCGCCGGAACAGCGTCTCGCCGTTGACGAACAGCACCCGGCCCGCGCGCTCTTCGGCCTTCCGCCGACGCAGGATCAACACGGACGCGGCCAGGCCGGTGCCGTAGAAGAGGTTCGGCGCGAGGCCGATCACGGCTTCGACCAGGTCCGCCTTCAGCACGAACTCGCGGATACGCCCCTCGGCGCCCTGGCGGAACAGCGCACCCTGCGGGAGCACGACGGCCACCCGGCCGGTGCCGGGCGCCGCGGATTCGATCATGTGCTGGACCCACGCCCAGTCGGCGTACCCCTTGGGCGGCACGCCCCCAAGCCGGTTGCGGCCCCACGGGTCGGTGCCCCACGCCACGTCGCCCCAGTTTTTGAGTGAGAACGGCGGGTTGGCGATGACGCAGTCGAACTGGGTGAGACGACCGCCGTCGAAGAAGGCCGGCGCACGCAGCGTGTCCTCGTGCTCGATCCTGAAGTCCTGGACGCCGTGCAGGAGGAGGTTCATCTTGGCGAGGCCGGAGGTGGCAAGCACCTTCTCCTGCCCGAAGAGCTTGCCCCAGAGCGTCTGCGGTCGGCCGCCCTGGCGCTTTACGTGCTCGATGACCTCGATGAGCATGCCACCCGTGCCGCAGGCCGGGTCGTAGACCGTCTCGCCCTCCTGCGGGTCGAGGATGTCGACGAGCAGTCTCACCACCGGGCGCGGGGTGTAGTACTCGCCAGCCTTCTTGTTCGACTGGTCCGCGAACCGCTTGATGAGATACTCGTACGCCTGCCCGAACACGTCCGGCGCGACGACCGCGTTGCTCAGCGTCCGGGTGGAGAAGTGCTCGATGAGATCGCGCAGCTTGGCGTCGGGCAGCTTGTCCTTGTTGGTCCAAGCGGCCCCGCCGAAGACGCCGTAGAGCACGTCCGGGTTGACCTTCTCTATCGCCCGGAACGCGGTCACCAGGGCCTGTCCGATGTTCTCGGTGCGGGCGCGCACGTCCTCCCAGAGGCTGCCGGTGGGGATGCCGAAGCGGTGGTTCTCCGGGAACGACGCATACGCGTGGTCGCCGTCCGACTCCGCCAGGGCCCGCTCGTACTCCTCGGTGTAGACGTCGCTGATCCGCTTGAAGAACATCAGCGGAAAGATGTACGCCTTGAAGTCCGCCTGGTCGATGCTGCCGCGCAACAGGTCGGCGGCGCGGGCAAGATACTGCTCCAGCTCCGAGAGGCTGAGCGGGATGGCGAGCGTGTCACGGGGTGTCGCGGAAGCCCGCGCATAACGCTCGGTCATATCGCGGTCCGGTCATGGGTCATGCTTGGTGCTGTCTCCTCGTGCGCGGGCGGTCACGAATCCGTGCCGGTCCACCGTAGTCGCATGGGCGACTGGCAAGGATTCCCGGCACGGGGATGTTCCCGGCGCGCCATCCGACGCGATGCTCACCCGATCGTGCGAGAGCCCGGCCCGCAGTCAGCTACCGGACAGAAGCCGCAGCAGGGCCCGAAACGTTGACGCGGACCTCTCCATCCGGCAGTCCGAGCCGGCCCGGGCGGGTCGCCCGACACCCGACCGGTCAACTCTTTTCGTGCGTACGCGCCAACGATCACGCCGCTTTCCGGGCCGGCCCGCGAGTAACTTCTCGTACCACCGCCTTCACGAGGAGTCATTGCATGTCCGAGGAGACCTGGCTCGCCGCCCGCCTGATCCCCACGTCCGGCATCAACGGCGCGGAGGAACAGGAACGCCGGGCGACCTCCGCACTGTTGGCGGTGATGAGCGCGGTCCGGGAGTTCGGACGGGTCCTGACCCAGTCCCTCGGCGCGCCGGCCGGCACGGTGCAGACCTTCATCGAGGTGCCGTTCAAGCTCGGCAACCAGCAACTCTTCCCGGACGGCCTCGTCCGCGTCACGCGGGGTCAGCGGCAGTGGACCGCGCTGGTCGAGGTGAAGACCGGCAGCAACGCGCTGAAGTCGGAGCAACTGGAGGCGTACCTGGACATCGCCCGGGAACAGGGCTTCGACGCCCTCGTCACGATCTCCAACGAGATCGCCCCGGTTCCGGGCCAGCATCCGACCACGATCGACCGCCGGAAGCTGCGGAAGGTCGCGCTCTACCACCTGCCCTGGACGGAGATCCTGACCCAGGCGGTGATCCAGAAGGAGTACCGCGGCGTCGCCGACCCGGACCAGGCTTGGGTCCTGGGTGAGCTGATCAGATACCTGGAGCACCCCCGTTCGGGCGCGCTGGAGTTCAGCGACATGGGGCCGGCCTGGGTCCCCGTACGAGATGGGGTGTCGGCGGGAACGCTGCGGGTCGGCGACGGCGGCGCGGCGGAGGTGGCCGGCCGATTCGACGCCTTGATCCGCTACGCCTGCCTGCGCCTCGGCCGGCAGTTGGGCACCGACGTCACGCCCGCACTGAGCCGCCGTGACCTCGCCGATCCGGCGGTACGCACCCAGTCGCTCGTCAACCAACTCGTCACCACGGGCACGCTGACCGGAAGCATCCGGATTCCGGGCGCGGTCGGCCACCTTCACCTCACCGCCGATCTGCGGGCCGGGCAGATCGTCTGCCACGTCGACGTCGACGCTCCCCGCACCGGCCGGCCGACCACGAGGGTGAACTGGCTCATCCGCCAACTGAAGGACGCGCCGGAAACGGTACGGGTCGAGGCATTCGCCATGCACGCCCGCGGTGGCGGCGCGACAGATCTCCTGCGCCAGGTCCGCGCCGAGCCCACGACGCTGATCGTCGACCCCGCCCGCGAGTTGCGGGCCTTCCGGGTCGCCCAGAGCACGGCGGCGGGAACCAAGCGGGGCAGCGGACGGGGTGCCTTCATCGATTCGGTCTTGCACGCGATCGACGACTTCTACGAGCAGATCATCCAAAACCTGAAGCCGTGGATGCCCGCACCGCCACGCCTTCGCACGTCGGACGACGTCACGCCCGTGCAGCCGGTCGCCGCCAGCCTCGTCTCCACCGCCATCTCCTCCCAGGACAGCCCGGAACTCGACGCCTCGTCTCACCCCACTCCGGGGATGTCCGTCAAACCTTCGATCCACCCGGCGACCACTGACGTCTGGATGGCATAGCCATAGGAATAGTCAGGCGCGTACGCGTAGTAGATCCCGTAGACGCGGTCGCCCGCCCAGACGCCCGCGCCCGAGTCTCCCTTCACCGGAATGCCGTCGATGGGAGTCAGCCGCATGTGGTCCACGGCGGACCCGTCCACCGACAGGGAGCAGACCCGGAGCGACGGAGTGGGAGCCGATGAGGGAACGGATGGCTGATCCTGACCCCAGCCTCGCACCGCGACGGTGATGCCGGTCTTCAGGAGCGAGTTGGCGTTGTACTTCGCGATGAGGTTCACGTTGCGCACGGACCACCGCAGATGCAGCACCGCGACGTCGTACTTGTCGTTGGGCGCCCAGCCGATGACCGGGACCCCCTCGCCGTACTTCGGTCTGCGGTCGCCGGTCCAGATCTGGAACCTGTCGGGGTCCTCGCCGTCGAAGCAGTGCTTGGCGGTGAGCACCCAACGCTGGCCGATCAGGGTGCCGGTGCACTTGTATCTCGTTCCGGAGTCGGCCCAGATGTTGACCTGGCCGCGGAGCACCCCGCTGGTGGTGCCGCCGAATATGGCAGACGCCGGGGTCGAGCCGGCGAACACCAGCGCGAACGCGAGGCCGGCCGCCGCAGCGGCTGCCGCACCTGAACGGATCAAGCGTCTGATCATGAACAAGGTTCTCCCGTCCACCCGTTGATGTTGGTCATTCTGCACGGGCGGCAGAAGCACCTGATGACAATGCGGTTTCGCGGTGATGACGCAACTCGCCGTCAGCGTGGCGCGCCCGCCCGCGCTCGTTCGAGGCCGTCGAAGAGCAGGTCGAGGGTGAATGCGAACTCGGTCTGACTGTCGCACCAGCCGAGCGTGGGGTCGGCCGCGTCGTGCGTCTCGGCGGCGACCATCGCGGCCAGGTGGGGCAGCCGCTCGGCCAGCGCCGCCAGCTCCGCCTCCGCCGCCTCGGCCCCCTCTTCCGCCGCCGGCTGGAAGACCTCCTGGGCGAAGCCGAGCGCCAGGCTGCCGAAGGCGTGCAGCGCCCGGTGGGCGATCCGGTACGAGAAGCCGCCGTCGACCAGGATGGCGAGGATGCCGTCGTAGTAGGCGTACACCCCGGCGGGGACGGTCAGACGGGCGGTGAGCAGCGCGGGGGCCCACGGGTGGCGCAGCATGACCGTGCGCGCGGCGAGGAAGCGCAGCCGCAGCCGGGTACGCCAGTCTCCGTCGGCCGCCTCCGCCTCGGCGCGGGCGGCGGCCGACCCGATTTCGGCGACGACCGCCTCGACGAGCCCGTCGAGCAGCCCCTCCTTGCCGGGCAGGTGGTGATAGAGCGACATCGCCTCGACGCCGAGTTCGGCGGCCAGCCGACGCATCGCCGTCGCCATCCTCGGCAGCGCCGCCATGCTCGCGACGGCCGTCCAGGTCGCGGGCGGCGGGCCGGGCGACGCCGCCGGCACCGTCCAGACGCTCTACCTCGTCAGCGGGAACCTGTGGGAGGTGGGTGGGATCTTCTTCGGCCTCTGGCTGGTGCCGATGGGCTGGTGCGTGCTCCGCTCGGGCTGGCTGCCCCGGCCCCTCGGCTGGATCCTCGTCGTCGGGGGCGTCGGCTACGTGCTCAAGACATTCGTCGCATACCTCGCCCCCGGTGCGGGAATCGTCGGCGACCTGCTGGTGGTCCCCGCCACCGTGGGCGAGATCTGGATGCTCGGCTACCTGATCACCTTCGGCGTCCGGCGGCGGGCGCTCGGGTGAGGTGGCCGGTTGTTAAGCGGGGCCCCCGCCTATACCGAATGCGTTAAGCGGGGGCCCCTCCTTACATGTTCACGCAGCGCAAGGCGGGGCGGCGGATCAGCGCCGCCGCGTCGAGCGGCGCGGGCGCGCGCACGGTGAACGCGGTGCTCTCCCCCGGCAGCAGCGTCACCAGCGCGGTGTCGACCTGCGCGGACGGGTCCAGCCGGTCCGGGAACAGCGTCAAGTCGCGCAGCACCGTCCGGGCGGTCACCACGATCCGCTGGCCGCCGTCGGTCGGCTCGACAGTCGCGTCCCACTCCGCCGCCGGCCACTCGACGTCGCGGTCCTCCGCGAAGAACCACAGCGCCCGCTCCGCGGTGTCGCCGGCCTCCGCGACAAGCAGCTCGCGGCGGCCCTCGTCCGGCCGCGCCAGCTCCGCCGGCAACGTCCAGACCACCGAGGAGTACGCCGGGACGTCGAGGTCGACCGAGGTCTTCGCCCTCGGCTCCCCGGTGACGGTGACCCGGGTGACAGTGGCCGGCGCGGTCCACGCCTGCGCGGTCTCGTTCACCGCGACCAGCGCCAGCCCGCCCCCGCGCGGCTGCACGGTGAGCAGCCGGTCGGCGTAGGCGCGGCGCAGCGCGTACCAGAGGGGTTTGCGTCGGCCGTCGCCGTCGACGGCGGCCCAGGAGGTGACCGGCCAGCAGTCGTTGAGCTGCCACACGATGGTGCCCATGCAGACGGGCCGGTGCGCGCGGAAGTGCTCGACGCCGAGTTGGATGGCGCGGGCCTGGTTGAGCTGGGTGAGGTAGTGCCAGTCGTCGAAGTCGGCGGGCGGCGGGAAGTGGGCGTCGAGGCCACGTTGGAGCTTGCGGTCCCCGTCGGCGGCCTTCTGGTGATGGGCCATGCCTGGTGAGTCGTGTGCGAGGGGTTCGTCGGAGATGGCCCGGCGCAACGTCGCGTACGCGGGTGGCCCCTGGTAGCCGAACTCGGCGACGAAGCGCGGCACGTACTCGCGGTATCTGGTGTAGTCGTCGTCGTTCCAGACGGTCCAGATGTGCATGGTGCCGTGCGCCGGGTCGTTGGGGTGGATGTCCTCCCGCCCGGACCAGGGGCTGCCCGGCCAGTAGGGCACGGTCGGGTCCAGCTCGCCGACGACCGCGGGAAGCAGTTCCAGGTAGTAGCCCCGCCCCCAGGTGCGGCCGGCGAGCGGTTCCTGCCAGTCCCAGTCGTGCCAGCCCCAGATGTTCTCGTTGTTGCCGGTCCAGAGCACCAGCGACGGGTGCCCGGCGAGCCGGGCCACCTGCTGCCGGGCCTCCGCCTCGACCTCGGTGCGGAACGGCTCCTCCTCCGGGTACGCCGCGCAGGCGAAGAGGAAGTCCTGTTGCACGAGCAGCCCGAGCGTGTCGGCCAGTTCGTAGAAGTCGTCCGACTCGTAGCGCCCGCCGCCCCAGACCCGCAGCAGGTTGACGTTCGCGTCGACCGCCTGCCCGAACCGCTGCGCCAGGCGTTCCCGGGTGACCCGGTTTCCGAAGGCGTCGTCGGGGATCCAGTTGACGCCCCTGACGAAGACCGGCACGCCGTTGACGTGCAGCGTGAACGGGGTGCCGTGGGCGTCGGGCGTGGTGTCCAGCCGCACCGAACGGAAGCCGATCCGGCGGTATGCGGCGTCCAGGTCCCGGCCGTCGGCGGCGTGCAGCGTGACGTCCAGGTCGTGCAGCGGCTGGTCGCCGTACCCGACCGGCCACCACAGCGCGGGGTCGGGCACGGTGAGGGTGAACGCGGCGGCCCGCTCCCCCGCCGGCACGGTGACCTCGGCGGTGACCCCGGCGACTGCGGCGCGGACGGTGAGCGGCTCGTCGGCGGCCCGCTCCACCTCGACGTGCAGTTCCACCCGGCCGGCGCCGTCGACCACCGTGACGAGCGGCCGGACCGACGCGAGCCGGGCGGTGGACCAGGCGTGCAGGCCGATCTCCTGCCAGATGCCGGCGGTGACCACTGTCGGTCCCCAGTCCCAGCCGAAGTTGCAGGCGGTCTTGCGGATGAAGTGGAACGGCTCCGGGTACGCGTTGGGCCGGTCGCCGAGCCGGTCCCGGTGCGCCTCGGCGTAGCGGTAGGGCGAGTCGAAGCGTACGGCCAGGGTGTTGTCGCCGGGACGCAGCAGCGCCCGGACGTCGAACCGGTATCCGCGGTGCTGGTTCTCGGTGCGGCCGACCTCGACGTCGTTGAGCGTGACAGTGGCGACCGTGTCCAGGCCGGCGCAGACCAGGTCCACCCGATGATCGTCGCCGGGTCGCCAGGCGAACGTGGTCCGGTAGACCCAGTCGGTGCGCCCGATCCAGGTGAGCCGGTTCTCGTTGTCGTCGAGGTACGGGTCGGGGATGAGGCCGGCCGCCAGCAGGTCGGTGTGCACACATCCGGGTACGGTCGCCGGCACCGCCGTCCCGGCGATCTCCGGTGGCGCCGCCGGGCCGGGCTCGGCCCGCAGCGTCCAACCCTCGTGCAGCAGCGTGGAACGGCTCACGACTTCACCGCGCCTTCCATGATTCCGCGGACGATCTGGCGTCCACCGATGAACAGCATGAGCAGCAGGGGGATGGTGGCGATGAACGCGCCGGCAAGCACCCGACGGTAGATGACGTAGTTGCCGCTGGCCAGGTCGGAGACCGCCACCATGGAGGTCGGGAAGTCGGTGCCGCTGAGCGTGATCAGCGGCCACTGGAAGTCGTTCCAGGTGGCCACGAACGTGAGCAGGCCGAGCACGGCGAGGGCCGGGCGGATCGCGGGCAGCACGATGGTGGCGTACACCCGCATGGTCGTGGCGCCGTCGACCCGGGCCGACTCGACAAGCTCGTCCGGGACGGTGTTGAGGATGAACTGCCGCATGTAGAACACGCCGAACGCGGTGACCAGGCCGGGGGCGATGACCGCGAGCAGCGTGCCGTTCCAGCCGAGCTTGCCCATCACGATGTAGAGCGCGACGATGCCGAGCTGGTTGGGCACGGTGAGCGTGAGCACCACGAAGAGCATCAGCGCGTTGCTGCCCTTGAAGCGCAGCTTGGCGAACGCGAACCCGGCGAGCGAGCAGAAGAACAGCACCGAGGCGGTCACCACTGTCGACACGATCACGCTGTTGACGAGCGAGGCGGCGAAGTAGACGTCCTGGAGGGAGAAGACCTCGTCGACGTTCGTCAGGAACCTGTCGCCCGGGACGATCGCCGGTGGGAGCTTCGCCAGCGCCTCGTCGTTGCTCGTGGCGATGACGAACATCCAGTAGAGCGGGAACGCGGCGAACAGCATGCTCACCGCGAGCAGCAGGTAGGTCCAGAGACCGGCCGGGGTGTCCTGCGGGGCCCGGGCCACCACACGTCGTGTCGTCACCGACGACCTCCGGAGAGTCGGTTGGTCAGCAGGTAGTTCAGGCCGGCGATGATCAGGATGATCAGGAACAGGGCCCAGGACATGGCCGCGGCGTAGCCGAGGTTGAGGTCCTTCCAGCCGACCTTGTAGATGAGCTGGGCGATGGTCTGCCACTCGCCGTTCGGCCCGCCGGTGGCGGCCTGGGCGTTGGGGTCGAAGAGCATCGGCTCGGTGAACAGTTGCAACCCGCCGATGGTGGAGAGGATCACGGTGAACAGGACGATCGGCTGGATCATCGGGACGGTGATCCGCCAGAGCTGCTTCCACTGGTTGGCGCCGTCGATGGCGGCGGCCTCGTAGACGTCGCGCGGGATGGACTGCATGGCGGCCAGGTAGAGCAGCGCGTTGTAGCCGATCCACTTCCAGTTGACCATGGTGGCGATGGCGATCCAGGCGTGCAGCTTGTCGGCCCGCCAGTCGATCGGGTCGTCCGCGCCGCCGATGCCGAGCAGGCTGAGGACCCAGTTGGCCATGCCGAAGTCGCGGGAGAAGAAGACGCTGAACACCATGCTCGAGGCCACGATCGGCGTCACGTACGGCAGCAGCACGCCGACCCGCCACCAGGTCTGCGCCCGCAGCTTCCGGTTGAGCAGCGAGGCGACAAGCAGGGCGAGCAGCAGTTGCGGCACGGTGGAGAGCAGGAAGATGCCGAACGTGTTGTAGAGCGCGTTCCAGAAGTCCTCGTCGGCGACGAGCCGGCTGAAGTTCTCGACGCCCGCCCAGTAGGGCAACGTCGGGTCGTCCAGGCGGTAGTTGCGCAGCGCGACCACCGCGTTGAACAGCAGCGGGAAGAGCCCGAACACGAGGAAGAGCAGGAAGAACGGCGCGATCATGAGGTACGGCATGTAGCGCATGTCGAAGCGGTACAGCCGGTTGCGCCAGGTCAGTCGCCGCTCGTCGGCCCCGGAACGGCCGCGCTCCGGCGCGGGTCGGCGGCTCGGCGACGCGGGCGCGGCACGGGTGCTTGACATCGGGTCACTCCAGGGCCGGGGAGGGTGGACGGGTACGCCGGCGCCGGAGCGGGTCGGGTCCCGCTCCGGCGCCTGTGGCACGTCAGGACTTGGCGGCCTTCTCGGCTTCCTTGACCGCCTCGTTCCAGGCGGCGTCCGACTTCAGCGACTTGTTCTCCACCCGCCGGATGACGTTCTCCACCGCGACCCGGGTCGGGCCGTTCTTCTTGCCCAGGTACTGCGGGGTGAGGCCCTGCGCCATCGTCGGGAAGATCTGACCGACCGGGGCGTCGTTGAAGAACGGGTTCTTGAAGTCGGCGATGGCCGGGTCGGTGTAGAGCGCCGGCTGGGACGGGAGGTTGCCGACCTTCTTGAAGATCTCGATCTGCTGCTCCGGCGCGACAAGCCACTCCAGCAACTTGTACGCCTCGTCGACGTGCTTGCCCTGCTTGGGGATGGTCAGGAACGAGCCGCCCCAGTTGCCGCCGCCACCGGGCACCGCGGCGATGTCCCACTTGCCCTCGGTGCCGGGCGCGGTGTCCTTGATGTGGCCGAGCATCCACGCCGGGCAGGCGAGGACGGCGAACGCGCCGCTTGTGAAGCCCTTGTCCCAGTCGGCCTGGAAGCTGACCAGGTTGGCCGAGAGGCCGGCGTCGACGGCCTTGACCGTGTAGTCGAAGGCGACCTTCGGGCCGCCGTCCATCTGGAGCTGCTCCTGGTCGTTGTAGAAGCCGACCTGCTGCTGCCCGAGGACCGGGTTGAACAGGTTGGTGCCGGCGTCGAGGAACTTCTTCTTGGTCCTGCCGGTGTACTGCTGGCCGACCTCGATGAACTTGTCCCAGGTGGGCCAGAGCGCGGAGACCTGGTCGCGGTCCGTGGGCAGGCCGGCGGCGGAGAACAGGTCGGTGCGGTAGCACATGGCCAGGCCGCCGACGTCGGTACCGAGGCCGATCTGCGTCTTGCCGTCCGCCGACAGCGACTGCTTCCACTTCCAGGGAAGATATTTGCTCTCGTACGACCCGGCACCCTTGTCCAGCAGGTTGACGAACTTGTCGGACTGGCTGCGGAACTGGACCATGAAGCCCTCGTCGATCGCCGCGATGTCCGGCGCGCCGTTGCCGGCGACGAGCTTCTTCTGCAGGTCCTCGTGCTGGGCGTTGTACTCGCCCGAGTTGAGCTGGATCTTGACGTTCTTGTGCTCGGCCTCGTACCTGGTCTTGAGGTCCTGGAGGCCGAAGTCGCCCCAGAAATTGATCTTCAAGGTGACCTGACCGTCGGCCGCGTCCGAGCCGCCGGTGGTGCTCCTGCCGCTGCATGCGGCGACCATGACCAGGCTGAGGGCGCCGACGGCGGCCGTGCGCGCCACGTGCGTCCAGGACCGTTTCATGTCATCCTCCGCGCCGAATGGGAACGCTCCCGATATCGAGAGACGTTGACTGAACCGGATAAGTGACGCCACCGTACGGTCCGCCTCTGGCAGTGTCAACGGCCGATTAACAGGGCGGCCGTTCGGTAACCTCCACGGCGGTTTTCCGGCGCGATCATGCGTGGTGGAGCGCTTTCCGGAGCACGCTCACCGCACCGACAGTCGTACGCTGAACCGGGCAAGTGCCGCACTGTGCGCGGTTCAGTCCCCGCCGGTTCGCCGGCGTACCGGTGCAGTAGCGTCACACCCGCCGGCCACCCCGGCGGTCGAGCAGCGCCCGCGAGGGCCGGACACAGGGGAGGAACGCTTCGGTGAAGCGGCCGACCATCGCCGACGTCGCCAGGCGCGCCGGAGTCTCCAAGGGCGCGGTGTCGTACGCGCTGAACGGGCAACCAGGCGTCTCCGAGGCGACCCGCCAGCGCATCCTGGCGATCGCCGCCGAGATCGGGTTCAGCCCGAGCAGCGCCGCCCGGGCGCTCTCCGGCGCCACCGCCAAGGCGGTCGGGCTGGCGCTGTGCCGGCCCGCCCGGATACTCGGCATCGAGCCGTTCTTCATGGAGCTGATCAGCGGCGTCGAGGCCGAACTGTCGGCCCGCTCGTACGCGCTGACGCTCCAGGTGGTCGCCGACCAGGACGCCGAGATCGCGGTCTACCGCAGGTGGTGGGCCGAACGCCGGGTGGACGGCGTCTTCGTCTGCGACCTGCGCACCGAAGACAGGCGGGTGCCCGCGCTTGAGGAACTGCAACTGCCCGCCATGGTCATCGGCGGCCCCGGGCACACCGGCGGCCTGGCAAGCGTCTGGTCCGACGACGCGGCGGCCCTGGTCGAGACGGTGGAATACCTGGTCGCGCTCGGGCACCGGCGGATCGCCCGGGTCGGCGGGCTCCCGACGCTGCTGCACACCGAGATCCGCACCGACGCGTTCATCGACGTGTGCGCGCGACTCGGGCTGGACGAGGCGAGCACCGTCTGGTCCGACTACACGGGCGAGGAGGGCGCCCGGGCCACCCGCCGGCTGCTCAGCTCCGCCAACCGCCCGACCGCGGTGATCTACGACAACGACGTGATGGCGATCGCCGGGCTCTCCGTGGCCCAGGAGATGGGCCTGGCCGTCCCCGGCGACCTGTCCATCGTGGCCTGGGACGACTCGCCGCTCTGCCAGCTCGTGCACCCGCCGCTCACCGCGCTCGGCCGGGACATCCCGGCGTACGGCGCGCACGCCGCCCGGCAACTCCTCGCCGTGATCGCCGGCGCGGAGGTGACGGGCGTGCAGGACGAGACCGCCCACCTCACCCCGCGCGGCAGCACCGCACCACCCCGCATCCGCTGAACCGGTTCAGCTTCCACCACGACTTGTCACCGCGACGGCGACGGGAACTCCTCGAACCACGCCTCGACCCGCTCCGCCGTCGCCGGCCGGGCCAGCGCGAAGCCCTGGCCGTACCGGCAGCCGGCCCGCCGCGCGCCGGCCACCTGGCCGTCCGACTCCAGCCCCTCGACCACCACCTCCACGCCGAGCCGGCTCCCCAGGTTCGCCACCACGTCGATGAGCGGGCGCTGCCCGTCGGCGCCCGGCGCGACCAGGTTCGGACCGACCTTGAGCAGGTCGATCGGCAGCCGGCGGAGCTGGGCGAGCGAGGCGTGCTCGGCACGGAAGTCGTCGAGCGCGGTGCGGACGCCGAGCGACCGCAGGCCGGCGAGCCGGGCCACCACCGTGGACAGCTCCGCTCCCACCGCCGGCTCGGCCACCTCCACCACCAGCCGCTCCGGCGGCACGTCGTACGCCGCGAGCGCGGTCGCCGTCCGCGCCACGAAGTCCGTCGCGGTCAGCTCCCGGGGGGTGACGTTCACCGCCATCCACAGCTCCCGGCCCCCCTCCGACCAGGAGGCGAGCTGCCGGCAGGCCCGGTCCACCACCCACCACCCGACCTCGCCGAGCAGGTCGAGGTCGGCGGCCACCGGCAGCAGCTCCGCCGGCAGCACGGTGCCCAACGCCGGGCTGCGCCAGCGCAGCAGCGCCTCGGTGCCCACCGGCAGCCGGTCGGCGAGCGCCACCACCGGCTGGTAGACCAGGTCCAGCTCACCACGGGCCACCGCGCCGGGCAGCTCCCGCTCCAGGTCGAGCCGGCGGACAAGCTGCTCCTCCAGGTAGGCGTCGTACCACTCGACCCGGTCCCGGCCGAGCTGCACCGCACGCCGCCGGGCCAGGTCGGCCTGGCGCAGCACGTCCTCCGGATCGCCGCCGGTGGTCTCCGCCAGCCCGATGCTGGCCCGCACGTGGACCACGCCGCCCGGACCGGGGTACGGCTCGGCGAGCGCGGCAAGCAGCCGGTTCCCCAGCGCGTACGCCGGCACCGGCCCGAGATCGGTGAGCACGGCGAACCCGGCGTCCTCGACGCGGGCGACCAGGTCGTGGGCGCCGCAGCCGGCGCGCAGCCGCCGCCCCACCTCGGCCAGGACCGGCCCGGCCGGCGCCACGTCGTCGTCGTGCAGGTCCACCACGAGCAGCGCGCCACCGCTGCGCAGCGGCAACGCCCGCACCAGCTCGGCCCGGGTCAACGGCGCCGGCTCAGAGGCGTCGCCGTCCCCGCCGACGAGGCGCCGCAGCCACTCCTCGCTCGCCGCGAGCCGCTCCACCCGGTGCCGCTGGTCGGCGGCGGCAAGCAGCTCGCTCACCATGATCGGCGGAATGATCGACAACCCCAGGGCCATGGCCGCCGGGGTGAACTCCCCGACCGTACCCAGATGCACGCCGGCGGCCAGGGCGGCGATGCCGGCCGGCGCGGTGAGCCGGGGCCACGCGGCCGGCGCGGCGCCCCGACGCGGTCGCTCCCCGGCCGAGGTACGCCGCGCGCCGGCGGCGGTGAGCAGCGCGCCGGCCAGCACCGGCGGCGCGACGGCCGACAGGGCCCGGTCCGGGGCGTCGTACGCCAGCAGCACCACGAGCAGCGCCAACCCGCCGAGCGTGAGCCCGGCCCCGGCGTGGCAGCGCGCGGCTCCCGGCCGCCGCCGGCGTTCGGCGAGCGCGGCCATCGCGAGCACGGCGAGCGTCACCGCCCCACCCACGCTGGCGACCAGCGCGGCCGGCGGCACCGGCCCGGCGGGCAGCAGCATCCAGCCGGCGAAGACCAGGCTGACGCCGAGGGCGAGCGCGTCGACCGCCCGACGCAGCCGCTCGCGACCGGGAAGCCGGGAACGGCCGGGCAGGCGGAGCAGGGCGGTGGCGTAGAGCGGCGTGGCGAGGCCCAACCCGACCAGCGCGACAGGCAGCCGGTGCCCCCGATCGCTAAGCGGCAGCACCGCGACGGTGAGCCCGGCGACCAGGACGGCGGCGTCGAGGATCGCGGCGACCCGGCGGGACAGCGCCACCCGTCGCGCCTGCCGCCCGGTCGCCGAGCCGCCCGCCCAGCCCACCACGGGCGCGGTGACCCGCCACTCCGACGGGTGGCGCGCCTCCACCGGGCCGGCCCGGTGCCCCACGTACGGCGCGGGACGCCGAGGGACCGCGTCGGCGTGCCTCAGGTCCGGGCCGACGAGCCAGGTAGGGGCCGACGCGGAGTCGCCCGGGGCACGGCCGGCGCGGTCCGCCGAAGACGGCCCCCGGCCACCCACCGGATCGGCGTGACGCGTGGAGCCCGCAGCCGGGTCGGGCGCGCGACTGACGTGGCGCACGGGAGTCGACGCGGGATCGTCCCGGCCACGGTCGGCGTGGCGGGTGGGGGGCGGCATGGGCGGGACGCCTGCGAGCCAGGCGAGGCGGACGCAGGCGAGGGCGGAGCCACCGGCGACGGCGAGCGCTGCGGCGGCCAGGCCGGGCACGAGCCCGGCGATGCCCGCCAGCAGGAAGAACGCGCCGCTGAGCGACACGGCGAGGTCGGGCAGGAGGGGCCACCGGCGGGGACCGGTGGGAGGCATGACGGGCACGGCGGTCGCCTTCGTGAGGGGGCACGGGGCGGTGCGGTTGCGGTGCGGCGTGCGGGTTGCCCGGGTGGGCATGGCTGCATCGGCGGGGACCGATGCGGCCATGCCTAGAAACGATTCCGGACGCGGCGGGTGACGCGACACCACTAGTGACGTCCGTCACAGCCCATGCGAGCGCCACTGAGGAAGCAGCTAGATCTTGGTACGAAACGGCCCCTGGAGGGGCCATTCCCTACCAAGATCTCCCAGGTCGGGGTTGCGCCGACGGGGCGACCGGGGCGGGAGTGTGGGCTGGGCGGGTGGGATCATCGGAGGGTGAGCCGCGCCGACACCGTCCATTTCCGCCACAACCAGGCCATCCTGGTGGCCGCGATCGTCGCCTTCATCGGCGCGCTGCCGCTGGCCACCGCCCGCTGGTGGCTGCTCTGGGTGCTGCTCGTCCCGCTCGTGATCGGAATCTGGGTGTGGCGGGCCGGCACCGATGCCGACGCCCGGGAGCTGCGACTGCGCGCCCTGGTCGGGCAACGACGGGTGCCCTGGGACCGGGTGACCGAGCTGGGCGGCGGCCCCCGTGGCCGGGTGGTCGTCCGACTCGACGACGGTCAGGTGCTGACGCTGCCCGCGGTCCGCGCGACCGATCTGCCCCGGCTGATCTCCGCCACCGGCCAGGCGCCGCCCGGCGACAGCGCCAGTCAGTAGCCGTCGGTCACCCGGTTCGCCAGTTCCTCCCCGGCCACGAAGCGGCGTAGCTGCGCCCCCACCAGCCGGTACGCGCGCGGCAGCAGGCCGCGCACCGACCCGGCTACGTGCGGGGTGAGCAGCACGTTCGGAAGCTCCCACAGCGGATGGTCGGCGGGCAGCGGCTCCGGGTCGGTGACGTCAAGCGCGGCCCGCAGCCGTCCCGACTCCAGCTCGGCGAGCAGTGCCGGCGTGCGGGCCACCGGACCCCGTGCGGCGTTCACAAGCAACGCGCCGTCCGGCATCGCGGCGAGGAACCGCTCGTCGACCAGGCCCCGCGTCTGCTCGGTAAGCGGCACCAGCAGCACCACCACGTCCGCCGTGGGCAGCAGGGTGGGTAGCTCGGCCACCCCGTGCACCTCCTCGTCCGGGCGCGGCGTGCGGGCGACCAGGGTGAAGCTCACCTCGAACGGGGTGAGCCGGGCACGCACCGCCGCGCCGATCGAGCCGGCGCCGACGATCAGCACCCGTTTGCCGGCGAGTTCGTCGGTCGGGGCCACCTCGTCGTACGCCCATTCCCGGCGGGCCTGGGCGCGGGCCAACGGCGCGAACCCGCGCAGCGCGGACAGGATCGCGGTGACCACCCACTCCGCGGTGGCGGAGTCGTGCACGCCCCGGGCGTCGCAGAGCGTCACACCCGCCGGGATCCGCCCCACCCAGGCGTCCGCGCCGGCGGAGAGAAGCTGCACCACCTCGACGTCCGGCAGCTCGGCCAGGAACGCTCCGGCGTCCGCGCCGGAGAGGAAGGGGGGCACCCAGAACCGCACGCCCTCCGGCGCGGAGGGGGGCCGGGCCGGATCCGTGAGGGTTTCCACGGTGACGTCTGGGGGCAGTTCGCCGAGCAGTCGGCGACCCTCGGGGTGCGGGATCCATGCCTTCACGACCGTCGACGATATCCGTACCCGCAGGTCGGCGCCGTTCGGGCCGTGACGAACGCCGCGCTGCGGGTCGGACACACGTGCGACAGGGTTTAATCGGGGACGGACGCCTGCCGGCGTCGCGACGCGCAGGACAGGGGGCCGATGAGCGAGGACGACCCGGAGCGGAAGGCGGCGCCGATTCCCGCGCTTGCCGATCCCGACCGGCTACGGTCCCTCGACGAGACCCGCCTCGACGCGGTGCCCGACGAGGCGTTCGACAGGTTCGCCCGGCTGGTCGGCGACCTGCTCGACGTGCCTGTCGCGCTCGTTTCCCTGGTCGACGCCGACCGCCAGTTCTTCCCCGGCGAGACCGGGCTGTCGCAGCCCTGGGCGGCCCGCCGGGAGACCCCGCTCAGCCACTCGTTCTGCCAGCACGTCGTCGACATCGAGACGCCGATGGTGCTGCCCGACGCCCGCCTCTACCCCCGGGTCCGGCAGAACCTCGCCATCGAGGACCTGGGCGTGGTGGCGTACGCGGGGATGCCGCTCACCGACCTGGACGGGCGAGTGCTGGGCTCGCTCTGCGCGATCGACAGCAAGCCGCGGGCCTGGACGAAGGAGCAGTTGCGGACGCTCGCCGACCTGGCCGCCGCCTGCTCCTCGGAGCTGCGGCTGCGGATCGCGGTCCGCAGCGCCGAGCAGGCCCGTCGCCGCGCCGAGGAGGCGCACGACCGGCTCGCCATGCTGGCCGGGATGAGCGAGATGCTCGGCGGCACGCTCGACCTGGGCACCGCCGTCGACCGCCTCGCGCACGCCATGGTCCCGCTGCTGGCGGACTGGTGCCTGATCACGCTTGTCGATCCGGCGGGGCGACCCCGCGGCATCTCCGGCGCGCACCGCGACCCCGAGCGCGAGGCCGATCTGCACCATTTCGCCCAGTTGCTTGTCACCGGGCTCGGTCCGGAGTCGCTGATCCGGTCGGTGGTGCGCAACGGCCGGCCGGTGATGCGCGCCACCGCCGGCCTCGAAGACGTGGCGCGCGGCACCACCCGTCCGGAGCTGGTGCCGCTCGCCGAACGGCTCGGCGTCGGTTCCCACCTGACGGTGCCGATCACCGCCGTCGGCGACCGGGTGATCGGCACCGTCTCGCTCGTCAACCGTCCGGGCCGGCGCGGCTTCGACACGAGCGACCTGCGGACCGCGCAGGACATCGGGGTACGAGCCGGGCAGGCGGTCGGCAACAGCCGGCTCTACGGCGAGCAGCGGCACGTCGCGGAGGTGCTCCAGCACAGCATGCTGCCGGTGCTGCCGACGGTGCCGGGGATCGAGCTGGCCGCCCGTTACCTGCCGGCGGCGGACCGGGTCGAGGTCGGCGGCGACTGGTACGACGCCTTCGTCCAGCCCGACGGCGAGCTGGTCGCCGCGATCGGCGACGTCGCCGGCCACGACATCGAGGCCGCCGCCACCATGGGCCAGTTGCGCAACCTGGTCCGTGGCAACGCGTACGGGCGGGACGATCCGGTGGAGGACCTGGTGGCCAACCTCGACCGGGCGATCGGCGGACTGCGGGTGCCCACGGTCGCCACCGCCGTGCTGGCCCGGATCCGCCCGGTCGACGGCGGGCTGCGGGTCCACTGGTGCAACGCCGGGCACCCGCCACCGCTGCTGATCCGCGCCGACGGCACGGTGTCGGTGGCGGAGGGTCGCGGTCCCCTGCTCGGCCTGGCCCGCCCGCCCCGACGCGCCGGGCGGACGGTGACCCTCGCCCCGGGCGACACCCTGTTGCTGCACACCGACGGCCTCATCGAACGCCGGGACCAGCCGATCGACGAGGGGCAGGCGGAGCTTGTCGAGCGGCTCGCCGCCGACGGGCCCCAGGTCCCGCTGGCCGTCCTCTGCGACCGCCTCCTCGCCGCCGCGGACCGCCGCGAGGACGACGTCGCCATGCTCGCCCTGCGGGCCGGCTGACCGTCGGACACCGCCGGCCGCACCGAGGCCCGCAGTCGGGGCCGGCGGACGCGGGGGCGCCCAGGCGGCGTACCGGCTCCCGGCAGCGTCGATGCGCCGGCGCGTCCGGCTACGCTGGGTCGGGTGAGCCCGCGTCTGACGTACCCCCGCATCCTCCGCCTCCGGACGGCGCTGGCGGCGTCCGGCGCGGCACTGCTGTTGGCTGCCGCCGGCTGCTCCCTCGGCGAGCCCGAGCCGGACCCGGCCGGCGAGCCGCCCAACCTGCCGACGCCCTCGGGCCCGGCCAGTTCCGGCGGGGCGAACCAACAGGTGGTGGCCACGGTGCTGGCGAAGGGGCTGGAGGTGCCGTGGGCGATCGCGTTCCTGCCCGACGGCGCGGCGCTCGTCACCGAGCGCGACAGCGGGCGGATCCTCCAGGTCGGCCCGGAGTCCGGGCCGGACGGGCTCACCGTGCGCCCGGTGCAGACGGTGCCCGGCGTGGCCTCCGGCGGTGAGGGCGGCCTGCTCGGCATCGCCGTCTCCCCCGGATACGCGCGGGACCGCACGGTCTTCGTCTACTACACCGCCGAGGACGACAACCGGATCGCCAAGCTGCAACTCGGCCAGGCGCCGACGCCGATCCTCACCGGCATCCCCAAGGCCGGCAACCACGACGGCGGCGGGTTGGCCTTCGGCCCGGACGGTTTCCTCTACGCGAGCACCGGGGACGCCGGGCGCACCGAGAACGCCCAGGACCCAAAGAGCCTCGGCGGCAAGATCCTGCGGATCACCCCGGCCGGAAAGCCGGCCCCGGGCAACCCGACCGCCGGTTCCCCGGTGTGGTCGTCCGGGCACCGCAACGTGCAGGGCTTCGCCTGGATGCCGGACAAGAAGATGTACGCCGTGGAGTTCGGCCAGAACACCTGGGACGAGATCAACCAGATCAACCAGGGCGGCAACTACGGCTGGCCGCAGGTGGAGGGGCGCGGCGAGGACAAACGCTACGTGGACCCGATCGTGCAGTGGCGCACCGGCGACGCCTCCTGCTCCGGGCTGGCCGCGGTGGAGCGGTTGCTCGTCACCGCCTGCCTGCGCGGTCAGCGGCTGTGGCTGGTCGAGCTGGCCGACAACGGGACCGTCCTCGGCCAGCCGCGTGAGCTGCTCACCGGCCGGTACGGTCGGCTGCGTGCCGCGACCTTGGCGCCGGACGGCTCGATCTGGGTGAGCACCTCGAACCGGGACGGCCGGGGCAAGCCGGCGGCCGAGGACGATCGGATCCTGCGTCTGGTCTTCGCCGACGGCGGCGCGGGCCGGAGCTGATCCGCTTCCGACAGGTTTGCCAAGATCACACAGTGGGCAGGTCAGAATCTCAGCATGGACGGCCAGGAGAACGAAGAGCAGCGCGCCGGAGACGTGACGTCCCCGGCCACCGGGCGTGCCCGCCGCCTCCCGGCGTGGCGGCCCGGCGCCCGCCTGCGCCGGGTGGGCGTGGTGCTGGCCCTGCTCGCGGTCACGGTCGGCGGCATCGTGATCGGCACGTACGCCGGTGGTCACGTCGGCACCGACATCGGCCCGTTCCGGGCCGAACTGAAGCTCAGCCCGTCACTGGGCGGCGGCACCACCGTCGACATCCCGCCGCTCGGCGCGCTGCTGCTCGACAGTCACGACGGCCCGGCGTACCTGACCGTCGAGGTGGGCTCGCTTGACCAGGGGCGCACCGAGGCGCTCATCGGCGACCCGGCGAGCATCAGCCGGGCCAGCCAGTCCGCGGTGGAGGACGTCCGCGGCGGGGTGATGCGGCTCGGGCTGCGGACGCTCGCGTCGACGGTGCTTGCCACCCTGATCCTGGCCGGGCTGGTCTTCCGCGACGTGCGGCGTACCGCCTGGGCCGGCGGGCTGTCGCTCGCCGTCACCGCCGGCAGCCTCGGCCTGGCCGCGGCCACGGTGCGCCCGCAGGCGATCGAGGAGCCCCGGTACGAGGGCCTGCTTGTCAACGCGCCGGCGATCGTGGGTGACGCGCGGCGGATCGCCAACGACTACACGAAGTACGCCGAGCAGTTGCAGCGGCTTGTCGGCAACGTCAGCAAGCTCTACACCACCGTCTCCGCGCTGCCCGTGGTGCAGCCGTCCCCGGGCACCACCCGGGTGCTGCACGTCTCCGACATGCACCTCAACCCCACCGGCTGGCAGTTGATCCGCACGGTGGTCGAGCAGTTCGGCATCGACGTGGTGATCGACACCGGTGACCTCACCGACTGGGGCAGCGAGCCGGAGGCGTCCTACGTCGGCTCGATCGGCCTGCTCAAGAAGCCGTACGTGTACATCCGCGGCAACCACGACTCGCCGCGCACGGCTGCGGTGGTGGCCCAGCAGCCGAACGCGGTCGTGCTGAACAACTCCGTCACGACGGTCGGCGGGCTGACCATCGCCGGCATCGGAGACCCCCGGTTCACCCCGGACAAGGAGACCTCACCGGCCGGCAGCGGCCTCACCGCGGCGGTCGCCGACCAGGTCATCGGTGCCGGTGAGCAACTCGCCGCCACGGTCGAGAAGTCGCCCCGGAAGGTGAACATCGCGCTTGTGCACGACCCGGCGTCGGCCGGCCCGCTCTCCGGCGTCTGCCCGCTCGTGCTCTCCGGGCACGCCCACGCCCGTCAGGTGTCGAAGCTGCCGCAGGCGCCGGGCCAGCAGCCGACGACGCTGATGGTGGAGGGCTCGACCGGCGGGGCCGGGCTGCGCGGGCTGGAGGGTGAGAAACCCACCCCGCTTACCATGTCGGTGCTCTACTTCGACGAGCAGAAGCTGCTCCAGGCGTACGACGAGATCACCGTGGGCGGCACCGGCCAGTCGCAGGTCAACCTGGAACGGCACGTGATCGGGGACCCGGCGAAGGGCGACCAGGTGCCGGTCACCCCGACGCCCACGCGCGGCGCGCCGGAGTCGTCGTCGCCGTCGGCGAGCGCGACGTCCCCGAGCCCGACAACCACCGGCTGACCGGGCCGCCGTTCGCCGGCCGGCCACGCTCCGCGACGTCTGCGGCACGCAGAGGCATTGACATCGATCGCACCTCCCGGCAGGCTTTGTAAAACCGTCTTCGGCAGACGAAGAACCGGGTTTCTTCAGTTGTGCAATTGATTCTCGAAAAACGTAGCGCCGCGATTCGGTAGTCCCGACTCTCTTCTTCCGATGGATCGGAGATCTGATGCGCGTCGCCCTGCTCACCACGACTCAGCATGGTCACCTGAACCCGTACGTCCCGGTGGTCAGGGCGCTCCAGACCGCCGGTAGCGAGGTGGCACTGCTGCTGTTGTCCGCCGACGGTGGCGCGCTCGACGAGCAGCGTCGCCAGGCCCTGGGCAAGGCGCGGATCCACCGGGTCGGGCACGTCGAGATGGCACCGTGGAGCGGCGACCCGGCGAAGATCGGCCCGATGCTCGAGTCGTCGCCGGTGGCGGACCGGACGACCGAGGCGATCCGTGCGGTGGAGCCGGACTTCGTGCTCGTCGACTCGCTGCCGGTCACGGCGGCGGCCATGGTCGGCACCCGTGCCTCAGGTGTGCCGTACGGAATGACCTGGGCCAACCTTGGCGGAGTGTGCCCGGCCGAGCACCGGCGGGGCCGCTGGGCGTACGACGAGCAGGTAGGCGGCTATCTGACCCGGCACGGGGTGCGGTGGTCGACCCGGACCCACTCCGCGCGGTCGCCGATCCTCAACCTGATGCCGACGATCCCCGCCCTCGTCGGGGCCGACGCGGTCACCGACGACGGCGTGCGACTGGTCGGGCTGCCCGGCACGACGGGGATCCGCGGCGACGAGGTCGCCTTCTCGGGCCTGGACCGGCTCGACCCCGACCGCCGGGTGGTGTTCGTCTCCTTCGGCACCATCTTCTACCGGCGACCGGACCTGCTGCGCACGGTGATCCTCGGGGCGGCGGCGACAGGCGCGCAGGTGATCGCCGCGGTGGGTGACCTCGCCGCGGAGCTGGCGCTCCCCGACGACGTGCTCACCGCCCCCTACCTGCCGCAACGTGAGGTGCTCGCACGCGCCGACGTGTTCGTCACCCACGGCGGCTACAACTCGGTGGCGGAGTCGATCCGGGCGGCGACACCGATGCTTGTGATCCCGCTGGCGGTGGACCAGCCCATCCAGGCGCACTTCGTGGGTCGCGCGGGCTTCGGCACGGCGTTGGAGCCGGCCGGTGTCACCGGGGAGGCGGTCACCGCCGCCGTCGCCGACCTGCTCGATCCCGCCCGGGACTACCGGGCCCGGCTGCGCGCCGCGCAGCCGGAGTGCGGCGACTCCGCCGCACGCACGGCCGAGCTGGTGGTCAGCACGGTCGAGACGCTGCCGCGACAGGGGGCACGGTGACGATCGAACTGCGGCGGCCGGTGGACGACCCGATCGTGCTCGACGATCCCGAGCACCTCTCCTTCCGGGTGGACCGCCGCGCCTACACCGACGAGGACGTGGCCGCTCGGGAGCTGACCAGGATATTCGACAGTTGCTGGCTGTACGTCGGGCACGAGTCGGAGGTGCCGGGGCCGGGCGCGTACGTGGCCCGCGACGTCGGCGGGCGTCCGGTGGTCATGGCGCGCGGGTCCGACGGGGCGATCCGGGTCTTCGCGAACAGTTGCACCCACCGCGGGGCCCTGATCTGCTCGCAGCCGGCCGGGCGGGTGACATCGTTCCGGTGCCCGTACCACGACTGGACGTTCTCCAATCAGGGCGACCTGGTCGGGGTCCCGATCCCGGACGGGTACGGACCGGGCTTCCGCAAGGCGGACTTCGGCCTCGCGCGGCACCGCAGCGACAGTTACCGCGGATTCGTGTTCGTCACCTTCGATCCGCAGCAGCCCCGCACGCTGACCGAATACCTGGCGGGCGCGACGGAATACCTCGACCTGATCGACGACCAGTCCGAGGTCGGGATGGAGGTGCTCCAGGGCGCGCAACTGCACGGGGCCCGGGCCAACTGGAAGCTCATGATGGAGAACAGCGTCGACATCTACCACTTCCGGGCCCTGCACAAGCGCTACGTCAGCTACATGCAGTCGCTGGGGTCGGTGCCGCCCCGACGGCGGGGCGGCTTCGGTCGCGCCCTCGGGCTGGGCCACGGAGCCAACGAGCTGCCCCCGGCGGCGGCCCGCCCGCTCGCCTACTGGACGCCTATGTTCGGCACCGAGGTCCGGCCCCGGATCGAGGCGACGGCCGCGCGGTTCGCCGACAGGTTCGGCGCCGAACGCGCCCAACGGATCACCGGCACCAATCGCGCGCTGCTCGTCTTTCCCAACCTGATGATCATCGACGCGATCGCCATCACGATCCGCAAGATCGATCCCGCCGGCGCCGACCGGATGGCCATCACCTCGGTCGCCCTGGCTCCCCGGGACGAGGACCCGGACATCCGGGAGCTGCGCAAGAGCCACTACCTGACGTTCCTCGGCCCCGCCGGCTTCGCCACCCCCGACGACATCGAGATCATCGAATCGTGCCAGCGGGGCTACCGCAACCGCGCGGTCCGCTACTCGGACCTGTCCCGGGGCATGAACAAGGCGGTCCCGGAGACGACCGACGAGCTTCCCGCCCGCGAGTTCTGGCGGCAGTGGGACAGGCTGATGCACGGCGACGACGGTCACCACGAGGTCGCCCGCCGGGCCGGAACGCAGGAGGCGGAACCACGATGACCATCGAGCTGACCGTCGACGAGACGGCCCGGGTGCGGTTGTGGCACCGGGTGAGCCAGTTCCTGTTCCGCGAGGCGCGGCTGCTCGACGAGTGGCGCCTGCGCGAGTGGTACGACGAGATGCTTACCGACGACATCCGCTACTCCGTGCCGGCCACCGACGTCCGCGACGGGTCGGCCGACGCGCTCGGGCTCATCGACGACGATGCCGCCCGGCTGCGCCAGCGCGTCGAACAGCTCCTCAACGACGAGGTGTGGTGCGAGAACCCCCGGTCACGCACCAACCGGATGATCGGCAACGTGGAGATCCTGACCGATCGGGGCACCCACCTCGACGTGGCGGCGAACGTCGTCGTGCACCGGTTCGGGCACGGGCGCTCCGACGCCTACGTCGGCAAGTACCGCTGCGAGCTGGTCGTCGAGGACGAGTCGTTCCGGGTCCGGCGACGGGTCGTGGTGCTCGACCACGAGACGTTGTACGAGCACGGCAAGCTCAGCATCATCCTGTGACCGGGCAGTGACGGCGGCCGGCATCGGCAACGCCCCACCCGTTGCCACCACCCACCTGTTCGGCCCTATGCGAGGAGTCGATCGATGAGCCAGCCGGATGTCCGACACGAGCGGGGCGTGGCCATGTTCCAGCAGGTCTTCGGCCGCGAACCGCGTCCGGGTTCCTACCCGGAGTTTCTGCGCATCACCGTCGACCACCTGTTCGGCGAGATCTGGACCCGCCCCCATCTCAGCGTCGAGGAGCGCGAACTTGTCGCGCTGACCGCGGTCGCGCTGGCCCGGACCGACTGGGAGCTGCGCGGCCACATCGGCGCCGCCCTGCACCTCGGGATGTCCCGCGAGAAGATCGTCGAGGTCATCATCCAGCTCGCCTACTACGGCGGCTGGCCGGTGGCCAACAACGGGCTGCGCGTCGCCCAGGAGGTCTTCGCCGAGGTGGACGCCGCCGCGGGGAAGGACGCGGACCGTGACCGGTGACCCGTCCCCTCTCGACCCGGCCGAGAAGGTCGACCTGTGGCGTCAGCGGTTCTTCGAGGCCCAGGCAGCCGCGGAGGAGTTCGTCCTGGCCGAGCACGGCGAAGCGGGCCTGGCCGCGTGGATCCAGGCGAACTCCCGGATCACGGCGGAGCTGCTGCGGGCGCAACAGCCCGCCGGGATGTCCGCCACCGATCACTTCATGACCCGGCTGCGCAACCAGTTGTTGCTGTACGACTCGGCTGTGACAAGTGAGCCCGAGCCGTCGGGCACCGTCCTGCGCAACGCCGACTGCGGGATCCTCAGATACCGCAGGCGGGCCGCCCGCGCGGGCGTCGTGCTGACGTTCTCGTCGCCGTGCGCGTACTGCCAGGCGCTCAACACCGCCATCGCCGCCCGCTACGTCGAGCGGGACGTCACGGTGTCGTGCGAACAGGCGGGCGACGGGTGCACCTGGCGCGCGGAGTCCCCTCAGCCCCGGGGAGGCGACGCCGCCGGGTCGCCGCAGCGGGGACGGGCCGGCGACTGAACCACCGTCAGGACCGTGCGGTCCGGGGCCGCCGACCGGCTGCCGTCGAGCGTCATGCCGAGTTGCCGGCCCACGGCCACGCACAGGTCGATCGCCGCGGTGCGGGTCAGATCCTGGTGCTCGTTCTGGGTGACGCACGCCGACGCCACGTTCCGGTTCCGCAGGCGCAGGTACCACGGGAACAACGCGCCAAGCGCGGGCTCGGTAAGCATCGTCCGTGAATGCACGATCGTGCCCACAAGCAGGTTGCCGAACGGGCGTCGCGGCGCGTTCATGTAGCTCTTCAGGCGTTCCTGGAAGATCTTCAGCACGGCGGGCACGTTCCCGGCGTACACCGGCATGGCGAGCAGCATGGCCTCCGCGCCCTCGGCCAGCTCGACGACGTGCGCGAAGTCGTCGTCGAGCGTGCACCGGCCCACCTCGGGATCGAGGCAGGTGTCCTCACCCTCACACATCGCGATGCGATGGTCGATCAACCGGATCCGCTGGATCTCCGCGTCGCCGACCTCCCGGACGAGGCCGGCGACCGCCGCGTCGAGCAGCGCGTCGGTCACCGACGGCAGGCGCTTCTGCGTGCAGGACAATGCGACGATCTTCATCCGGAGGGCCTCCCCTGTCCGCTCGGCGCCGCCCGGGAGCGGCCACCTGACGAAGCCCCGTGGCCGTCACGCGGAGGCAGCCTCAACCTACCGAGGGTGCGGCACCGCCGGAAGCGGCACAGGTCAACGCAACGCGAGCGCGGCAAGCGCGGCGTTGACGATGCTGCCGGGCAGCAGGTCGTGCAGCTCGTACAGGTCCCGGACGCTGCCGGACTGGCCGAACTCGTCCACCCCGAGCGGCACCGCCGGAGCGCCGACCGCCGAGCCGAGCCAGGCCATCGCGTGCGAGGCCGCGTCGTGCACGGTGACCACGGGCACCCGGTCGACGAACGCCGACCGCAGCGCGCCCGGCACACTCGGCACGGTCGCGGTGCGTACGCCCTGACGCAGGGTCCGCTGCCACGCCCGGTAGAGCCGGTCCAGGCTCGTCACGTCCACCACATGCGCGGCGACGCCCTCCTCCGCCAGCTCCGCGGCGGCGGCCAGGACCTCCGGCAGCACCGCGCCGGACGCGGCGAGCTGCACCACCGGGGCGTCCGCCAGATCCGGGTACGCCTGGTGCGCGTCGACGAGCCGGTACGCGCCGGCCACCACCTGCCGGCGCAGCACCGCGTCACCGAGCCGGGCCCGCGCCGCCTCGAACGGCGCCTGGTCGACCGGCCGGGTGCTGAGCCGGAAGTAGTACGCCCCGTCCTCGGCCGGCGCGGCGGTCGCCGCCGGCGCGCCGCCACCGGCGATCTGACCGAGCGCGTCGCAGAGCAGCCAGTCGAGGCTGCCGGCGTACGCGGGCTCCAGGAACGTCACCCCGGGCAGCTCCAGGCCGACCGAGGCGGTGATGGTGGACTGGTGCGCGCCGCCCTCCGGGGCCAGCGTGATGCCGGACGGGGTGCCGGCCACCACGAACCGGGAGCCCGAGTAGGTGCCGTAGAGGAACGCGTCCAGACCGCGCAGCACGAACGGGTCGTAGACCGTGCCGACCGGCAGCAGCGGCTGGCCGGACAGGTCCCATGACAGGCCGAGCTGGCCCAGCAGCAGGAACAGGTTCATCTCGGAGATGCCCAGCTCGATGTGCTGCCCGGCGGGGCTCTCCGTCCAGCGCAGCATCCGGTCCTCGGTCCAGGACCGCTGCTCGGTGGGGGCGAACACGCCTGTCTTGTTGATGAACCCGGCCAGGTTTGTCGAGGTGGCCACGTCCGGCGCGGTGGTCACCAGATAGGGCGCCACCTGCGGGTCCCGGGCCAGGTCGACGAGCACCCGGCCGAAGACCTCCTGGGTGGAGACCGGCTTGTTCGCGCGTACCCTCGTGGTTTCCGGCACGGTGACGCCGAGCGCCCGCTCGCGCGGCGTGCGGGACAGCGCCTCCCGGCGCTCGCCGGCCCGGATGCCCGCCTCCGACGCCGGGTCGAGGCGGTCCCACTCGGTCTCCACGGTCAGGCCGTGCGCGGCGCGCAGCGCGTCGATCTGCTCGCTGCTGAGCAGCGCCGAGTGGTTACGCGGGTTGCCGGCGATCGGCAGCCCCCAGCCCTTCACCGTGTACGCGAAGACCACGCTGGGCCGGTCGGTGACCGCGTCGCACTGGGCGTAGGCGTCGAGCATCGCCTGCGCGTCGTGCCCGCCCAGGTCGGTGACGAGCGGGCCCAGCTCGTCGTCGGGGATGTCGGCGACGAACGCGGCGACCCCGGCCGGCGCGCCGTCCAGGAACTGCTTGCGCAGGGCCGGTCCGGCCAGTCCGAACAGCGACTGGTACTGCTCGTTCGGCATCAGGTCGATCCAGTCGCGCAGCGCCGCGCCGCCCGGCCGGGCGTACGCCTCGGCGAGCCGGCGGCCGTACTTGACCTCCACCACGTGCCAGCCGGCGGCCTCGAACTGGCCGCGCCACTGGTTGATCCGGATGCCGGGGACTACCCGGTCCAGCGACTGCCGGTTGAAGTCGACGAGCCACATCACGTTGCCCAGCCCGGTGGTCGCCGGGTCCGCGACCGCCTCCCAGATGTTGCCCTCGTCCAGCTCGGCGTCGCCGATCAGCGCGACGAACCGGGAGTGCGGACGCGCGCCGAAGTGCGCGTCGACGTAGCGGCGGGTGACGGCGGCGAACAGCGGCGCGGCGGCGCCCAGGCCGACCGAGCCGGTGGAGAAGTCCACCTCGTCCGGGTCCTTGGTGCGCGACGGGTACGACTGGAGCCCGCCGCGGGCCCGCAGCTTCGGCAGGTAGGACTTGTCGAGGTTGCCGAGCAGGTACTGGATGGCGTGGAACACCGGGGAGGCGTGCGGCTTCACCGCGACCCGGTCCTCGGCGTCGAGGTGTTGGAACCAGAGCGCGGTCATCGCGGTGACGAGCGAGGCGCTCGACGCCTGGTGGCCGCCGACCTTCACGCCGTCGCCGGTGTCCCGGTCGTGGTTGGCCGCGTCGACGATGCGGGTGGCGAGCCAGAGCACCCGGCGCTGGATCTCGTCGAGGACATCGGTGTTCACGCTTGCTCCATCCGGGGCGTCGCCGTTGACGCCCACTTGGGGTGGGGGGTAAGGAGGGGCCCCCGCTTAACGCATTCTGCATAGGCGGGGGCCCCTTCTAACACTTCTCAGGCAGCGCCGAGGCGCTCCAGGATCAGCTCGCGGACGGTCTTCGCGTCCGCCTGGCCACGGGTGGTCTTCATGACGGCGCCGACGAGCGCGCCGGCCGCCGCGACCTTGCCACTGCGGATCTTGTCGGCGATCTCGGGATTGGCGGCGATCGCCTCGTCCACGGCGGCGGTGAGCGCGCCCGTGTCCGAGACCACCTCCAGATTGCGGTTCGTCATGATCTCGGTCGGCGAGCCCTCGCCGGCCACCACGCCCTCCAGCACGGCGCGGGCCAGCTTGTCGTTGAGCTTGCCGGCGTCGACCAACCCCTGAAGCTCGGCCACCTGCGCCGGGGTGGCGCCCACGTCGGCCAGCTCCACACCGGTTTCGTTGGCCCGGCGGGACAACTCGCCCAGCCACCACTTCCGGGCCGCGGCCGGGGTGGCGCCGGCGGCCACGGTCGCCTCGATCAGCTCGACCGCGCCGGCGTTGACCACCGACTCCATGTCCAGGTCGGACAGGCCCCAGTCCTGCTGGATCCGCTTGCGGCGCAGCCGCGGCAGCTCCGGCAGGGCGGCCTTCAGCTCGGTCACCCAGGCGGTGTCCGGCGCGAGCGGCACCAGGTCCGGCTCCGGGAAGTAGCGGTAGTCGGTGGCGGTCTCCTTGGACCGGCCCGAGGTGGTGTCGCCGGTGTCCTCGTGGAAGTGCCGGGTCTCCTGGACGATCCGGCCACCCGCGTCAAGCACCGACGCCTGGCGCAGCATCTCCGACCGGACCGCCCGCTCGACCGATCGCAGCGAGTTGACGTTCTTGGTCTCGGTGCGCGTGCCCCACTCCTCGCCCGGCAGGTTCAGCGAGGTGTTGACGTCGCAGCGCAGTGAGCCCTCCTCCATCCGGACGTCCGAGACACCGAGCGAGCGGACCACGTCGCGCAGCTCCGCCACGTACGCCTTGGCGATCTCCGGGGCGAGCGCGCCGGTGCCGGGGATCGGCTTGGTGACGATCTCCACGAGCGGGATGCCGGCCCGGTTGTAGTCGACGAGCGACTCGGTGGCACCGTGGATGCGGCCGGTGGCGCCGCCGACGTGAAGCGTCTTGCCGGTGTCCTCCTCCAGGTGCACCCGCTCGATGCCGATCCGCACCAGCTCGCCGTTGACCTCGACGTCCAGGTAGCCGTCGAAGCAGAGCGGCTCGTCGTACTGGCTGATCTGGAAGTTCTTCGGCATGTCCGGGTAGAAGTAGTTCTTCCGGGCGAACCGGCACCACTGCGCGATCGAACAGTTCAACGCCAGCCCGATCCGGATGGTCGCCTCGATGGCCGCCTTGTTGGCCACCGGCAGCGAACCGGGCAGGCCCAGGCAGACCGGGCAGACCCGGGTGTTCGGCTCGCCGCCGAAGTCGGTCGGGCAGCCGCACCACATCTTGGTGTTCGTGCCCAGCTCGACGTGGGTCTCCAGGCCGATCACCGGTTCGTAGCGCGCGACGACCTCGTCGTACGCGGGCAGTGTCGTCGTCATCTGAGCTCCAGGCGCGATCCGGACAGAACCGTTCCAGCCTAATCGGCTGGCCCGGCCACCCCGCTGCCGGGCTTCGAGATCGCCGCGCGGAGTGCCGCCGCGCCGGCATGAGAGAGACAACCCTGGGGTACGTGTCGACCATGACGAATACGGGGGACAACTCGACAGCACGACGGTGGCGGCCCAGCGTGATGTTGCTGGCGGTCACGGCGGCCTGGTTGGTGGCCGCCCTGACCGGTTGGGCGCTGTGGCTGACCAACGACGACCGTGAGCCCGGCAGCCTGGCCGCGATGCTGGCCGGCACCGCGATCCCCGGGCTGGTGGCGATCGCCGTTGTGCTGGCGTTGACCCGCCTCACCCGCCGCCGGAAGTGACCGCGCCGGACCGGGATCGCGCGGACCGGTGAGAACCGAAACGCCGACCGGCGCCGACGGGGATCCGTCGACGCCGGTCGGCGGGGGTGCTACAGGGCCGGTGGGGTGAACGTGCCGACGCTTGACTCCAGCGCGGCGGCGACCCGGTACATCCGGTCGTCGGCCATGGTCGGAGCCATGATCTGCAAACCGACCGGAAGCCCGTCGGACAACCCGCACGGGACCGAGATGGCCGGCCCGCCGTACAGGTTCGTCGGGATGGTGAAGAGGTCGGCCAGATACATCTGGTAGGGATCCGAGGTGCGCGCGCCGATCGGGAACGCCACGAACGGGGTGGTCGGCGAGATCAGCGCGTCCACCTGCTCGAACGCGGAGGTGAAGTCCCGGGTGATGAGCGTGCGGACCTTCTGCGCCTGGCCGTAGTAGGCGTCGTAGTAGCCCGAGGAGAGCGCGTACGTGCCGATCATGATGCGGCGCTTCACCTCGGGCCCGAAGCCGGCCTCGCGGGTCAGCGACATGACCTCCTCCAGCGACCGGTTGCCGTCGTCGCCGACCCGCAGGCCGAACCGGACGCCGTCGAACCGGGCCAGGTTGGAGGAACACTCGCTCGGCGCGATCAGGTAGTAGGCCGGCAGCGCGTACGAGAAGTGCGGGCAGGACACCTCGACGATCTCGGCGCCCAGCTTGGCCAGCGCCTCCACGGACTCCCGGAACGCGGCCATCACGCCCGGCTCGGCGCCCTCGCCGGTGAACTCGGTGACCACGCCGAGCTTGACGCCGGTCAGGTCGCCGGTCGCCCCGCGCCGCGCCGCGCCCACCACGTCCGGCACCGGGGCCGGGATCGAGGTGGAGTCACGCGGGTCGTGGCCGGCGATCACCTGGTGCAGCAGCGCGGCGTCGAGCACGGTACGCGCGCACGGGCCGGGCGTGTCGAGCGACGAGGAGAACGCGACAAGCCCGTACCGGGAGGTGCCGCCGTAGGTGGGCTTCGCGCCGACGGTGCCGGTGACCGCGCCGGGCTGGCGGATCGAGCCGCCGGTGTCCGAGCCGATCGACAGCGGCGCCTCGTACGCGGCGAGCGCCGCCGCGCTGCCACCGCCGGAGCCGCCCGGGATCCGGTCGAGGTCCCACGGGTTGTGGGTCGGCCCGTACGCCGAGTATTCGGTGGAGGAGCCCATGGCGAACTCGTCCATGTTCGTCTTGCCGAGCATCACCGTACCGGCGGCGCGCAGCCGCTCGACGATCGTCGAGTCGTACGGCGGACGCCAGCCCTCCAGGATCTTCGACCCGACCGTGGTCGGCACGCCCTTGGTGGTGAGCACGTCCTTGACCGCGACCGGCACACCCGCGAGCGGGCCCAGCTCCTCGCCGGCGGCCCGGCGCTCGTCCACGGCCCGCGCGGCGGCGAGTGCACCCTCGCTGTCGACGTGCAGGAACGCGTGCACCCGGTCGTCGACGGCGCCGATCCGGTCGAGGTGGGCGCGGGTGACGTCGATCGCCGAGGTCTCCCCGTTCGCCACCAGACCGGCGATCTCGACAGCGGTCAGCTTCGTCAGGTCGGTCATGAGGCCACATCCTCGTCCAGGATCCGCGGGACGCGGAACCGCTGTTCCTCGGCGTCGGGCGCGCCCGACAGCGCCTCCTGCGGGGTCAGGCTCGGTGTCACCACGTCCTCGCGGAGCACATTCGTCAGCGGCACCGAGTGGGACGTCGGCGGGATGTCCGCCGCGGCGACCTCGCCGACCTGCGCGACCGACTGGAGGATCACGTCGAGCTGGCCGGCGAAGGTGTCCAGCTCCTCCTCGGTGACGGCGAGCCGCGACAGTCGCGCGAGGTGCGCGACCTCCTCGCGGGAGATGGCGGCCATCGGGTGCCCCCTTCGTGGCTGTCTGAGAGACGACTGCGGTGTGCCGGCCGCGCGTACGACGGTGAACGATGACGCGTGGTGACCGGAGCGAGTCTATTGTCCCGCCGTCACGACGACGCCTTCGACTCCCCCTCCGCCTCCGGCCCCTCCCGGCCCTCGCCCTCCACCGCCGCCGGGTGGATCGGGCGGTACCGCGACAGCCAGGTAATCAGATCCTCCGCCGGCATCGGCCGGGCGTGGAACCAGCCCTGCGCCACGTCGCAGCCGGCGGCGTGCAGCAGCCGCCAGGTGCGCTCGTCCTCCACCCCCTCGGCGACCACCCGCAGCCCGAGCGCGCCGGCCAGCTCGATCATCGAGCGGACGATCGCCGCGTCGTCCGGGTCGTCGGCCATCCCCAGCACGAACGACCGGTCCACCTTCACCTCGGACAGCGGGAGCCGACGCAGGTGCTGCAACGAGGAGTAGCCGGTGCCGAAGTCGTCGAGCGCGATGCCGACCCCGATCCGGTGCAACTGGGTGATGCTTGCGAGCACCCGCCGGGGGTCGGCCATCAGCGCGCCCTCGGTGATCTCCACCTGGAGCCGTTCCGGCGGCAACCCGTACCTGGCGAGCCGATCGGCGATCTGGTCGGCGATCTCGCCGGTGTGCAGGTCCCGGACGCTGACGTTGAGCGCGGCGCGCAGCGTGAGCCCGGCCGCGAACCACTTGGCGAGCTGCTCCAGGACGTCGTCCACCACCCGGCGGGTGAGCAGCCGCATGACCGCGCTCTGCTCGGCGACCTGGATCAGCTCCCCCGGATCGACCATCCCCCGGCGCGGGTGCCGCCAGCGCAGCAGCGCCTCGACGCCGACCACCTCGCCGGTCGCGATGGCGATCTGCGGCTGGTAGTACATGGTGATCTCGCCCGGGTCCTCCATGTCGCGCACCTGCACGCGATCCCCTGTCACACCGCCGACGCCGCCTGTCGCACCGGCGACGGGGAACGCTCCGGCGGCGGGCGCGGCGTCGGGGACCGGCGTGGCCACCAGGGCGGATGCGGCGTCGGGGGCCGGCGCCGCCACCGTGGCCGGCTCGCTGCCGGGCCGTACCGGGCCGGCGGGAACGCCGGTACGCGCGGACCGGCGCCGGATCGGGTCGGCGCCGGTGAGGATCCGATCGATCAGTTCGTCGTCGGACCGCGCCTCGACCCGGGCCCGCCGCCACCGCAACCGCCACCGGGCCGGAGCGTCGGCGGGTCGCACCCCGTCCCGACCGTGATCGCGAACCGGCGGGCCCTCGCGAACCGGCCGCCCGTCGTGGGCCGGCCGGGCGGTGGGCAGGTCCGGCGTCAGCGCGGCGCCGTCACCTCCACGGACGCCCACCGGCTCGCCTGGTGACGGGGACTCCAGCACCCGGCGCAGGTCGGCCAGGAGACTCAGCCGCTCGGCCGAGTTGTGGTCGGACTCCGGGGCGTACACGGCGACTGTGTCGTTGCGATTCTTGGCGTCGTACATGGCGACGTCGGCGTGCCGCATCAGGGTGGCGAAGTCCTCGCCGTGCTCGGGGAAGAGCGCGACGCCGATCGCGCCACCCACGTCCAGCGGCAGCCCGTCCAGCGGCACCGGCTCGGCGAGCGCGGCGACCACCCGGTCGGCCCGCTCCCGCGCCGCCTCGACGCCGGCCAACCGGGGTACGACGATGGCGAACTCGTCGCCGCCGAGCCGCGCCACCAGCTCGCCGTCGTCGGCGACGTCGACCAGCCGGGCGCTCACCTCGACCAGCAGCCGGTCCCCCACCGCGTGCCCGAGCGCGTCGTTGACGTTCTTGAACCGGTCGAGGTCGAGCAGCAGCAGGGCCAGGTGGGCGTCCGGCTCACCCCGGGCGGCCCGCTCGGCGTGCAGGTGCACCTGCTCGGCCACCTCGGTCAGCAGCGCCTTGCGGTTCGACAGCCCGGTCAGCGGGTCGAGGTCGGCGAGTTGTTCCCGTTCGTCGGAGAGCCGGGCCATCCGGTAGACCGCGAAGAGCGGCACCAACACCAGCGGGATCAGCGCCGCGCTGGCCGCGGCGGCGGCCACCAGCACCGGCGCGAGCAGCAGCAGCGAACCGGTGGAAAGCAGCTCGTAGGCCAGCCCGAGCCGGACGGTCGGCCACCACCGGTGCCCGAACCGCAGCCGGATGGCGGTGTTGACCGTGCCGTAGTTGACCCCGAACCAGGCCACCGTGGCACCGCCCACCGCCACCACGTCGGTCCAGTGCAGCCGACCGTCGCCGAACAGCTCGCCCGGGCCGAACCGGGTGACCGCGTACGCGGCGGCGAGCGCGCACGCGTACTGGGCGGCGTTGAAGGCGGTGCGCCAGGCGGCGTAGCCGAGCCGCCAGCCGGAGACGGCCACGGCCACGGCCTGCACCGCCACGGCCGGGCCGAGCCCCCAGCCGAGCAGGATGGCGAAGGTGAAGCAGGTGGAGGGGAACACCGCCGAGGTCTGCCGCCGGCCGGGTGGGACGAACGGACGGGCGTCGCAGGCCACGGCGAGCGCCGCCATCGTCCAGAACGCGACAGGTAGCTCGGTCAGCCGGCCCGGAAGCTCGGCCAGCGGCCCGATCGAGACGAGCAGGGCGACAAGACCGACCGCGCCGACGAAGCCGAAGAACGGCCCGCTCCGCCCCGGCGGGACGGAGTTGCGCGGGTCGCCGGTCGCCATCGCACCTCCCGTGAACGGGTCCCGGCGCGCGCCGTCACGCGCCGTACGCCAATGAAACGCCCTCCGGACGGCTTTGCCCGACACGACAGTCACGAATAGGTGGCAGTCGTAATTAAGTTGGTATCCGGCCGCGTACGCTGCTCAGTCCTCCACCCGGGCCACCGCCCGGGCCGCCTCCGGGCCGGACTCCAGCAGCACCCGGAACCCGTCCTCGTCGAGGATCGGCAGCTTCAGGGTGGCCGCCTTGTCGGCCTTCGTGCCCGGGTTGTCGCCGACCACCACGAAGCCGGTCTTCTTGGAGACCGAGCCGGTCACCTTCCCGCCCCGGCTCTGGATCTCCTCCGCGGCCTGGTCGCGGCTGAACCCGGCAAGCGTGCCGGTGACCACCACGGTGACCCCGTCGAGCGGTCGCGGCCCCGCCTCGCCTGCCTCCTCGGCCATCCGTACGCCCGCCTCGGCCCACTTGCGCACCACGTCGCGGTGCCAGTCGACGGCGAACCACTCCTTGATGCTCGCGGCAATCGTCGGGCCGACGCCGTCCACCGAGGACAACTCCTCCTCGGCGGCCTCCTCGATCGCGGTGACCGAGCGGAAGTGCCGGGCCAGCGCCTGGGCCGCGGTCGGGCCGACGTGCCGGATGGAGAGCGCCACCAGCACCCGCCACAGGTCGCGTTCCTTGGCCACGGCGAGGTTGTCGAGCAGCTTGGTGGCGTTGCTGCCGAGCGTCCCGTCCTTGTTGACGAAGAACGGCGAGAGGATCAACCGCTCGGCGTCGAGGCCGAACAGGTCGCCCTCGTCGGCGATGATCCCGGCGTCGAGCAGCGCGGCGGCACCCTTGTAGCCGAGCACCTCGATGTCGAAGGCGCCGCGGCCGGCCAGGTGGAAGACCCGTTCCCGAAGCTGCGCCGGGCAACTGCGGGAGTTGGGGCAGCGGATGTCGACGTCGCTCTCCTTGGCCGGCGCGAGCGGCGTGCCGCAGGCCGGGCAGGCGGTCGGCATGACGAACGGTCGGGCGTCGGCCGGGCGCAGCTCGACCACCGGGCCGAGGACCTCGGGGATGACGTCGCCGGCCTTGCGCAGCACCACCGTGTCACCGATGAGCACACCCTTGCGCTCGACCTCCCGGGCGTTGTGCAGCGTGGCGAGCGCGACAGTGGAACCGGCCACCCGGACCGGCTCCAGGACGGCGAACGGGGTCACCCGGCCGGTGCGCCCGACGTTGACGTCGATGTCGAGCAGCTTGGTGTTGACTTCCTCGGGCGGGTATTTGAAGGCGATCGCCCAGCGCGGCGCGCGGCTGGTCGAGCCGAGGCGGCCCTGGATGGAGACCGGGTCTACCTTGACCACCACACCGTCGATCTCGTGCTCGACGTCGTGCCGGTGCTCGGCGTAGTAGGCGATGTATTCCGCCACGCCGGCCAGGTCGTCCACCACCTTCCAGCGGTCGCTTGTCGGCAGCCCCCACGCCTGGAGCGCGGCGTACGCCTCGGACTGCGCGGCCGGCCGGTAGCCCGTGCGGGCGCCGATGCCGTGCACGACCAGGCGCAGCGGTCGGGAGGCGGTGACCCGCGGGTCCTTCTGGCGGAGGCTGCCGGCGGCGGCGTTGCGCGGGTTCGCGAACGGCGCCTTGCCCTGCTCGACCAGGCTCGCGTTGAGGTCGGCGAACGCGGCCACCGGGAAGTAGATCTCGCCGCGCACCTCGAGCAGCTCCGGCACCTCGGGGAAGCCGTCGGTCGGGGTCAGCCGCGCCGGCACCCCTTCGATGCTGCGCACGTTGGCCGTGACGTCCTCGCCGGTGCGGCCGTCACCACGGGTGGCCGCCCGCACCAGACGACCCTTCTCGTAGGTGAGGTTGATGGCCAGCCCGTCGACCTTCAGCTCGCAGAGGTAGGGCACCGGGCCGCCGGCGTCCCGCTCGACCCGCTCGGCCCAGGCGGCCAACTCCTCGTCGGCGAACGCGTTGTCGAGCGAGAGCATCCGTTCGGCGTGGGTGACCGGGGTGAAGTCGGTGGAGAACGTGCCGCCGACCCGCTGCGTGGGCGAGTCGGGGGTGCGCAACGCCGGGTATTCCGCCTCCAGCGCCTCCAACTCGCGCAACTGCCTGTCGAACTCCGCGTCGGTGATCGTCGGCGCGTCCAGCACGTAGTAGCGGTATTGGTGCTCGGTCAGCTCCTGGCTGAGCGTGGCGTGCCGCTCCCGGGCCTCCGGGCTCGGCTCGGCGCCGGCCGCCGCCTGCTGGGCGGCGTCGACCGTCAGGGGAACCGCTTCTTCGGACACGCCACCGTCTTCGGACACCGCTGTCGACCTCCCGTGCTCGCGCTACCCGAGAACCGTAGCGGTCGGCTGTGACAACCGTCCGGCCACCGGCGTGAGCAGGCAGCGGCGCCCCGACGGCGTGCGCCGCGCCGGCGGAGCGGGCGGGCCCCGACCGTGCGACGATCACGGCGGCGGCGATGGGCCGAAGCGGACGGAAGGCGGGCACGGATGCGCGACGGGCTGATCTGGGCGCTTGTCATCGTGGCCTGCGTGGCCGCGGGCTGGCTGTGGAGCGAGTGGCGCCGCCGGTCCACCCGGACGGACCGGCGCGGGCGGCCCGGGGACCGTCGGCGGCCGGGCGCCGGTGGCGGCAGCCGGCCCGGGAGGGCGCCCCGCGGTGGCCGTGCCGGAGGCGGGAACGGCGGTGGCCGGACCAGCACGCCGCCGCGACCGCGCGACGCCGGGCGGCCGGGCCGGGACAGCCCGCGCCCCGGGGAGATCTGGTGGGCCGACGTGCCGTACGCCGACGGCACCGGCTCGAAGGTGCGCCCCTGCCTGGTGCTGCGGGTCGACGGTCGGGACGCCGAGGTCCTGAAGATCACCAGTCAGGACAAGTCGGGCCGGGACGACCACGTGTCCATCCCCACCCGGAGCTGGGACGCCGACGCCGAGCACGACAGTTGGCTTGACGTCAGCGAGCCGCTCCCGGTGCCGTTGACCGCGTTCGCCGACCGGGCTGGTGACTGCGACGCCGACGTGTGGCGCGGCGTACGCCGCCTTCCCCACCTCACCGCGTGACGACGACGCCGCTCAGTCGAGCGCGCCGGCGAGCGCGGTGAGCTGGTCGGCGTACTCGATCCGGCCCGCCCAGCCGGCCGGCCAGGCGGCCATGCCGTGCGCCGCCCCGACGAACGCGCCGGCCAGCGCGGCGATGGAGTCCGAGTCACCTGCGGTGGTGGCGCCCCGGGCCAACGCGCCGACCGGGTCGTCCGGGTGCCACAGCACGCAGAGCAGCGCGGTGGCGAGCGCCTCCTCCGCGATCCAGCCCTCGCCGGTGAGCCGGCACGGGTCGCCGCCGTCGTCGGGGCGGGCCAGCGCCGCCTCCAGCCGGCCGAGCACCCGCAGGCAGTCGTCCCAGCCCCGGGCGATGAACTCGGCTGCGGTGGTGCCGCCGGGACGCTGCCACAGGTCACCGAGCCAGTCGCCCCGGTAGACCGTGCGCTGCGCGTCGGCCCGCGCGGTGAGCAGGCCGGGCAGCTCCGCCGGCGCCACGCCGTCGCGCAAGAGCCGGATCGCGTACGCGGTCAGCTCGCTGGCCGCCAGCCCGGTCGGGTGCCCGTGGGTGAGGCCCGCCTGGAGCTGGGCCAGCCCGGCCATCGTGTCGAGGTCGACATCGAGCAGCCCGACCGGGGTGACCCGCATGTTCGCGCCGCAGCCCTTCGAACCGGCCACCGTGGCCTCCTGCCAGCGGACGCCCCGGCTCAGCTCGGCGCAGGCACGCAGGCAGGTCATGCCCGGCGCACGATTGTTCTCCGGGCTGGCCGCCCAGTCGAGGAAGCGCTGCCGCAGCAGCGGCTCCACCGCCTCCGGCGTGTACGCGGGCGCGTCGTGCAGCGCCCACGCCACCGCCAGCGCCATCTGGGTGTCGTCGGTGACAAGCGCCGGATCGCCAGTCAGCTCGCGCGGACCGGCCGGGCCGTAGCGCCGGACGATCTCGGTGACGGTGAGGAACTCGGTCGGCTTGCCGAGGGCGTCACCGTAGGCGAGGCCGAAGAGCGAGCCGGCGGCGCGGCGGGCGGTGGAAGTGCTCACGTCGATGATCATGCACCGGCCGGGCAAGCCCGGCGCGGTCAGTCCCAGCAGAGGCAGAACGGGTGGCCGGCCGGATCGGCGTAGACCCGGAAGCCTTCCTCGCCACCGGGCAGCCGCCGAGCCCCGAGGGCCAGCGCCGCCTTCTCGGCCGCCTCGATGTCGTCCACCGTCACGTCCAGGTGGAACTGCTGCGGTCGCTCCGGGTCGGGCCACTCGGGGGCGCGCAGGTCGGGCGCCTTCTGGAAGGCCAGCCGCGGCTGGTGCCCCGGCGGGCCGCCGAGCACCACCCACTCGTCGCCCTCGGAGTTCTCCTCGAGCAGCGGGAGGCCGAGCAGCTCCGCGTAGAAGCCGGCCAACGCGCGCGGGTCGGGACAGTCGATCACGGTGGAACGCAGTTGTCCGATCATGCCCGTCATCCTGCCCCGGGGGTACGACCAGAAAACGTCACTCCTCGGCGAGCCGCCGCCCGGCGTCGCGGCAGGCGGCCAGCACCGCCCGGGCGTACGCCGGAGCGGCGCCGGCCAGGCCGCACGCGGGCGTCACAACCACCTGCTCGGACAGCCGGCGGCGGGGAAAGCCGAGCCGGTCCCAGACGCGGCGGACCCGATGCGCGACCTCGGCCGAGGTCGGCGCCCGGCCGGACGACGTCGGCGCGGCGCCGGCCAGCAGCCCGAACCCGGCGTCGATCGCCTCGCCGAGCGGGTCCAGATCGGTGACGAGCGACAGGTCGAGGGCGACGCCGATCGCGCCGGCGGAACGGATCAGCTCCAGCGGCACGTCCGGCGCGCAGCAGTGCACGAGCGTGGGAACGCCGGCCGCGTCGAACACGCCGCGCAGCAGCGTCCGGGCCGTCTCCGCCTCCACCGGACGGTGGGTGCCGAAGCCGCTCTCGGTGGGCACCCGACCGGCCAGCACCGCCGGCAGGGACGGCTCGTCGAGCTGGAGCAGCACCGAGGCGCGGGGCAGCCGCCGGGCCACCGCCGCCACGTGCCCCCGCAGCCCCTCACCGAGCGAGCCGGCGAGGTCCCGCACCGCGCCGGGGTCGCGCAGCACCCGACCACCGAGCGGCAGCTCCAGCGCGGCGGCCAGGGTGAACGGGCCGGCGGCCTGGATCTTGACCGGACCGGTGTACGCCTCGGCCTGCTCGGCGAGCTGGTCCAGGTCGCGTTCCATCAGGTCACGGGCGCGGCGCAGGTCCCGGCCGGGGCGCGGGGCGATCCGCCAGCGGGCCGCGTACAGCTCGACCGGGAGTTCGACGAGCAGGCCGCCGGCGCGGCCGACGAGGTCCGCCCCCGGCCCCCGGGCGGGCAGCTCCGGCAGGTGCGGCAGGTCGGGCAGCTCGCCGAGCACGATCCGCTGTGCCTCGGCGATGTCGGTGCCGGGCAGCGAACCGATTCCGGTCGCCGCCCCGGCCGGCCAGGGCCACTGCTGATCAGTCACCGCCGAAGCCTATCCACCGTGCCGTCCGCAGCGGTCGGCGCGGCGGTCAGCGGGCCGGAGGCACGGCACGGCGGCGCATCGTCAGGGGTGGGTGACGGATAGGCGCGTGATGCCTCATCAAGCGCCTACAAACTTGATGGCGTAAATGACTCGTCGTGATCAACCGCGGTCCGGGCAGGCGCTCGCCGTGGGAGTCCGATCGCCGTTCGTCGCGGTGACCCATCCACGTCATCAAGTTTCCAGGCGCCTGAAAGCGAGTCCCTCCGCCCGTGCCGCCACACCGGAAATTCGCACCCGGAAGGTCGGCGCGGGTCACGGTCCGGCAGCCGATACGCCGGCCGGAGCCATCTCCGGCCGGGCCCGCCCACCGGCGAGGCACCCACAAGCGGGACGCCATCCGGCGAGGGCCCGCTCTGCGGCAGTGCGCCCTCTGGCGGGAGCGTGGCCAGGGGTCCGTTCAGCGAGCGGCCGGTCCGGCCAGGGGCGCTGAGCATGGGACACCGTTCGCTGACGGGGCCGCTGGCGGACCGCCACGCCCGTCGTCAGGCAGCGGCGATGGTGGCGGAGCCGAGGACCACGTCGCCGGCCGGGTCCGGCCGGTAGGCCACGATCGCCTGACCGGCGGCGACGCCGCGGACCGGGCGGCGCAGCGCGGCGTGCAGCCCGTCGGCGTCCACCGAGACGGCGGCCGGCACCACGTCGCCGTGCGCCCGCAACTGCACCTCGCACTCGATCGGCCCGTCGGGACGCGGCCCGCCGGTCCAGACCGGACGGGCGGCCCGCACCGAGGAGACCTCAAGCGCCTCGGCCGGGCCGACCGTCACGGTGTTTGTCGTCGGCGTGATGGAGAGCACGTAGCGGGGCCGGCCGTCCGGCGCGGGGCGGTCCAGGCGCAGCCCGCGTCGCTGGCCGACGGTGTACTGGTAGGCGCCGCTGTGGTTGCCCACGACCGCGCCGGTGAGCGCGTCCACCACCTCGCCCGGGGCCTCGCCGAGCCGCTCGGCCAGGAAGCCGCGGGTGTCGCCGTCGGCGATGAAGCAGATGTCGTGCGAGTCCGGCTTGTCGGCCACGGCGAGGCCGCGCCGGGCGGCCTCCGCGCGCACCTCGGCCTTGGTGGAGTCGCCGAGCGGGAAGATCGACCGGTCGAGCTGCGCGCGGGTCAGCACCGCCAGCACGTACGACTGGTCCTTTGCCTCGTCGACGCTGCGCCGCAGCAGGCCGTCCGCGCCGAGCCGGGCGTGGTGCCCGGTCACCACGGCGTCGAAGCCCAGGGCCACGGCGCGGTCCAGCACCGCGGCGAACTTGATCTTCTCGTTGCAGCGCAGGCACGGGTTCGGGGTACGCCCGGCCGCGTACTCGGCGACGAAGTCGTCCACCACGTCGTCGTGGAACCGGTCGGCCATGTCCCACACGTAGAACGGGATGCCGAGCACGTCGGCGGCGCGCCGGGCGTCCCGGGAGTCCTCAAGCGTGCAGCAGCCCCGGGCGCCGGTGCGGTAGGTCTGTGGGTTGCGGGCCAGCGCCAGGTGCACCCCGGTCACGTCGTGCCCGGCCTCCACCGCACGTGCCGCCGCCACGGCCGAGTCCACCCCGCCCGACATCGCCGCCAGAACTCTCACCGGCCCACTCCCCTCGTCCTCACCGAGGGTATCCGGGTCAGCGGGGCGTGCGGAGGGCGGCCGCGCGGCGGGCCCGCTCGACGGCGGCCGGCAGCGCGGCGATGAGCGCGTCGACGTCCGCGCCGGTGCTTGTGTGCCCGAGCGTGAAGCGCAGCGAGGAACGGGCCCGGTCGTCGTCCGCGCCCATCGCCAGCAGCACGTGCGACGGCTGGGCCACGCCGGCCGAGCAGGCCGACCCGGTCGAGCAGGCGATGCCCTGGGCGTCGAGGAGCAGCAGCAGCGCGTCCCCCTCGCAGCCGGGGAAGGAGAAGTGCGCGTTGCCCGGGAGCCGGTCCGTCGGATCGCCGTTGAAGACCACCTCGGGCACCGCCCGCCGGACCCGCTCGACCAGCTCGTCGCGGAGGGCGGCGATCCGGGCGGCGTACTCCTGCTGGCCCTTCACCGCGGTCTCGACGGCGACCGCGAACGCGACGATGCCGGCGGTGTCGAGCGTCCCGGAGCGGACGTCGCGTTCCTGGCCGCCGCCGTGCAGCAGCGGGGTGGCGGCGACGTCGCGGGCCAGCAGCAGCGCGCCGACGCCTGTCGGACCGCCGAGCTTGTGCCCGGTCACGGTGAGCGCGGCGGCCCCGCTCGCGGCGAAGTCGACAGGCACCTGGCCGACCGCCTGGATCGCGTCGGTGTGGAACGGCACCCCGTGCTCGGCGGCGACCGCGGCCAGCTCGGCCACCGGCTGGACGGTGCCGACCTCGTTGTTGGCCCACATCGCGGTGACGACCGCCACCTGGTCGCCGTGCGCGGCCAACTCGGCGCGGAGCCGCTCCGGGTCGAGCCGGCCGGCCGCGTCCACCGGCAGCCAGCCGACCTCCGCGCCCTCGCGCCCGACCAGCCAGTCCACCGAGTCCAGCACCGCGTGGTGCTCGACCGCGCTGGAGACCACCCGGATCCGCTCGGCCCGGGCGTCGCGGCGGGCCCAGAAGATGCCCTTCACGGCGAGGTTGTCGCTCTCCGTGCCGCCACCTGTGAAGATCACCTCGGACGGGCGGGCGCCGAGCGCGGCGGCCACCCGCTCGCGGGACTCCTCCACCCGCCGCCGGGCCCGGCGACCCGCCGCGTGCAGCGACGACGCGTTGCCCACCTCGCGGGCGGTGGCGACGTACGCCTCGAGTGCCTCGTCGAGCATCGGGGTCGTCGCCGCGTGATCCAGGTATGCCATCACCCTTCAGCCTAACGGCCGGCGCGTGGGCGGCCGGTGGCCGGACCGCCCGTCCCGCGCCGGAGGTGGGACGGGCGGTCCGGTGCTCAGGTGGGAACGGCGGTGACCACGATGTTGTCGCGGTAGTGCCGGGTCTTCGGATCGAACGGCCCGCCGCAGGTGATCAACGTCAGGCGCGGACTGCCGTCCCGGGCGAAGTAGCGGTCCAGCGGGATCTTCGTCTTCGTGTACTCCTCCCGGGCCACCACCCGGTAGCGGCGGTCCCGGCCGTCCGAGCCGGTGGCGGTCAGGGTGTCCCCCCGGTCCAGTTCGCGGAGCCGGAAGAACGCCCCCTTGCCCTGCTCGGCGCTGTCCACGTGCCCGGCGATCACCACCGAGCCGGCGTCCGCCTCCAGTCCCGGGCCGTAGCGGTACCAGCCGACCTGGTCCACGCTTGGCGGCACCTCGAACTCGTCGGTGCGCTCGTTGATGCCGACCGGGCCGACCGAGGCGGTAACCCCGATCGGCGGGATGCGCAGCCGTACCGGCGGCACGGTCGCCCCGTCCGCCGGCAGCGTGCCCGCGTTCACCGGCACCGACGCGCCTCCCGTCGCGGTCGGCGTCGGCGTCGGGGCGGGTGTGCTGCTGGCGAGCGCCGCCGCCTCGTCGGCGCCGACGTCCTCGACGGGCCGCGACCCGCAGGCCACCAGGGTCGCCACGGTGAGCGCGGCGGCGCCGGCGGCCATCGCCGCCAGCGCCCCGCGGTTACGCACCGTCACCGGCGACCGGCCCGGGCGGTGGCCACCCGCGCCCCGCCGCCGACCAGGAGCAGCACGCCGGCGCCGGCCAGCACGTACCACCAGGTGTCCACGCCGGTGCCGGCCTGACCGCCGGTGCCGCTCGGGACGCCACCCGGGGCCGAGTGCAGCCCGCTGATGGTCTGCGCGACCAGGTCCAGGTTCTTGTCGTCGGCGGAGCCGATCGCGTAGACGATGGTGGCGGTGCCCTCCTTGAGGTTCAGGTCGGCCGGGCCGATCGCGACGGTGTCGGTGCCGGCGAGCACCACGTCCGCCTGCACGGTGCCGGCGGCCACGTCGGCCTTGGCCTCCTTCGGGTTGGTCAGGCCCTCGAAGACCGGCTTGCCGCCGGCCCGCACGTCGACGGCCGGGGCGGCGGCGGTGTGCCGGACGATCAGCCGGGCCTTGCCGGCGCCCACCTTGGACACGTCGTTGACGAACGGGGTGAGCTGCGGCTTGCCGTCGGCGCTGAGGTGGGCGGCGAGGCTGATGTTCGCCCCACCCGGCACCTTGGCGTCGTCGACGGTGAGGAGCGCCTTGTCGACCGCCTCACCGGGCTTGGTCAGGGCGATGTCGTACTCCCCCTCGGGCAGGGTGAGCGGGCCGGCGACGTCGCCGGGCTTGAAGTTGTCGAGCGTCTTCTTGCCGTTGACGTAGACGTCGACCGGGGTGTCCGGGATGCCGTGGATTACGGAGACCTTGGACGAGGCGGCGTAGGCCGGGCCGGTGGTGGCGGCGCCGACGCCGACGAAGGTCAGGGCGGCCACCGCGCCGCCCGCGGCGACCCGACGGAACATGGCGAGCTGCATTTGTCTTCCTCCCGGTGGTTGGTGCTGATTCGTCAGGCCTGGCGTGCAGAACTGGTTACGCCGGCCCGGACGCCACCGGATGCGCCCCGGATTCGTTTTCTTTTTCCGCCGCACGACGCATCCGTCCGGGTCCTCGGCGACGAAGGGGAGGTGACGAGGGTCGTGCCTGTCACACCGGCGGAGTGGAGCGAGGGCGGTGAGAGCTACAGTGCGGCATGCCCCACGAAAGGCGAGCCGCCCGGTGACGGCGGGGAGGCAGGGCCCCGAGCCGCCGGGCGAGGACGACCTCGCGACGCGGTTCCGCGACGGCGACGAGGCCGCACTGCGGGAGGCGTACGACAGGTACGGCCGAGCGGTGCTGCATCTGGCCACCACGACACTTGCGAACCGGAGCGACGCCGAGGACGTGACCCAGGCGACGTTCGTGGCCGCCTGGCTCGGCCGGGAGACGTTCGATCCGGCGAAGGGTTCGCTCATCGGCTGGCTGCTCGGCATCGGACGGCGCAAGGTGGTCGACCGGATCCGCGCCGCGGCCCGGGAGAACCGGGTGGTCGAGACGGTGAAGCAGTTGCCCGAGCCGGTGGACACCGGCCCCGACCCCGACACGGTGGTCGACCGGCTGGTCGTCGCCGACGAACTGGCCCGGCTCCCCGACGAGCAGCGTCGGATGCTTGAGCTGGCGTTCTACGACGACCTGACCCACCAGCAGATCGCGACCGTGACCGGAGTGCCGCTCGGCACGGTCAAGAGTCATATCCGGCGCGGCATGCAGAGCCTGAAGCGCAGATGGGAGGTGGACGGTGCAGCACCTGGACCACGACCGGCTGGTCTTTCTGGCGCTCGGTGAGAGCGAGGCGGCGGACGGTGAGGCCACCCATCTCGGCGCCTGCGGGCACTGTCGGGGCGAGCTGGACACGCTCCGACACGTCGCCGGACTCGGCGCCGGCACCCAGGGCCTGACCGACCTGCCCGACCCGCCCGAGCACCTCTGGCAGGACATCGTCGCGGAGATCCGGGCCGCCGAGGAACTGCCCTCGGTGACCGACGGGCGTCCGCCGCGTTCCGGCGACCCGGACGGGCCGCCGGCCACCACCGCGCGTCCGCGCCGGGGTCGCCGCTGGCCGCGCTGGGCGAGCACCGCGGTCACCGCCACCGCCGCCGCGGTGATCGGGGTGGCGGGCACCGCCGTGGTGCTCGGCACCGGCGCGGACGAGCCGACGCCGCAGCCGACGGTGCTGGCGAGCGCCCCGTTGGCGGCGTTCGGCTCGACGCCGAGGGACGCCTCGGGCAACGCCCGGGTGCTCGGTGACAATCGGTTGCATCTGCATGTCGCGAATCTCCCGAGCGTTCCGGGGTACTACGAGGTCTGGTTGATCGATCCGAAGACGATGGAGATGCTCTCGGTGGGTACGCTGAGCAACGGATCGGGGGACGCGCTGCTGCCGATCCCCTCGAACGTGGACCTGCGCACCTATTCGGTGGTCGACATCAGCGCCGAGCGGTACGACAACAACACCCGCCACTCCGGCGACAGCTTGCTGAGGGGCACCCTGACGGGCTGATCGGCGGGCCGGCTCAGCTCCCCGGCCCGCCGATCAGCTCCCCACGTGGGAGAAGGCCGCCGCCCGGTTCACCGGGCGGCGGCCTTCGTTTGGTGACCGGAGGGTCACTTGCGCTTGCGGATCTCCTCGGCGGCCTGCGGAACGATCTTGAACAGGTCGCCGACCACGCCGTAGTCGGCCAGCTCGAAGATCGGCGCCTCGCCGTCCTTGTTCACCGCGACGATGGTCTTCGAGGTCTGCATGCCGGCCCGGTGCTGGATCGCGCCGGAGATGCCGAGCGCGACGTAGAGCTGCGGGGAGACCGTCTTACCGGTCTGACCGACCTGGAACTGGTGCGGGTAGAAGCCGGAGTCGACCGCCGCGCGGGACGCGCCGACCGCGCCGCCGAGCAGGTCGGCCAGTTCCTCGACCAGCTTGAAGTTGTCCGCGTTGCCGACACCGCGACCGCCGGAGACGACGATCGACGCCTCGGTCAGCTCGGGGCGCGAGCCCTTCTGCTCGGCGACCCGCTCGACGACCCTGGCCAGCTTGTCCGCGTCGGTGACCGACACGGTGAGCTGCTCGACGGTCGGGGTGGCCGCCGCCGGGATCGGGTTGAGCGAGTTCGGCCGGACGGTGACAAGGGGCAGGCCCTTGGTGACCTTGGACTTGACGATCGTGGAGCCGGCGAACGCGACCTGGGTGGCGGTGCCGTCCGCGTCAAGGGCGACCACGTCGGTCAGGATGCCGTTGTCCAGCTTGACCGCCAGGCGGGCGGCGATCTCCTTGCCCTCCTGCGAGGAGGCGAGCAGCACGGCGGCCGGCTGCACCCGCTTGACCAGTTCGGCGACCACGGTGGCCTTCGGAGCCACCAGGAAGCCGTCGATCTCCTCGCCCTCGGCGGCGTAGATCTTCTCCGCGCCGTACTCCCCCAGCTTGGCGCTCAGCGCCTCGGCCGCGCCGGTGCCGCCGAGCACGACCGCGCTCGCGGTGCCCAGCTCGCGCGCGAGGGTGAGCATCTCCAGGGTGACCTTCTTGACGCCGAATTCCCGGGTGGCTTCGACGACGACGAGAACCTCAGACATGTCCAGACCTCTCACACGAACTTCTCGGTGGCGAGGAACTCGACCAGCTTGACGCCGCCGGAGCCCTCGTCGGTGATCTTCTCGCCGCCGGAGCGCGGCGGACGCTTGGTGTGCTCGAGCACCGCGCTCGTGGCGCCGTCGAGGCCCACCTCGGCCGGGGCCACGCCCAGGTCGCCGAGGGACAGCGACTGCACCGGCTTCTTCTTCGCGGCCATGATGCCCTTGAAGGAGGGGTAGCGCGGCTCGTTGATGGTGTCCCAGACCGAGACCACGGCCGGGGTCGAGGCGGTGACCACCTCGTAGCCCTCCTCGGTCTGCCGCTCGGCGGTAAGCGTGGAGCCGTCGACGGTGAGCTTGCGCGCGCCGGTGAGCGCGGCCACACCCAGCCGCTCGGCAATCATGTGCGGCAGGACCTGCACCCGACCGTCGGTGGACTCGGCGCCGCAGATGACCAGGTCGGCGTTGAGCTGCCCGAGGGCGGCGGCGAGCACCTTCGAGGTGGCCACCGCGCAGGAGCCGTGCAGGGCGTCGTCGACGACGTGGACGGCCTTGTCCGGCCCCATGGAGAGCGCCTTGCGGATCGATTCGGTCGCCCGGTCCGGCCCCATGGTCAGGATGGTGACCTCACCGCCGTGCGCTTCCTTGATCTTTAACGCCTCTTCGATGGCGTACTCGTCCATCTCGTTGATGACGTTGTTCGCCGAGCCGCGGTCGACGGTGTTGTCGTCAGGACGCAGGTTGCGGTCCGCGCCCGAATCGGGCACCTGCTTGACGAGTACGACGATGTTCATCGCGCTTCGACGACCCTCCTGTTTGGGTGTAGCGATCACTCGCCCGGTCACGGGCGCAGCCTCCCGCGTGACTTAACGCTCGGTCAACCGCGAGCTGCTGTGCAGTTGCCCACGGACCAATGTTACCCACAAGTAGCTTCGCCTCGCCGGGGCCCCGGAGTGACCCAACTCACCGTAGCCCGACCGCCGTCACGCCGCTTCGGTCAGGGCCGCCCGGATCTTGTCGATCGCCGCCGCCTCGGCCGGCTCCACGCCCCGGTGCGCCTGCGCCACCCGGTCCGCCGCCGCCAGCACCACCGACCGGTACGCCTCGACGTCCCCCGGCGACTTGGCGCGCAGGATCTCCACCGCCCGGCCCAGCGCGGGCAGCACCACCGACTCGATCTCCAGCTCGGAGTCGCGGGGCAACTGCGGCAGCGGACCGGTGGTGAGCGCCTCCTTGACCACGCCGCTCACGTCGGCGAGCGCGCCTGATGCGGCGATGCTCTCCCGCACCATGCCCAGCACCCCCGGCACCGCGTTGGAGACCAGGAAGACCGCCCCGAACGCGCCGGTCTTGAGGGTGAGCTGCTCGTCCGCCGTCAACCGGTCCATGATCACGGAGTGTAGACGTACGGCGTCGAGGTGGTGACCGCAACGAGCCCGAGCCGCTCCAGGATGGGCCGACTGTCAGGTGAGCAGTCCACCTGCACAAGTGTCCTGCCGCGCTGCTGCGCCAGCCGCGCCCGGTACGCCACGAGCCCCCGGTAGATGCCTTTACGCCGCCACTGCGGCAGCGTCGAGCCGCCCCAGAGGCTCACGAAACCGGTGTCACCCTCGTAGCGGACCCAGCCGGCGCTGACCACCGTCTCCCCGGCCTCCGCCACCACGACGGTGATCGACTGCGGATCGGCCCCGATCTCGCGCTCCAGGCCGGTCACCAGGTGACTGCGGTCCTCGTGCCACACCTCCTGCTCCATGGCGGCGATCCGTTCCAGGTCCGCCCGGCCGGTGACCTCGCGCAGGCGTACCCCCTCGGGGAGCACCGGCACGGCGGCGGCAAGCGGCGCCACCGGGCCGACCACGACGGTCTCCTCGTCCTCCGGGACGAAGCCGGCGGCGCGCAACCGGTCCCCCAGGTCGGCCGGCTCGTCGTGGCCGGCGAGCTTCCACTCGACCGCCTCACCCCGGGCGCGGAAGACCTCGACCTGCCGGGCGATGAGCGCGTCCAGCTCGGCGCCGGCCAGGCCGCCGAGCGTCCGGTAGGTGAGGAAGCCGCGCTGGTCCAGGCCGAGGACGCGGAACAGCGGACCGTCCCGCTCGATGGTCACCCCGGCGGGCACCGGGTTCGGCAGCTCCGGGCGGATCTGGCTGTCGTAGGTCTCGCGCAGCACGCGAGCGTCAAGATCAGTCACCCGTCCAGGCTAGGCCGGGGGCAAAGCGGATAATCGGCGGCGTGTGGGAGTCGATCAGGCGCTGGTTCGACCCGCGGGAGCTGCGCTCGGTCGGCACCCCGCCGGACTACCGTTTCTCGCTTGCCAACGAACGGACGTTCCTGGCCTGGCTGCGTACCGGGTTGGCGCTCGTCGCGGGCGGGCTGGCCGCCGCGCAGTTCCTGCCCCCGCTGCCCCTGGCCCACCTGCGCGAAGGGCTCGCCGTCGGGCTGCTGCTGCTCGGCGCGGCCGTGTCGATCCGGGCGGTGGACCACTGGGCCCGCACCGAACGCGCCATCCGGCTCGGCGAGGAACTGCCGGCGTCCCGCTTCCCCGCCGTGCTGGCGCTGATCGTCGCGGTCGGCGCGCTGCTGCTGGTGGCCGCCGTGCTGGTGCGCGGCCTGGGCGGCACGACGTGACCGCCGGTGACCCCGGCCTCCAGCCGGAACGCACCCGGTTGGCCTGGCGGCGCACCCTGCTCACCCTGACCGCGGTGCTGCTGCTCCAGCTCCGGCCGGCGTTCACCGGCCGTGTCGTCGACGCGGTGCTGGCCGGGGTCGCGGTCGTGATCTGGCTGGCCGTGCTGGCGGCCGACTGGCGCCGGGCCACCGGCTCCGGCCCGCGCCGACTCGCGCGCCTGTCGATGCCGCTGACCGCGCTCGGCGCGGTCGGGCTGGCCCTGCTCGGCGTGGCGCACGTGCTCGGCAGGGTGCACTGACCGCCGCCGGTGCGCCATCATGGGGCATGGCCCGCCTCTACGTACTGCTCTTCCTGGCCCAGGTCGTGCTCGCCGCCTGCGCGCTGATCAGCTGCCTCTCCGCCGAGGACGGGCAGGTCAAGGCGCTGCCCCGGCTGGTCTGGGTGCTTGTCATCCTGTTCTTCCCGATTGTCGGCTCGATCGCCTGGTTCGTGGCCGGCCGCGAGCGTCCGGCCGGGCCGGCCGGCGCCGCATCCGGTGGGCCCGCCGCACCTGCCCGCCGCCCGCTCGCCCCGGACGACGACCCGGACTTCCTCGCCTCGCTCGACAAGCGCTCCCGCGACGACGACCAGGAGCGCCCCGAGGTCTGAACGCCGCGGGCCCGCCGCCGGTCACCCGGCCGGCGGCCGGCCCCGGCGGCGTCGCGGTCAGGCCAGGTTCGAGGAGCGGGGGTACGCGTCGGCCGGGTCGGTAAGCACGTTCACCAGATAGGGCACGCCCGAGTCGAAGGCGCGGCCCAGGGCCGGCCCGAGGTCGCTGGCCTTCTCCACCGTCTCACCCGCGCCGCCGAGCGCCTCGACCACCTTGTCGTAGCGCAGCCCGGGCTGAAGGTCGGCCGCGACGTCGTAGCCGTACATGGCGCGCATCGGGTGCTTCTCCAGCCCCCAGATGCCGTTGTTGCCGACCACGATCACCACCGGCAGCTTCTGCCGGGCCAGGGACTCCACGTCCATCAGCGAGAACCCGGCCGCGCCGTCGCCCATCAGCACGCAGATCTGCCGGTCCGGGTGGCTGACCCGGGCGCCCATCGCGTAGCCCATGCCGGTGCCGAGGCAGCCGTACGGGCCGGGGTCGAGCCAGGTGCCGGGCTGGGCGGGCTCCAGGTATTTTCCGGCGTACGAGACGAAGTCGCCGCCGTCGCCGATGGTGACGGCGTCCGGGGCGAGCACCTTGCGCAGCTCGCCGTAGATCCGGGCCGGCCGGATCGGGTCGGTCTCGGCGCCCATCTCCTCGGCGTCGCGGGCCTTCGCCGCGTCCTCCGCGGTGCGCAGCTCGGCGATCCAGTCGGTGTGGTCGACCCGGTCGCCGGGGTGCTCGGCGAACGCGCCGAGGATCAGTCGCAGGTCGCCGGCGGGCGCGGCGGCGGGCTGCACGTGCCCGGCGCGTTGGCTCGGCGCGTCCACCACGTGCACGACCTTGGCGTCGCCGAAGTCGCCGAAGGAGAGCCGGAAGTCGAGCGGCGTGCCGATCACCACGACCACGTCGGCGCCCTTCAGCGCGACCCGGCGGGCCTTCGCGAAGGCGAGCGGGTGCGTCGGGGGCAGCGCGCCCCGGCCCATCCCGTTTGTGAACACCGGCACCCGCAGGGACTCGGCGGCGGCACGCAGGGCGTCGACGGCGTCCCCGGCGTACACGTCGGAGCCGGCGATGACGACCGGCCGGGACGCGCCGGCGATCAGGGCGGCGGCCTTCGCGACCTCGTCCGGGTCGGGTTCGATCGGGGCGGGCGCGGCGACCGCCGGCAGGTCGGCGTCGCCGACGGAGAAGACCGCCTCAAGCGGGAAGTCGAGGAAGACCGGGCCGCGGTGCGGAGTGAGCGCGGTGGTCAGCGCCGCGGAGACGGCCCGCGGGATGTCGTCGGCGCTGAACACCGTCTCGGCGTGCTTGGTGACCGGGGCGACCAGCGGGAGGTGGTCCATCTCCTGGAGACTGCCGGCGCCCCAACGGAACTGCGGGGCCCGCCCGCCCATCACCAGCACCGGCGAGGCGTTGAAGAACGCGCTGGTCAGCCCGGAGACGCCGTTGGTGACGCCGGGGCCGGCGGTGAGCACGGCCAGGCCGGGGCGGCGCTGGAGCTTGGCCACCGCCTCGGCGGCGAAGACGGCGGTCTGCTCGTGCCGGACGTCATAGAGGGGAAAGCCCGCCTTGTGCGCGGCGTCGTAGAGCGGGAAGACGTGCCCGCCGGAGAGCGTGAACATCTCCCGTACGCCGTGTGCGCGCAGCGCCGCGAGCGCCAGCTCCCCGCCGTGCCCCTCGACCCGTTCCGTCATGCCACTCCCCTTCGTCGCGCGACCGGAGTCACACGCTACTGGCCGGTAGACCGGATGTGAACAGTCCTCGCGTCAGCGCCCGGTGAAGCCCGGCTTCCGCTTCGCCACGAACGCGGCCATGCCCTCACGCCTGTCGTCGGTGGCGAACAACGCCGCGAAGAGCTGGCTCTCCCAGGCCAGGCCCGAGGTGAGGTCCATGTCCAGGCCACCGTCGACCGCCGCCTTCGCCGCCCGCAGCGCCTGCACCGGCCCGGTCAGGAACGGCTTCACGTACGCCAGCGCGGCGTCGAAGACCTCCGCGGCGGGCACCACCCGGTCGGCCAGGCCGATGCGCAGCGCCTCCTCGGCGTCTACCATCCGCCCGGTCATGATCAGATCCTTGGCACGGGCCGGGCCGACCAGCCGGGCCAGCCGCTGGGTGCCGCCGGCACCCGGGATGATGCCGAGCTTGATCTCCGGCTGGCCGAGCTTGGCGTCGGCGGCCACGATCCGCCAGTCGCAGGCAAGCGCCAGCTCGCACCCGCCACCGAGCGCGTACCCGGTGATCGCGGCGACGACCGGCTTGGGGATGCGGGCGATCGCGCCGAGCGCGCTTGACAGGTCGGCGGCCCGCTCCGCCATGTCCACGTAGGACATGTCGGCCATCTCCTTGATGTCCGCGCCGGCCGCGAAGACCTTCTCGCCGCCGTACACGATGACCGCGCGGACCTCGGGGTCGGCGGTGGCCGCGCCGGCCGCGGCGCGCAACTCCTCCTGCACCTGGGTGTTGAGCGCGTTCATCGGCGGCCGGTCCAGCCGGATCGTGCCGACGCCGTCCTTCACTTCCAGCCTGACGAACTCGCCCACGGTGCCCTCACTTCCTCGTCGAAGTCGCGTGCCAACCTTACGACCCGCGTCGTTGGGGTAGATATCGCGGTGTGAGAGCCGACGCGGGGAGTGCTCATGATCACTTACTACGACGACCGGTCGACACAGGTCACCTCCACCACCCTGCGGGTCGACGACCGCAGCTACCCGCTGGCCGAGCTGACCACGGTGTGGCACCGGCGGGGTGACCGCTCCTGGCGGGTGCTGGCCGGCCGGGGCGCGATCGGCGCGGCGCTGGTCGGGCCGCTGGTGGCCGCCGCGCTTGGCGTCGCGCTCGCCGTCTGGTTGCACCGCTCGCTCACCGTCACCATCGCCATCGTCGGCGCCTCCGCGCTCGTCGGCCTCGCCGTCGGGCCGCTCGCCGACGTGCTCTTCGAACACCTGGACCGTTCGTACGTGCGGGGCAGCCGGGAGTTGGAGATGTGGGCGACCTGGCAGGGCCGCCCGGTGCGGCTGCTGCACACCCGCGACGCGCTGCGGTTCGGCCAGATCTACCGCGCGGTGCAGCGGGCCATGGAGCACGCGCCCGCCGCCGCTCAGAACGTGATCGGCTCGTCCGGCAGCAGGCCGAGCCCGCGCAGCAGGCCGTAGGCGCCCTCATGATCCACTCCACTCCGCCGAGGTGGCGCGCGGCGGACGTGAGTGGCGCACGGGTGGTTAGGCTGATTCATGACCCTCTATTACCGGGACGACGCGGTACAGGTCACCTCGGCGGCCATCCACGCCGGCGGGCAGGTCGTCCGGCTCGCCGACGTCACGTACGTGTGGCACGCCCGCGGCGCGACCACGCTTGCGGTCCGGGGTCGGGTGCTGGGCCGGGGCGTGCTGGTCCTGCTGCTGTCGCTGCCGCCGCTGGTGGCGCTGGTCTGCGTGCTCTCACTGGCCTGGGCGGCGCAGGACCGGGGCAACTGGAAGCTGGCTTTGATCATCCTGGCCGCGTTCGTGGTGTTCGGGCTGGCGCTCACCCCGTACCTGGAGGTGCCGCTCGGTTGGCTGGACCGGTCCTACGAGCGCGGCAACCGGGTGCACGAGCTGTGGGTGCAGGTGCACGGGCGGGAGACGATGCTGGTCCGCACGCCCGACGCGTTACGGTTCGGGCAGATATACCGGGCCGTGCAACGCGCCGTCGAACAGCAGGGGGACCGACGATGACCTTCCGCCGCGGCGAGGCCGTCGCGCTCGCCGGGCTACTCGCCACCGCGGGCATCACCCACATCGTCCGCCCCGGCTTCTACGACCCGATCGTGCCGCGCGTCCTGCCCGGGCCGGCCCGCTTCTGGACGTACGCCTCCGGCGTCGCCGAGCTGGCCGTGGCGGCGGCGGTGGCGCACCCGGCGACCCGACGACGTGGCGGCCTGGCCGCGGCGGCGTTGTTCGTCGCGGTGCTGCCCGCCAACGCGCAGATGGCCTGGGACTGGCGTCGGCGTCGACCGGTGAAACGGGCGATCGCCTACGGGCGGGTGCCGGTGCAGGCGCCGCTGATCTGGTGGGCGCTGCGGGTGGCCCGGCCCGCGCGCTGACCCTGGCCGGGCCGCGCCGCCGGGCACGGGTGGCCGGCGCGACGCACACTTGTCGGCATGGCGATCCCACTTCCCCGGCCCGGCGCCGTCGTCGGCCTCACCCGTTCCGCCCTGGACCAGGCCCTCGGTTCGGCCGCCGCGTTCGCCGCCGTGCCCGCCCGCGCCTTCGCCGTGCTCGACGAGGTGGAGGCGCTGGTCCGGCGGATCAACGGGGTGGTCGACCGGATCGAGGGCACGCTCGACCGCACCGACCGGGTGCTCACCGACGCGGAGACCGCGGTGCGCGAGGTGGGCGTGATCAGCGCCGCCGCCACCACCGCGATCGACACCGCGACCGAGGTGGCCGCCGCGGCGGCGGTGGTGGTCGGCGAGGCGGAGCGGGTCTCCGCCGCCGCGGCCACGGTGGTCGGCGAGGCCGATCGGGTGGCGCGGGCGGCGGCCGGCGTGGTGGCCGAGGCGGACACGGTGGCGACCCGGGCCGCGGGCACGGTGGCCACCGCCGACGCGGCGGCCGGCACCGCGAGCGAGCTGCTGGCGGCGTACGCGGAGACGCTGCGCCGGGCCGCGCCGATGGCGGCCCGCTTCGTCGAGCAGCTCAGCCCGGAGGAGGTGACCGCGGCGATCCGCCTCGTCGACGAGTTGCCGAAGTTGAAGGAGCACCTGACCTCGGACGTGCTGCCGATCCTGGCCACCCTGGACCGGGTCGGCCCGGACCTGCACGACCTGCTGGACGTCACCCGTGATCTCAAGCTCGCGGTGGCCGGCATCCCCGGCCTCGGCATGCTCCGCCGCCGCGGCGAACGCGCCGAGGGTTAAGGCGGGGCCCCCGCTTAACGCATTCGGTAGAGGCGGGGCCCCCGCTTAACCAGCGGCGTTAAGCGGGGCCCCCGCCTAACACCCGGGCGAACAGCGCGCTCAACACCTGCCGAACAGCGCGTCGATCTCGGCGCGCTGCGGGAGCGCCACGGACGCGCCGAGCTTGCGGACGCAGGCCGCCCCGGCCGCCGCCGCCCACCGCACCGCCTCGGCCAACTCCCGTCCCTCGCCCCAGGCCACGGCGAGCGCGGCGGTGAAGGCGTCGCCGGCCGCGGTGGAGTCGACCACGTCCACCGGCACCGCCGGCACGTGCTCCGCCGCCCGGTCGCGGTCGACGTACCAGGCGCCGTCGCCGCCGAGCGTGAGCACCGCCCGGGGCACCAGGTCGAGCAGCGCCGCCGGCTCGTCCCGGCCGCGACCGGTAAGCGCCTGCGCCTCCGGCTCGTTGACCACAAGCAGGTCGGTCGCGGCCAGCAGCTCGTCCGGCAGCGGCCGGGCCGGCGCCGCGTTGAGCACCACCCGGGTGCCGGCGGACCGGGCCGCCAGCGCCGCCTCGGTCACCGTCTCGACCGGCACCTCAAGCTGCGCGACGAGCACGTCCGCCTCGCGTACGGCGGCCAGCTCGTCCTCGGTGAGCCCGAGGAACGCGTCGTTCGCGCCGGGGGTGACCAGGATGGCGTTCTCCCCCGCGCCGCCCACCATGACCAGGGCGACGCCGGACGGGCCGTACGCCACCCGGAGTTGACTGGTGTCGACGCCGGCTGCGGTGATCCGGGCGCGGAGGGTGACGCCGAACGAGTCCGAGCCGATCGCGCCGAGGAAGACGCAGGACGCGCCGGCGCGTACCGCGGCGACCGCCTGGTTGGCGCCCTTGCCGCCGGGGAGCATGACGAAGTCGCTGCCGAGCACCGTCTCGCCCGGCCGGGGCAGCGCGGCGGCGGCGCCGACCAGGTCCATGTTGGCGCTGCCGACGACGGCGATCCGGGTCTGCGGCATGACGAGGTCAGCCCGCCCGCGCGGTCCAACGCTCGCCGGCCCGCGCGACGACGAGCGGCAGGCCGAACGTCTTCGACAGGTTGTCGGCGGTGAGCACGTCGGCGAGCAGGCCCTGCGCCACCACCTCGCCCTCGCGCAGCAGCAGCGCGTGGGTGAAGCCGGGCGGGATCTCCTCGACGTGGTGGGTGACAAGCACGATGGCCGGCGCATCCGGGTCGTACGCCAGCTCGGCGAGCCGGGCGACCAGGTCCTCCCGACCGCCCAGGTCGAGCCCGGCGGCGGGTTCGTCGAGCAGCAGCAGCTCCGGGTCGGCCATCAGGGCGCGGGCGATCTGCACCCGCTTGCGCTCGCCCTCGGAGAGCGTGCCGTAGCCCCGGTCGGCGAGGTGACCGACGCCGAGCTGGCTCAGCAGCGCGGCGGCCCGCGCCTCGTCGGTGCGGTCGTAGCTCTCCCGGAAGCGGCCGACCACCGCCCAGGCGGCGGTCACCACCACGTCGACGACGCGCTCGTCGGCGGGGATCCGCGCGGCCAGGGTGGCGGTGGAGAGACCGATCCGGGTACGCAGCTCGTTGACGTCGGTGCGGCCGATGCGCTCGCCGAGCACGTGCGCGACGCCGTCACTCGGGTACAGCCGGCCGGCGGCCAGGTTGAGCAGGGTGCTCTTGCCGGCGCCGTTCGGGCCGAGCAGCACCCACCGTTCGTCCAGTTCGACCCGCCAGTCGACGTCGCGCACAAGCGCCGTGCCGGAGCGCCTGACGCCGACCCCGTCCAGGCTGACCACCAGATCCGCGTCCACGGTCGAGGGTGCGGGGGCGCCGGCGGCGCCGGGGATCAGGTCACCAGTCACCGCCCCATCCAACCACGCACCGGCCCGTCGCCCCCCACGGGCGGCGCCGCCGCCATAGGGTGGGGCGCCGTGTCGTTGGTCACCGCCCCCGGAAGGACCACCCATGCCCCACCCCTGCCGGGAGGCGGGCGGATGAGCGCGGTCATCGAGATCGCCGGTCTCCGCAAGACGTTCCGCACCCTGCGCCACGGTCGGCGGGTCGCCGTCGACGACTTCCACATGCTCGTCGAGGCGGGCCAGGTGCACGGGTTCCTGGGGCCGAACGGCTCCGGCAAGACGACCACGTTGCGGGCCCTGCTCGGGCTGGTCCGGCCGGACCAGGGCTGGATGCACGTGCTTGGTGTCCGGTCGCCCGAGCGACTGCCCGAGGTGGCCGGGCGGGTCGGCGCGATCGTGGAGAGCCCGCAGTTCTTCGGTAACTTCACCGGGCACCGGACGCTGCGGCTGCTGGCCCTGGCCGGCGGCGTGCCCACCAGCCGGGTGGACGAGGTGCTGGAGCGGGTCGGCCTGCGGGACCGGGGCGGGGAGCGGGTGAAGGGCTACTCGCTAGGTATGAAGCAGCGCCTGGCGGTCGCCTCGGCCCTGCTCAAGCGCCCGGAGCTGCTGATCCTGGACGAGCCGGCGAACGGGCTGGACCCGGCCGGCATCCGGGAGATGCGCGACCTCACCCGCTCGCTCGCCGAGGCCGGGGTGACCGTGCTGCTGTCCAGCCACATCCTCGCCGAGATCCAGCTCATCTGCGACCACGTGACGATCGTCAGCCGCGGTCGGCGGGTGGCGTACGGGCCGGTGGCCGAGGTGCTTGCCGGCTTCGACGAGCACCAGTGGCAGGTGCGGGTGGCCGACCTCGACCGGGCCGCGGAGCTGCTGGGCCGGGCCGGGCTGTCGGTGACCGGCAACCCCGACCACCTGGTGGTGACGGGCGTGGTCGACGCGGAGGTGATCAGCCGCACGCTCGGCGAGCAGGGGTTGTGGGTGCGCGAGCTGGTGCCGCTGCGGCCCGACCTGGAGAGCGTCTTCCTGGAGCTGACCGGCGACCACGAGCACGTGGCGGTGCCACGGCAGGTGGACGGCGCCCCGACGCACGACGGAGTGATCGACCTGGACGTCCGGGACAGCCGGGAGGTGGACGCGTGAACCTGGTCCGTGCCGAGTTGGAGCGGCTCGCCGCCCGCCGCTTCGTGCAGCTCATGGTGGTGTTACTGGCGGCGGCGTTCGCGGTGACTGTGGTGACCACGCTCGGCGGGTCGCACCGGCCGACGCCTGTGGAGTTGGGCCGGGCCCAGGTGCAGGCCGCCGAGGAGGTGCGCCGGCTGGAGCTGACGTTCGACCGCTGCCTGCGGATCAAGGCGGGCACGCTCGCCCCGGACGAGAACGACTACCTGCCGCGGGACTGCGCCCAGATCGACCCGGCCCTGGCGGACCAGTTGCCGACCGCGTCCGACTATCTCAGCGGCGTCTTCGTCTTCAGCAAGGAGGCCAAGCCGCTGCTCTACTTCCTGATCGCGTTCCTGGCGCTGTTCGGGTTCCTGGTCGGCGCGTCCTACATCGGGGCGGACCTGAACTCGGGCGGGGTGGTCAACCTGCTGCTGTGGCGGCCACGCCGGCGGACCGTGCTCGCCACGAAGCTCGGCACGCTGCTGGGCGGCGTGCTGGGGCTCTCCGTGCTGGCGTCGGTGGCCTACCTCGGGGCGTTCTGGCTGATCGGCCAGGCGTCCGGGCTGACCGGTCGGATGGGCGGCGAGTTCTGGGCGTCGCTCGGCGCGGTCTGGGCGCGCGGCGTGGTGCTGGTGCTGCTGGCCGCGGCGCTCGGGTTCGCCATGGCCACGCTGGGCCGGCACACCTCGGCGGCGCTCGGCACGGTCGCGGCGTACGTGGTGGTGTGGGAGTTGGGCGCCCGACTGGTGTTCCAGATCCTCCAGGTCGGCCGCCCGGACCGGTTCATGCTCTCCAGCTATCTGGGGGCGTGGCTCACCGGTGAGGTGCGGTTCTGGGACGGCAACGCCTGCGGCGGCGGGATCTCCGGCTTCTGCGACGGCTCCTACACGCTCGGCTGGCCGGCGGGCCTGGTGGTCCTGCTCGGTCTGACCGCCGCGCTCGTGGCCGCCGCGTTCGCGGTGTTCCGCCGCCGCGATCTGATCTGAGCGGGCGGCGGTCAGCCGACCGTCGAGCCGAACACCTCGTCGCGGACCGCGTCGAGCGCGGTGCGCAACGCGCCGCGCAGGATCGGCTCCTCGGTCAGCCCCGTGGTCACCACCCGGGGCCGGACCAGCGTGATCGCGGCGACCTCGCGCTGCACCCGCTCGGCCAGCGCGGCCCCGCCCGCCCGCCCGACGGCGCCGGCGAGCACCACGAGCGGCGGGTCGAGCACCACGCAGGTGCTCGCCACGCCGAGCGCCAGCCGGCGGGCCAGCTCGTCAAGCACCGGCCCGCCGGCGGCGCCGGCGGCGATGGCCGCCCGTACGGCCTCGGCGGCCCGGGTCGCCGCGACGCCCTGCTCGGCCGCGTCGGCCGTGGCGAAGCCGTGCTCGGCGGCGACCGCGCGAACCGCGTCGGCGCCGGCGAGCTGCTGGAACGCCGGCTTGGCGCGCCGGGACACGTCGCGCGGGATGGGCACGCCGGGCACCGGCAGGTAGCCGATCTCGCCGGCCGCGCCGCTGCTGCCGTGGTGCAGCCGGCCACCCAGCATGATCGCCAGGCCGACGCCGGCGTCCACCCAGACCAGCACGAAGTCGGCGGTGCCCTGGGCCGCGCCCGACTGCGCCTCGGCCACCGCGGCCAGGTTCACGTCGTTCTCGAACAGCACCGGGGTGGCCAGGTCCTCGCGGAGCGCGGCGAGCAGGCCGCTGTGCCAGCGTGGCAGGTTGAACGCGAACGTGATGTCGCCGGTCTGCGGGTCGACCAGGCCGGGGGTGCCGAGCACGACGCGCCGGACCGCGGACAGCTCCGCACCGGCGCTGCTGGCCGCCTGGACGACGGCGTTGTGCACCACGCCGACCGGGTCGTCGGTGTCCCTGGTGGACTGCTCCACCCGCCCGGCGACCACGCCTGTGATGTCCGCGCACGCGGCCACCACCCGCTCCGCGCCGACGTCCACCCCGACGACGTACGCGCTGCCCGGGCGCACCGCGTAGAGCTGGGCGTTCGGGCCTCGACCGCCGGCCTGCTCGCCGACCCGGGCGACCAGGCCACGCTCCTCCAGCCGCTCGACGAGCTGGGACGCGGTGACCTTGGACAACCCGGTCAGCTCGCCGATCCGGGCCCGGGTCAGCGGCCCGCGCTCGAGCAGCAACTCCAGCGCCGCGCGGTCGTTGAGCGCCCGCAACAGTCGGGGGGTGCCGGGCAGCCGGGTCGCACTCATGCCAACGTCCTCAATTTTCCGTAAGGTTTCGCACCAGGAAACGCCTGCCGAAGGGTGCCCGTTAGCGTATCGGCCACGCCGGTCCGACAGAGGTCGGACGATCCGGCAGGGAAAGGGGCACACACAGTGGGGCTGGATCCAGGACTCCGCCGGCTGGCGCTCGGCACGTTGCTTGCCGCGTACCCCGGCCCGGTCCCGCCGGACTGGGCGGTCGACCTGCTCGGCGACGGGCTCGCCGGGCACACCCTGTTCGGCACCAACGTCCACGACCCGGCCCAGCTCGCGGCGTCCACGGCGGCGCTGCGCGCCGGCCGCCCGGACGTGATCGTGGCGATCGACGAGGAGGGCGGGGACGTCACCCGGCTGGCCCATGCCACCGGCAGCCCGTACCCGGGCAACGCCGCGCTTGGCGCGGTCGACGACCCGGGCCTCACCCGGGCGGTGTACGCGGCGATCGGCGCGGAGCTGGCCGCGCTCGGCCTCACCCTCGACCTGGCGCCCACCGTCGACGTGAACACCGCCGACGAGAACCCGGTGATCGGCACCCGTTCGTTCGGCGCGGACCCGGGGCGGGTGGCGGTCCACTCGGCCGCCGCGGTCGCCGGCCTCCAGTCGACAGGTGTGGCCGCCTGCGCCAAGCACTTCCCCGGGCACGGCGCCACGGTCGCCGACTCGCACCACGAGTTGCCCACTGTCGACGTGTCGCCGGCCGTGCTGCGGGAGCGGGACCTGCCGCCGTTCGCCGCGGTGGTCGACGCCGGCGTCCGGGCCGTGATGACCGCGCACATCCGGGTGCCGGCGTTGACCGGCGACGGTCCGGCCACGTTCAGCCGCGCGGTCCTGCACGACCTGCTGCGCGCCGAGTACGGCTTCACCGGCGCGGTGGTCACCGACGCCCTGGAGATGCAGGGCGCGGCGTCGGCCGCCGGCGGTGTGGGTCCGGCTGCGGTACGCGCGCTGGCCGCCGGCGCCGACCTGCTCTGCATCGGCGCCCGGGTCGACGCCGACCTGGTGGAGCTGGTCGCCGCCGAAGTCGTCGCCGCGCTCGGTGACGGCCGGCTTGATCGCGCCCGGGTGGAGGAGGCCGCCGGCCGGACCGCCGCGCTTGCCGCCTGGACCGGGCCGGCCGACGCACCGGCCCCGGCCGTCGACGGTCTCGGCTACGCCGCCGCGCTGCGGGCGGTGCGCGTCGAGGGCGACCTTCCGGGGCCTGGCACACCGCTCGTGGTGCAGGTGCACGTCACGTCGACAGTCGCCGAGGGGCGGGTGCCGTGGGGGTTGGGCCCGCACCTGGCGGCCGGTGTCGAGCAGGTCCGCGCGGTGGCCGGCGAGACCGACCCGGCGCGGCTGCGCCGGCTCGCCGGGGCGCGGCCGGTGGTGCTGGTCGGGCGGCACCTGCACCGGCTGCCCGGTGCGCGGGAGTTGGTCGAGGCGCTGGCCGCCACACATCCGGTGATCGTGGTGGAGATGGGCTGGCCGGGCGGCTGGCGGCCGGCCGGGGCGCGGGCCTTCGTCGCCACCTACGGCGCGAGTCACGCCAACTGTCGCGCGGCGGCGCAGGTGCTCGGGCTCACCGACTGATTGCACGCTGCGTCACGTCCGTCCGGATCGCGATCAGCAAGCATTCCCCCAGGTCAAGTCCGCAACAAGACAGGCTCACACCCCTTGTCCGCACTCGATCAGGCACTTAGCGTTACCAGGGTCGGGACCTGGGAGGAGGAGGCAGCGGACCGTGGATCCGGCCCGGGATCCACGGTCCGCGCCCGCCGGTCAGTGCGGGGAGACGCCGAACGAGGTCCAACCCCGGTCCGGGAATCCGGCCGCCTCGGCCACCCGGGCGGAGGCGTGGTTGTCGGCGTTGTGCACGTAGGTGGGTATCAGCCCCTCGTCCAGCACCCGCCGGGCCGCCTGCGCGACAAGTCGCCGGGCCAGCCCTCGCCCCCGCGCCGCCGGGACCGTGCCCACCGCCAGCTCGTGCCCGTAGGCGTCGTGCCGCTTGATCCCCACGCCTGCGAGGTACGCGCCGTCGGCGTCCCGGACCACGAGCACGTCGGCGTCGAACAGGTGCAGCCAGGGCGGGGCCCCGGGCATCGTCGGCGGCAGCCATTCCCCCACGTCGGGCAGCGGCGCCGGGTGGGTGCACCAGCGTAAGACGCCGCAGTGTGAGGTGAGTTCCGGCGTGCCGACCGCCGCCGGCAGCGCGGGCAGCCACTCGCCGAGGGGTCGCCCCCGGACCAGCGCCCGCACCTCCTCGACGCGCTGCGGCGGCACCGACAGGACGGTGCTGTCGCCCGCGGTCACGCCGACCGCCGGGCGCGGCCGACCGTCCCAGGCCGGGCGGGCGCGGCGATAGGACCGGACCACGTGCAGCCCCGGGCCCGCCGGCCACTGCCCCAACCGGGTCGCCAGATGCAGGGAGAGCCGCCGGTCGAGCACATGATCATCGTACGCCGGTCCGACTGGCCCGGACCGCTGCCGGCCGTAAGAACCTGGCAATGGATCGTCGCCCCGCCCGTGGCTACGCTTGCTTCCCGGCACGGTGGGAGGTGCGGTGTGGCGCAGCGGGTGCTGGTGGTCGACGACGACCGGACGGTCGCCGACGTGGTCTGCCGCTACCTGGAGCACGCCGGTTACGAGGTCGAGCACGTCGGCGACGGGGCGGCAGCCCTGGCCAGCGTGGCCCACCGTCCGCCGCACCTGGTGGTGCTGGACCTGATGCTGCCCGTACTCGACGGGTTGGAGGTGTGCCGGCGGCTGCGGGAGCGGCCGGACGGCGTACCCATCGTGATGCTCACCGCGCGCGGCGACGAGGCCGACCGGGTCCTCGGCCTGCAACTGGGCGCGGACGACTACCTGAGCAAACCGTTCTCCCCCCGGGAGCTGGTGCTGCGGGTCCGCTCGGTGCTGCGCCGGGCCGGCGGCGAGCCGGCCGGCGCCGCACCGGAGCTGCTCGTCGACGGCGGCCTGGAGGTGGAGACCGGGCCTCGGGTCGCCCGCCTGCACGGCCGTGAGCTGACCCTGACGCTGCGGGAGTTCGACCTGCTGGCGCACCTGATGCGGCATCCGGCGCGGGCGCTGCGCCGGGCCGAGCTGCTGGAGCGGGTGTGGGGGTGGAGTTTCGGCGACCAGTCGACGGTGACCGTGCACGTGCGCCGGCTCCGGGAGAAGATCGAGACCGACCCGGCCCGGCCCCGCCGCATCGTCACCGTCTGGGGCGTCGGCTACCGGTACGAGCCGGCCGATGCGTGACCTCCTGCTGATCTTCGGCGTGGCGCTCGCCGCCGCGCTCGCGGTCGGACTGGCCGGCGCGGTGGTGCTGCGGCTGCTGCGCGGCCGGTCGATCACCGTGCACATCTCGGTGCTGCTGGCGATGACCGTCGCCGCGGTGGCCGCCGGGGTGGCGGGCGTCGCCCAGGCGATGTTCCTCTCCGCGCACGACCTCCAGGTGGTGCTGATCACGGTCTCCGCCGCGGCCGTGGTGACCTTGGCGGTGGGCTGGTCGTTCGGCCGCCGGCTGGCCGCCGCCGCCGTCTGGGCGGATCAGGCGCGCGCCCGTGAGCGGCAGATCGAGAAGGGCCGCCGGGACCTGGTCGCCTGGGTCTCGCACGACCTGCGCACGCCGCTCGCCGGGCTGCGGGCGATGGCCGAGGCGCTTGAGGACGGGGTGGTCCACCATCCGGTGACGGTGGCCGAATACCACCGCCGGATCCGGGTGGAGACCGACCGGATGACGAGGCTCGTCGACGACCTGTTCGAGCTGTCCCGGATCAACGCGGGCGCGTTGCGACTGACGCTGTCCACGGTGGCGCTCGGCGACGTGGTCTCCGACGCGCTCGCCGGCGCGGCGCCGCTGGCCGCCGCCCGCCGGATCCGACTGGTCGCGCCCGAGGCGGGCTGGCCGTCGGTGGTAGCCAGCGAGCGGGAACTGGCCCGGGTGGTGGGGAACCTGCTGCTCAACGCGATCCGGTACACGCCTGTGGACGGGACGGTGCGGGTGGACGCCGGCCAGGATGTGGACACCGCCTGGCTGGCCGTGGCGGACACCTGCGGCGGCATCCCGGAGGACGACCTGCCGCGGGTCTTCGACGTGGCGTTCCGTGGCGAGCCGGCCCGGACGCCGGCGGCCGTCGAGCCGGGTGGTTCGGGCGGGCTCGGGCTGGCGATCGTGCGTGGGCTGGTTGAAGCGCACGGCGGGCGGGTAGAGGTGCGGAACGTCAGCGACGGATGCCGATTCGTGGTCCGTCTGCCGGTCGCCGCGATCTGAACCACCCGGGAACCGAACACATCGATCCTCCGTCATATTCATTTCCATACATGGACAAGTTTCTCTGGGACGGTAGTGGTCATGCCTCAGAAGCCGAATGACCGATTCCAGCAGGACCCGGAGCGGAGCTGGCGAGCCGCCGCCTCCGCCGGCCGCTTCCCGGTCCAGGCGGAGTACCGCGAGGCCCGCCACCGACGACTCTCCTGGGCCGAGCTGAACGCGCAGCCCGCCGAGACGTCCGCCTGGCGCGACCTCACCACCGGATGACACACCAAGATAAGTCCATCTTTGGTGCGTCCGGGGCCGAATCCCTGGTGTACGTTCAGGTCCATGACACGCATCACGGTGGACGTGAACGACGATTGGCTTGAGGCGGCCCGCGAAGTTCTGGGCACCGACACCAAGGTCGCCACCATCAACGCCGCGCTGCACGCGTTCGCGACCAGGCGGCAGGCCAGAGAGATCGTCGCGGCCTTCGACCAGGTCGAGATGGACTTCACCGACTCGGAGGAGGCTTGGCGCTACGGCGGAGGGCGTGATCTGAGCCGGCTGGCCGAGGACGCACGCGAGGGCGAGGCGGCGGCCTGATGGCTGGCCGGATCTATCTGGCCGACACCTCGGTGTACGTGCTGCAGGCCCGCCATGCCTCCGTTCGGAAACGCTTCGAGACGCTGCTGGCGGAAGGGCGACTGGCGGCGTGCCAGATGACCTCCCTCGAATACCTGAACAACGCGCCGAACCCGAAGGGCTACGAGATCCTCTGGCAGGCAATACGCGGGCAACGCTGGTTGGATGTGACCACCGAGGTGATGGACCGGGCCATGTCGGTTCATCGCATGTTGGCGGCCGACAGCCAGCACCGCAACTTCCGTTTGCCGGACCTCGTCATCGCGGCGACCGCCGAGATCCACGGAGCGGTCGTGTTGCACTACGACGCCGACTACGACCGGATCGCCGCGCTCACCGGTCAACCCACCGAATGGGTCGCGCCGAGAGGCAGCCTCTGACGACACGCGGGTGGCGACACACGCCGGCGGCCGGGCGTACGGGGCCTTCGCACAGGTGTGCGGTAGCGTCTTGTGGTCCGATTTCCGGCCTACGACAGGAGAAGCTCCGCGCATGGGCAAGAAGACGATCCACGTCTCCGACTTCACCGGCCAGGCGCTGTCCCCCGACGACGAGGTGGTCCGGGTCGTCGTGCTGGAGCACCCGGACCTGGTCGCCGGGCCCGTGCAACTGGACGCCACGCCGGTCGACGTGGAGAGCATCGACGACGCGGCGCTTGACGTGGCCGTGGTGGAGATCCACGACCGGCACGGCTTCGGCGAGCCGCGCCGGGTGGTGCTGACCGCGAGCGAGTTCGACGCGATGGCCACCGACGTGCCGATGGCGCAACTGCTGCGTACCGCCGAGCGGGTGAAGCCGCCGAAGGCCCGCCGCACCGCCGAGAAGATCGACTACGGCACCATCGAGCACGCCGGCCGGCCGCACCGCGGCCGGGTCACCGAGGATGAGGCCCGGCTGGTCCGGGACCGCCTCGACGAGGTGAACAAGCGCCTGGCCGACGCCGGCATCCGGCAGGTCGACCCGGCCGACCCAGAGCACGCCGCCCGCTACGGCTTCCCGACCGCCGACTGACACCCGGGTGCCGGGCACGCGCCCCCGTGACGTGTGCCCGGCCCGGTTCTTCAGGCCCGCTTCCGGTTCAGCTCGGCCAGCGCGCCCTCCACCGCGGACTCCAGCGCCTCCTTCGTCAGGCCGAGCCCGCCGAGCACGCCGTCGCCGCCCTCCTCCTCCAGCAGGGCGAGCAGGATGTGCTCCGTACCGATGTAGTTGTGTCCCATCCGCAGCGCCTCCCGGAACGTCAGCTCCAGGACCTTCTTGGCCCGCGCGTCGTAGGGGATCAGCTCCGGGACCGCCTCGGCCTTCGCCGGCAACGTCGCGGTGACGGCCTCCCGCAGCATTTCCAGGGGTACGCCCTTGGCCACGATCAACGCCGCCGCCAGGCCGTCCGGCTCGGCGAGCAGCCCCAGCGCGACGTGCCCGGGGGTGATCTCGGCGTTGCCGGCCGCCCGCGCCTCCTCCTGCGAGGCCACCACGACGTTGCGGGCGCGCGTGGTGAACCGGCCGAACCCGGCGTTCGGGTCGAGCGCGGCGGCGGTCTCCGCCTTGGCGGCGGAGCGCTTCTGGGCGGCCTGTTTGCTCACCCCCATGCTGCGGCCGATCTCCGTCCACGAGGCGCCCGAGCGGCGTGCCTGGTCGACGAAGTGGCCGATCAGATGGTCGGCGATGTCGCCCAGATGGTCCGCGACGAGGACCGCGTCGGCGAGTTGGTCGAGCGCGTCGGTGCGCCCCTTCTTGATGCCCTCGATCAACTCGTCGAGGCGCACCGGTTGGCTCATCTTGAGCGGCTCAATCTCGGTCATGCGTCAACCCTAGGTTGACGAAATCTCTCCGTCAACCCCAGGTTGACGATCGAGCCCGGGTCGCGGCGGCAGGCCCACCTCGGCCGGGTAGTGGCCGAACCGGCGCAGGCCCAGCCTGCGGACCGCCACCGGCCACGGCGTCTCGGTGGCGACCACCACGAGATGCTCGAAGTTCGACAGATACGACTGGCCGCGCGCCGCCCGCTCGGCGAGGATGTACGGCTCCAGCACGGCCCACGCCTCCCGGGCCCGGAATCCGCCGGTGCCGAGCAGCAGCGCCGGCTCGACCACCTGGAAGGCCAGCATCTGGCCCAACCCGTTGTAGTAGAGCGCGATCCGGTTCACGTGTTTGCGGGCGTCGGCCGGCAACTCGCTGACCGGCACCCCCGGCGGGCAGGTGGCCCTCAGCTCGAAGAGCACGAACTGCTGACTGTCCAGGAAGGCGTCACTCATCCGGTCGCGGGTGAGCAGCTCGATCGCGACCAGGGTGTGGTTCGCGCCCTGCGACAGCCGTAACTGCCGGAGCGCGAAGAACGCCGAGACAGCGACCGTGAGCACCGAGACCGCGGCCACGGCCACGTTGGTCACGACTGCGACATCCATGGCCGTCATCGTAGGAAGAACGCGCCAACCCGGCCGCCGATGCGGGCGGCCGGGCTGGCGACGGTACGGGTTACGACGCGCGGCAGGTCAGCCGCGTACCCACTGCTGGTTGCTGCCGCCGTTGCACGTCCAGAGCTGGACCGCGGTGCCGTTCGCGGTGCCCGCGCCGTTGACGTCCAGGCAGAGCCCCGAGCCGACGCCGACGATCGTGCCGTCGGCGTTGAGCCGCCACTGCTGGTTGCTGCCGCCGTTGCAGGTCATGATCCGCGCGCGGCTGCCGGACGCGGTGCCCGGCACGTCGAGGCACTTGTTGCCGTAGACGGTGAGCTGGTTGTTCGTGCCGGCCGTCCACTGCTGGTTGGGTCCGCCGTTGCAGTCCCAGATCTGCACGACCGAGCCGTCGGCCTGGCTGGCGCCGTTGACGTCCAGGCAGCGGTTGGCGCTCGCGCTGCGTACCTCTCCGGTCGGGCTGCTGGAGCCGTCGCCAGGGGTGATCGAGAGGTTGTCGAACTGGGCGGTGACGCCCTGCCCGGTGCCGTACCCGATCTGGCCGGCGACCCAGGTGGAGTCCGACACCGTGCCGACGGTGGTGCCGTCGACGGCCGCGGTGAGGGAGCTGCCGTTGACCTTGAACGAGAGGTTGTGCCAGCGTCCGGTGCCGAGCGCCGCCGTGTTGCCGCTGGCCAGGGTGCGCCAGTTGCCGCTCGTGTTGTTGCTCCGGATGGACCAGGCGCCGCCGTCGGTGACCCGGAAGTAGTAGCCGTTCAAATTCTGCGGCCCCTGGTGGTTGTAGGTGTTGCCGCGCCCGATCAACTGGACGTAGCCGGGCTTCTCCAGCAGCACGTCCGAGGAGACGGTGTAGTTGCGCCAGGTCAGGTCGCCGAGCAGGGTGAACGGCTCGGCCTTGCCGGAGGTCCAGTAGATCGGCGCCTGGTCGGACATCTGGCGGACGCACTGCCCGGTCCGGCCGCCACCGCACCCGGCGATCTCGAACGAGCCCTGCTGGTCCATCAGGTACTTGGCCTCGCGGCCGGTGGCGTAGCTGTCGAAGTCGTCGCTGTACGGCAGCTTCAGGTTGCCCTGCGCCGGGCTGACCGCCGCGCCCTTGCCCTGCCCGCTGGTGGTGGTGATGCTGTAGACGTAGCCGGGCTGGACGGTGAGCGAGAAGCGCCCGCCGTTCGGCGTGATGTCACCGCCCCGGACGAAGTGGTCGGCGCTGTTGTTGGACCGCAGGTTCGTCGCCCAGACGCGCACGGTGCCGCCGGACAGCCCGCCGGTGACGGTGAAGTCGAGCTGCTGGGCCGAGCCGGCGTCCTGGGTCTCGATGATGGTGCTGTAGTCGCTGTTGTTCGTGGACTTGAGCGACACGTAGCTGCCGTTGTTGCGGTTGCCGCCGATGTATCCGCTCGACGAGTCGAGGTAGCGCCAGCCGGGAGCGGTGAACTGGGTGGTGTGCGCCATCACCCAGGTGCTCTTGCCGATGGAGTAGTTGCCGGACCACGGCTGCTGGGCCACCGCCACGCCGGTGGTCGCCCAGGGGATGTTGGGGGTGATGGCGGCGATCGCGGGCCAGTTGATGTAGCCGGTCATCTTGCCGTCGATGTAGCCGCGGTTGATGCCCCGGGCGAGGGCCGGCGCGCCGGCGTTGTAGTCGTCGGAGCCGTTCTCACTCGCCCACAGTTGCTTGCCCGTGGAGACCGCGTTGCCGGAGCTGGGGCAACTGGTCTGGGCGCTGCGGTAGCCGCAGACGTAGTGGCTGCCGAAGACCTGCACCGCCTGGGCGAACGCCGGGTCGCGGAGCGATTCGTCGGCGGCGCCCCACCCGAAGTCGTCCGAGGCGACGATCTTCACGTTGCCGTAGCCGCGGGAGTTGAGCGTGGAGCGCAGGTTCTTGTACCAGGTGGCGTTGTAGCCCTTCTCGTTCCACCCGCCGAGGTAGTTGATGGTCAGCCCGTGCGTCGCGGCGCAGTCCAGCCAGCCCACCAGATAGTTGATCGAGTCGGTCGACCAGAAGTTGCCGTTGCCGATCCAGCCGGGCGCGCCCCAGGCCAGGCCGACCAGGGCGATGTTGGGATTACGCGCTCTGGCCTGCTCCATCAGCCACCACTCGTATCCCCGGTTGCAGTTCACGCTGCCCCGGGTGTGCTCGTGGCTGGGTTCGGCGCCCGAGGTGGAGTTGGTGTCGCCGCCGATCTCCGCCTTGAGCAGTTGCATCGCGGCGCCGTAGCCCGGCTTGAACAGGTAGTCAAGGATGTCGCTGCGCTGCGGCTCCGGGTAGTCGATCAGAAGTCTGCTGTTTCCGCCCCCGCCGCTTACCGCGCCGATCCCGTCGAGCGCCCGCCCGCCGGACCCGCCGTTGATGGTGATGGCGGTCGCCGCCTGGGCCGGGGAGGCGGACGCGGTCAGTACGGCCGCCGCCGCCAGGACCGATGCCGCCGTGGCCGACATCACCGCCCGCCACGACCTTCGTGGACGACTCACTGCACTGAACATCGATCCGCCTCCCGGTCACATTAAATCGACAAACGTCTATTTATAAGACGTCATATGTTAACGCTCACACAAGAGCGCCGTCAACGGTCAGCCGCGGCTCCACCGCTGGCTGGCCGCGCCGGTGCAGTCCTGGATCTGGGTACGCGTGCCGTTCGCCGTACCGTTGCCGACCACGTCCAGGCACCGGCCCGAACCGACGCCGGTGATCGTGCCGTCGGCGTTGAGCCGCCACTTCTGGTTGGACTGCCCGTTGCAGTCCCAGATGATCACCGAGCTGCCGTTGGCGGTGGCGGCGCCGTTGACGTCGAGACACTTGCCGCCGAAGACCCGCAACTCCTGGGCCGAGGTCGAGGTCCAGGTCTGGTTGCTCTGGCCGTGGCAGTCCCAGATGATCGCCGCGGCGCCGTTGGTCTGCGAGGCGCCGTTGACGTCCAGGCACCGGCCGGCGGAGACGTTGCGGACGGCCGAGGCGCCACCCGGCGGCGGGGTGGTCGGGCCGGCGGTCGGGCTGGCGGTCGGTGTGGGCGTCGGCCCGCTGCCGTCGAACTGGGTGAAGAACCGCCACACCTCGGTCTTGGTCCAGGTCCGCGCGCCGCTGTCGCCGCCGCCGTCGACCGGGCCGGGGGTGTGTCCGCCGTCGAACGCGGCCCAGACCACCGGATAGCCGGACCGGCAGCCGGAGTAGGTGGTGGTGACGTGGGTCAGGCTGCCCGCCCTCGGCTCGGGCGGGTTCTGCGCGGTGCACCCGTTGGCGCGCACGAACGTGTCCCGCAGCGACCGACCGGCGGAGATGTTGAGCACCGGGTCCCCGATGCCGTGGATCCCCATGTAGGCGATCGGTTGCGTACCGCCGGAGCACCCGCTGAGCTGCCCGCCGGAATAGACCGCGACGGCGCGGAAGACGTTCGCCCGGGCGCAGGCCAGGGCGTAGCTCATGCCGCCGCCGTAGCTGAAGCCGAGCGCGAACCGCTGCGTCGTGTCGACGCACAGGTCCGCCTCGATCAGCCTGATCATGTCGTCGACGAACGTGGTGTCCTGACCGCCGGGGTTGGCCCAGCCGTTGCCGTTGCCCTGGGGCGCGACGAAGATCGTGCTGTTGTTCGCCTGCTGCCGCAGCCCGTAGTAGGACCAAGCCTCCCGGTCCGCGCCGCCGGAGTCGACGTCGTTCGCGGTGCCGCCGTTCCAGTGGAATCCGAAGATCAGCCGGTAGGCGTGGTTCCGGTCGTAGTTGTCCGGGATCCGGAGGATGAAGCTGCGGTTCTGCCCGCTGCTCTGGATCGACCGCTGGCCGCTCGTCAGCGTGGGCGCCTTCCCACACCCGGCGGTCGTCGCTGCCGCGCCGACAGTCGCGGCAGCGGCGGTTCCGCCCGCCTCGCCGGCCACTGTCGCTCCGGCCACCGCCACGACCAGGATCGCGGCGGCCACGATCGGCCCGAAGATGGATCTGCGTAATGCCATGTTGCGGCTCCTTCGCCAGAGGGAAAGGACCGGCTCGGATACGGGGAGTTACGACGTACCACTCCTGAGTGCGCACGCCGGACCCGGCACGGTCGACTCAGTTGCCCGGACCCGCCGCTGGTCCGCCTGCCCGGGCAGGACCAGCCGGCCGTCGTGACGTCGGCGGCGACCGCCTCCGCGGCACGATCCGAACCGACCGCCGCCCTCGCTGGAACGCCACAGCGCGACGTCGAACCGATTCGGCCGAACCCTAGGACGGCCAGTGAAATATGTCAATGCCATGTCCGGCAGGTTGCGGCCCGACTCCACCACCTCCCCAACCCCGCCACCGAACGGCCCGGGTGATCACGCGGGTAGGCTCGTCCTGCCGCAGCCCGCGCCGCTCCAGGGGGAAGCCACCAGGTGAGCACCCATTCGACCTTGTTGTTCGTGCTCGCCGCCGTCGCGGTGATCGTCGCCGTACGCTGGGTGGCGGGCCGGACCGGACTGCCGGCGGCGGCGCTCCTGCCACTCATCGGCATCGCGTACGCGCTGCTCCCCGGCCCCAACATCGGTCTCGATCCCGACCTCGTGCTCATGGTCGTGCTGCCGCCGTTGCTCTACAGCGCCGCGCTCGACTCCTCGCTGCTGGACATCCGGCGGAACCTCCGCATCGTGGTGAGCCTCTCCGTGGTGCTCGTGCTCCTCACCGGCCTGGTCGTCGGCGTCGGGTTCCACCTGTTCGTCGCCGGGGCGACGCTCGCCGCCGGCGTCGCGGTCGGCGCCGCCGTCGCCCCGCCCGACCCGGTGGCCGCCCTGGCCGTGGGTCGCCGGGTCAACCTGCCGCCGAAGATGGTCACGATCATTCAGGGCGAGGGACTGCTCAACGACGCCACCGCCCTGACGATGCTCAGCGTCGCGGTGGCCGCCGCCGTGGGTGGGCAGTTCTCCTTTCACGCCGCCGTCGGACAGTTCGTGCTGGCCGCGGCCGGCGGGGTCGCGGTCGGGTCGGCCGTCGCCTGGGCGAAGCGGCTGGCGCGACCGCTCACCGCCGACCCGCTGCTGTCCAACGCGATCTCGCTCGCGACACCGTTCGTGGCCTATCTGCTCGGCGAGGAACTGGGCGTCTCCGGAGTGCTCGCCGTGGTGGTCGCGGGGCTGATCGTCGGCCACCAGACGCCCCAGTTCGGGTCCGGGGCCGCCCGGCTCCAGACCAGCGCGGTGTGGCGGCTCGTCGACTTCCTCCTCGAAGGCTTCGTCTTCCTGCTGATCGGCCAGCAGCTTCCCGAGGTCGTCCGGGGCCTGCGCCAGTACGACACGTCGACGATCCTCACCGCCGTCGCGGTGTCGGTAGGCGTGGTGCTGCTCCTGCGCCCCGCCTGGCTGGTGCTGACCCAGTCGCTCCCCCGGTCGCTGCACACCCGGCTGGGTGGCGTGTCCGAGCAGGACGACACCGACGAGCCCGGGACCGCCCGGCAGGTCGCCCGCAACGACCGCAACGACCGGCGGCTGACCTCCCGCGAGGTGGTGGCGCTGAGCTGGTCGGGCACGCGCGGCGTCATCAGCCTGGCCGCGATCTTCACGCTGCCGCTCACCACCGACGACGGCTCGCCCTTCCCCGACCGCGACCTCCTGCTGTTCTGCACCTTCATGGTCGTGCTCGTGACGCTCGTCGGGCAGGGCATGACGTTCGCGCCGCTCGTGCGGATGCTCGGCCTGCGCGCCAACGCCGCCGACCAGGCCCGGGTACGCAACGAGGCCCGCTCGGCGGCGGTCGAGGCCGCCCTGGCCCGCCTGGACGCCGTGGCCGCCGAGGAGCCGGACAGCGTGGTGTCCGTCAACACCATCCGTACCCAGTTGCTGGCCCGACTGGCGCGCTACCGCGGCCGGCTCGACCTGCTCCAGCAGAGTGGATCGGCCGAGATGCCCACGTCACCCGAGTACGAGACGGCGCTGCGGGTCCGCCGGACGACGATCGACGCGCAGCGCGAGGAGCTGGTGCGGTGGCGCGACTCCGGCCGGCTGCCGGACGAGGAGCTGCGCGTGCTGGAGCGCGAACTCGACCACGAGGAGCTACTGCTCCCGAAGCGGCGTAGCTGACCCGTCTCCGGGGCCTCGCGCGCCCGGCAGCACATGGCCGACTCTGGCCCACCGGCTCACCTCACGTTTCAACCAATCGGTTTACACGATGGGTGAGTGGGTGTAGGTTCGTTTCAACCAGACGGTTTCAAGGTTGGGAGACGCCGATGCAGGCGGACACGCTGTCGCGGGTCTTCGCGGCACTCGCGGACCCGACCAGGCGCGACATGGTGGCACGACTCACCGTGGGCGACGCGACCGTGAACCAGCTCGCCGAGCCGTACCCGATGACGCTCCAGGCGGTCTACAAGCACCTCAGGGTGCTTGAAGAAGCCGGGGTGGTGAGCCGACCGGCCGGGCCGCAGCCCCGGCCGGTGCGGCTGGAGGCGGAGGTCTTCGACCTGATGGACAAGTGGATCGAGCGCTACCGACGCCAGGCCGAGGAGCGCTACCGCCGGCTGGACGCCGTGCTGGCGGAGATGGACCAGGACCAGACCGACCAGACCGAGAAGGGAAGCGCGGCATGAGCGCCAACGCCGGAACCACAATCGAGGCCGACCCCAAGGTGCCGATCATCCGGATGTCCCGGGAGTTCACGGCCACACCCGAACAACTGTTCCACGCACACACCGATCCACTGCTGTTCGCGCGGTGGGTCGGCCCCGACGGGATGCACACCACCATCGAGGAGTGGGACGCCCGCTCCGGCGGCGCCTGGCGCTACGTCTCCACCCGCGACGGGCAGCGGTACGCGTTCCGCGGCTGCTTCCACGACGTACGGCCGGACCGGATCGTCCAGACCTTCACCTTCGAGGGACAACCCGACGGCGTGGCGCTTGAGACGCTGTGGTTCGAGCGCCTCGACGACGGCCGGACACTCCTGCGCGCACAGTCCCTGGTGGACAGCTTCGAGGCCCGCGACGCCTGGCTCGCCAGCGGCATGGAGGTCGGGATCGACGAGGGGTACGCCAAGATCGACGGGATGCTCGCCGATGGCACTCTCTGACCGGCCCGCCGAGCGGCACCGACAGGTCAGCCGCGGCTTCACCGACCGGGTCCGGGGCGCCAGGTCGTGGGACGCGCCCGCGCCGGTCGCCGGGTGGACCGCCCGCGACGTGGTACGCCACCTGGTCGAATGGCTGCCGCCGTTCCTGGCGAACGGCGCCGGCATCCAGCTCCCCGCCGGGCCGTCGGTCGACGACGATCCGGTGGCCGCGTGGCAGACCCACAGCGACGCGGTGCAGTCCCTGCTCGACGACCCGGCCACGGCCGACCGCCGCCTGTCGAACCCGCACCTCGGCGAACTGCCGCTGGACCGCGCGATCGACCAGTTCTACACCACCGACGTTTTCATGCACATCTGGGACCTGGCCCGCGCCACCGGCCAGGACGACCGCCTCGACCAGGACTTCTGTGCGCAACTGCTCGCCGGAATGGAGCCGATGGAGGAGATCATCCGCTCGTCCGGGCAGTATGGCCCGCGCGTGCCGGTGAAGGAGGACAGCGACCCGCAGACCAGGCTGCTGGGCTTCATCGGCCGCGACCCGCAGTGGACCGCCTGACCCCGGGAGCCCCGTCCCGTGCGTGACCGGTTGCGGCCGGCAACCGGTCATGCGGCCAACGCCACGGCCAACTGTTCAAGCCCTCGCGAGCCGACCTCAAGCGCCCGACGGTGGAAGGCCCGCCGGTCGCCGCGGAACGACGAGCGGCCCGCCAACCACACCCGCTCACCTGCCTTGTACGTCAGCGCCTGTCCTGGCCGGCCCAGATAACGCGCGAGCTCTCCCGGCGCGTACGGCCCCTGATGGCAGCGGTCCCGCAGCAGTCGTGACGCGGCCTCCGGCGTCCACCGCCCGCCGTCACCGGACGGCACCGGCAGCCGCAGGTGCAGGCCGACGTCGAGCACCACTCGTGCCGCCCGCAGCAACTGCATGAGAAGGTGCCCGAGGCGCGCGCCCGGCCGGCTGGGCAACACGCCCACCGCGTCGGGCCGGTCGAGTCGCTCGATCACCTCGGGGACGCTCCCGCCGAGGGCCTTCGCCTCGGCGACCAGTTCCGCCTCGATCCTGGTGAACTCGTCCCATCCCCAGTCGTGGAGCTCGCGTAGATCCGGTTCGTCGGCGAGGAACGTCCGCACCCAGAGCGCGTACCGCTCCGGCCCGAACGCCTCGTCGTCGCGCCCTCGGCCCCAGGTCCGCGGTAAGCGTCGCGCCCAGTTTTCGGTACGCGTCCCGCGCGCCCTTCGCGGCTGCCCGCAACGACGCCCGTTGGGTGCCGCCGCCGTACCGCTCCACCAGTGCGGCGTCCTCGTCGGCCCGGGCGCGGCAGCGCTGCGTCACGAGCTCCACCTGACGCCGGGTCGGCAGTTGACCACGCTCGGCGGCGAGCAGGAGACTGCTGGCGTACCCCTCAAGGGTCGCGGGGATGGCGGCGAGACGCGCGCCCACCTGCGCCCAGCCCTCCTCGTAGGCCACGCCCTCGACGTCCAGGCCGGGCACCCCGGCCTCGACGGCCTGGCGGATGAGCGAAAGCGGGCCGGTGGCTGCCGCGTGCAGCTCGCGTAGGTCTTCCCCGGCATCGTGGAAATCGACACGGGCACGCAGCCGTTCGGTGAGATGAGCACGCAACGGACCGTGCCCGGGAATGCTCTCCAATTCGCGTAGGGCGGAAACGGCAAGGTCGGCGCGGGCCTGATGCCCTTCGGGTCTGTAGTCGGTGAGCCCATCAACTTCCTGCTCGCCGACCTCGACCACGGCCGCACACGGGTCGAGGCGGGCCAGGTCGCGCAGTAGTCGACCGGCAAATTCCTCGATCACGAAGGCGATGCTACGCCCGGGCCGTCGACCGTTGGGGGCACCGAATGACTCACGGAGCCGTCTCCAGAGCTGGCTCAGGCAGACGCGGTAGGGCGAGCTCCACACTGTCGCAGTCGCCGTGCTTGACGGGCTGTCCGGTCATTCGGGACCGACGTTGGTGAACGGTGCGCCGGAACGGCTTCACCGGTAAAGGGTTGGGCTGCTCTACGGGGACGGGACGTTCGGTAGCAGGTCGTCGTCGCGTCCGGTCTGGGGTAGCCCGGCGGCAGCGGCGATGGCCTTGACGGCCTCGTTCAGTCCGGTGGTCTCGGGTAGGACGAGTTCGTCGGGCCAGCCCAGGACGTCATGGGCGGCGTACCAGCCGCTCATGTGCTCGGCGGTGAACTCACTGACCTGCGGGCGCGTGAGGTGCCGGCGCAGGGTCTCGGCCAGGGACACGTCGAGATAGCAGAACAGCGACCGGCCGCGGTCACCAGCAGATACTCTGGGACTGGGAGTTCGTCGCCCTACAACGTCGCCTGGGCCAGCTCACCGACCCGGAGGCCGAGGAGCAGCTGAGAAAAAAGTTCCTCACCCAGCTCTGCTCCGCCGACCGCGACGTCGCCTTCTACGTCGGCAACCAAGCGGCAAGACCGCAGTCCTTCAGCATCGGTGGCGTCTACGCACCGAGACGGCCCACCGCCCGATACCGCCTGAGCGTCAACCGATGACATCGGCCAGCACGTCGGCATGGCAAGCATCCTCGACCCGACACCAGCACGCCAACTGCTTCCCCGTCAGTTCCCGACGCGCCCGCTCAACAAGGGCCGGCTGCCCCATAAGCCACTGCCGATAGAGGCGTAAAGCCTCCGCTCGATCATGCTTTCGCAGGCTGAACGGATTGGCCCAGGGAGAACGCCACAACCCGAACCCCTGCCGCCCCACATACACCGCACCGGGCGGCACCACCGGGTGATAGAGGTCCCCCTGCACACGAACCCGAGGCTGTCCCCCCACGCCGCCAGCATAATCGGCGACCACCGAGCGACCGCCCACCAGCGCCGTACGCGAAAAAGGCCCCGACCCGATGTGAACCACCGGGTCGGGGCCTTGCTCGTTGGTGCGCCGCCAGGGACTCGAACCCCGAACCCGCGGATTAAGAGTCCGCTGCTCTGCCAGTTGAGCTAGCGGCGCTCATCGGCAACGGGACGAGACGTTAGCAGCCCCCGCGCCGGCCCACGACGGCAGGGGCGGCCTCATCGCACCACGAGCGTGACCTGGCCGGTCGCGGTCCCGGACGGGTCGACGAGCAGCGCGTACTCTCCGGTCGCCGGCAGCATTGTCGGCGCGATGTCGCCGGTGCCGTTGATCACGCAGCCGGTGGCGATCGTGCTGCCGTCGGGGGCACGCAGCGCCAGCACGCCGCACTGGTCGGGCAGCGTCGAGGCGGTCGCGGTCACCGCCACCGACGTGCCGGCGGCGGCGGTGAACCGGTAGCTGCTGACCGCGCCGGGCCGGTCGATGTCGGCGACCACGGGCCGCCCGCCGACCGTGATGGGTCCGTCCCGGTCCCGGCCGGTGACCAGACGCAGCGTGACGGTGCCGGTGCCACGTTCCACCGGGTCGACGAGCACGGTGTACGTGCCGTCGGCGGGGAGGAGCGTGCCGTCGACCTCGCCGACGCCGTTGACCACACAGCCGCTGTTCAGCAACTGTCCGTCCGGGTCCCGCAACTCCAGCGGGGAGCACTGGTCGGTGAGCGTGCTGGCGGGCACCTCGACGAAGACACGTTCCCCCTGGTGGCCGGTGAACCGGTAGCGCGCCCGGGCGCCTGGTTGCTCGATCGTCGCGGTCACCGTGGGGCCGTTCGGGACGAGGGCGCCGCCGCTGTCCCGGGCCACGTAGACGCGGACGGCGGCGCGGCCGGTGTCACCGGGGGCGGCGGCGACGCGCAGCGCGTACGTGCCGGTGGCGGTGAGGTCGACGCGGTCGACGTAGCCGGCGCCCCTGATGTTGCAGCCGCTCGCGATGTCCCGGCCGCCCGGGTCGACGAGCAGGTACGGCGAGCAGCGGTCGCCGATGCCGGGCGCAGTGGCGTCGACGAAGACGGCGTCCCCGGCGCGGCCGGCGAAGGTCAGCGGCGCGCCGCCGGGGGTCAGGCTGGCGGTGGCGACAGGTACGGCGGTGATCGGCGTGCCGGCCGGCGGGGCGACCCGTTCGGTGGTGGCGCCGCCCACGGCGAATTCGGGACGCCCGCTGACGGCGACGTCGAAGACGCACTCGGCGAGCGGGCCGGGCGCGCTGACGCCGGCCCACCGGCACATCCGTTCCGCCGTGGCGCGCCGGGCCGGGTCGAGGTCGGCGGCGGTCACCTCCCGCTCGGGGAAGCTCCGGTCGGTGAACGTGCCGGTGTTCTCCCCGTCGGCGTAGGGGAACAGCGAGCGGTCCGCGGTGATCCGCCAACTGTCCGCGTACGCCGGGTAGAGCCGGGCGAAGGGCACGGGCTGGGCCAGCGGCGGGCCGGCGGCGGGCGCGATGTCGTCGGCCGGGTCGCCGTCGAAGTCGCCGAGCAGGCCGCGTACCTTCCCGGCCCGCCCGTCGGCGAGCCGGACCAGCACCCGGTAGCCGTAGCGGCCGATCTGGTCCACTGCCGCCGCGGACCCGTCCGGCCACGTCACGTCGTACCCGTCGTCGGGTCCGGTGTCGGACGGGCGGCGGGTGAGGCTGCCGCCGCCGGCCAGGTCGGTGCGGTCCGGCGGCGCGGCCCGCGGCGTCCCGTCGACGTGTACGCGCGTGGCGCCGCCGGTGAGGGTGAGCGCGACGCGGTGGGCGCCGAGCCGGAACGCCACCGCGGAGTTGACCGAGGCGGTGCGGGTGCCGGCCATCGGCGCCTGCCGGACCTGCACCTCCAGCGGGTCGCCGCCGGTGGACGCGACGACCGTGAACTCGCCGACGGCCTGGAAGTCGTAGGCGACCCGGTCGAAGGTGACCAGGTGCGGGTCGCCGTTGCTGCCGCCGCAGTCGGCCCCGTTCTCGCAGAGCTTCACCGGCCCCTTCGGTGGGGGCGTCTTCTTCGCCGGCTTCTTGCACTCGTCGAGGCTCTTCGGTAGCGGCTTGCCCTTGTATTCGGTGCGGGGCGGCAGGCCCTTGGCGACCCGGTAGCGGTTCTCCGCGAGCGTGGCCTTCACCTCCGACGTGGGGATCCCGGTGCCGCCGCACTCGCCTGCCGGGACCGCGTCGCGGGAGATGTCGTCGGCGTGGTTCAGCTCGTGGTAGAGCGCGGCGCAGGGGTCCCGGGCCACCCCGTCGTCGTACGGGTCGGTGGAGGTCGGGTTCCAGGTGACCGTGGACGAGCCCTTGCCGTCGGCGCTGTCCGGGGTCTCGAACGCGCCGGAGCCGCCCGGGGTGGGGATGATCCGCACCTTCGGGCTCTTCCTGTCCTTCAGCCGGGGCAGCAGGCCGGACGGGTCACCGCCCGCCTCGGCGAATCCTTTCAGGCAGCCGTCGACCGCGGCCTGGAAGTCGACGCCCTTGATCGGCACGCCGGAGGTCGGGTCGACCGAGTAGTCGGCCCGGGCCGGCCGGGACCCGCCGCCGACGAGCGCGCCGACGGCGACCAGCAGCAGGGCCACGGCGGCGGCCGGCGCGCGGCGGCGTGTGCGCAGCACGACCACGAGCGCGGCCAGGAGCAGCACCAGCAGCAGCGCCCCGGCGGCGGGCCAGAGCCAGCGGCGACCGGACGCGCCGCCGTCGCCGACGGTGAACGTGGTGGTCCGCAACTCGGTGGCGCCCGGGCAGGGGGTCGCGACGCCGGTGACCGGCAGGGTCACGTAGCCGGCCGTGACCTCGTACCGGCCGGGGGCGCCGACCGGCCAGAGCGAGTCCAGGCCGCCGCCGTCTCCGGTGGCGGCCACCGAGCGGAGCACGACGTCGCCGGGCGTGTCGCCGTCGTGCAGCCGGACGCCGGTAAGCGCCACGGTCGCGGTCGCGCCGGGTTCGACTGTGGTCAGGCCGGCGGTGGAGACGGCGGCGATCCCGTCGTCGTGGAAGCTGCGGGCGAGCACCGGCGTGAGGTCGCGCCCGTCCCGGCGTACCCCGGTGATCTGGACGGTGCCGACGTCGCGGGTGGGAAGCGCGCACGCCGACGCGGTGGAGTTGGTGACGGTGAGGTCAAGGCGGACCTGGTCGCCGGCGCGGTAGTCCGTCTGACCTGGTCGCAGGGCCAGGCCGAGGCCGCCGTCGGCGGGCGCCGCGGCGGCGCCCGCCGCCCCGAGCGCCAGGGCCGCCAGCGGTACGGCGAGCCCGGTCGCGAATCGCACCGTCCACTTCATGGTGGGGACTGTAGGGGGGGCGGGGGCGGGATTCCCGTGCTCTGTCGGGGACCTGTCGTTCCGGCTCGCGGTAGCGTCGGTGGCATGTCGCTGGAGGCCATCGCCGCGCTGCGGGAGCCGGTGCGCCGCACGGTGTACGAGTATGTCGTCGCGCGGGCGGAGCCGGTGAGCCGCAACGAGGTGGCCGAGGGCGTGGGCATCGGCCGCACCCTGGCGGCGTTCCACCTGGACAAGTTGACCGACGCCGGGCTGCTGGAGGCGACGTTCGCGCCGCGTGCCGGCGGGCCGGGGGCGGGCCGGCCGGCCAAGCTCTACCGCCGGTCGGCGGCCGAGCACGCGGTGACGTTGCCGCCGCGCGACTACCGGCTGCTGGCCGGGGTGCTGGCGAGCGCGATCGAGCGGGTCGGGGCGGAGCCGGCGGCCTACGCCGCCGCCCACGAGCAGGGGGCGAAGCTCGCGGGCGGCGACGCCGTCGGGCGCCTGGAGGCGCTGGGGTACGAGCCGTACGAGGACGCCGAGCGGACGATCCGGTTGCGCAACTGCCCGTTCGACGCGCTGGCGCACTCGCACCCGGGACTGGTCTGCGGGTTGAACCTGGCGCTGCTCGAAGCGGTGGTGGGTGACGGCGGTCAGGTGGTACGGCTCGACCCGGGCCCGACCGGCTGCTGCGTGGCGATCCAATCTAAAAACAATCAGCGTTGACATAGAAGGTAATCTGGCCGCATGACCGACCACCACCTGGGGCAACTGAACATCGCCCGGCTGTGCGCCCCGATCGACAGCCCCGAGCTCGCCGACTTCGTCGCCCAGCTACCCGAGATCCACGACCTGGCCGAACGCTCCCCCGGCTACGTATGGCGGCTCCAGGACGACTCCGGCGACGCCACCGCGTTCCGGCCGTTCGAGCCGGACGTGATCGTGAACCTGACGGTGTGGGAGACGGTCGAGTCGCTACGCGCCTTCGTCTACCGGACCGCGCACCTGGAGCCGATGCGCCGGCGGCGCGACTGGTTCCGCCCGCTCGACCTGGCGCACCTGGTGCTGTGGTGGATCCCGGCCGGCACCCTGCCGTCCATCGAGGAGGCCGCCGCACGGTTGGAACTGTTGCGACGGAACGGACCGTCGGCGGAGGCGTTCACGCTCCGCGAGCCGTTCCCCGCGCCGGGCATGCTCGCCGTGTGACTACTCGCCGTCGCGCCGGTCCGGTTGGCCGGCCCGATCGAGCAACCCGTTCAGGTTCGTCACGGAAGCCTCGTCGAGAGCGGCGCGGGCCGCGGCGGAGAACGCCTCCCCGCCGAGCGCGGCTCTGAGCTTGCGGAGGCGGGTGATGTCCAACCAGACCTGTGGCACACCGATGTCGAGACGGATCGCCAGAGCTCGACAATGGAGTGCCACCGCCTCGACGAGCTCGCCCTTCTCACCGTGGAGGACGCCAAGCTGACTGATCGAGGCCGCCATCTCGGCCCGGCTACCCAGTTCCTCGCTGATCGCCAGGCACTGCCGGTAGCGGCGTTCGGCCTCGGCATGGTCACCGCGCTCATGCGCGAGCGTGCCGAGCTGACCGAAGCTGCTGGCCATCCCGGCCCGATCTCCCAGCTCCTCGGCGATGCTCAGGCTCTGCCGGTAGCGACGCTCCGCCTCGACGTGGTCACCCTGGTCCTGCGCGAGGATGCCGAGCTGGTGATAACCGCTGGCCATGCCGGATCGGTTCCCCAACTCCTCGTTGATGGCCAGGCTCTGCTGATAGCGACGCTCCGCCTCGACGTGGTCACCCTGACGCTGCGCGAGCATGCCGAGCTGGTGATAGCAGGTGGCCGTGCCGGCCCGGTTCCCCAACTCCTCGGCGATGCGCAGGCTCTGCTGATAGCGACGTGCGGCCTCGACGTAGTCGCCCCGGTGCTGCGCGAGAATGCCGAGCTGGTGAAAACTGCTGGCCATGCCCACCAGATTTCCCAACTCCTCCTCGATGGTGAGGCTCTGCTGATAGCGCCGCTCCGCCTCGACGTAGTCACCCCGATGCTGCGCGAGAATGCCGAGCTGGTGATAGCCGCTGGCCATCCCCACCCGGTTCCCCAACTCCTCCTCGATGGTGAGGCTCTGCTGATAGCGCCGCTCCGCCTCGACGTAGTCACCCCGATGCTGCGCGAGAATGCCGAGCTGGTGATAGCTGCTGGCCATGCCCACCCGGTTCCTCAGCTCCTCCTTGATCTCCAGAGATCGCCGGTACTGGCGTTCGGCCTCGACATAGTCACCGCGATCCTGCGCGAGCATGCCGAGCTGGTGATAGCTGGTGGCCATGCCCGCCTGGTTCCCCAACTCCTCCTTGATGCCCAGGCTCTGCCGATAGCGACGCTCCGCCTCGACGTAGTCGCCCCGATCGTGCGCGAGCATGCCCAACTGGTGGTAACCGCTGGCCATGCCGGCCCGTTCGCCCAACCTCTCGTTCATGCCGAGGCTCTGCTGATAGCGCCGCTCCGCCTCGGCGTAGTCACCCCGCCGCTGCGCGAGCATGCCGAGCTGGTGGTACCAGACGGGCCGGCGAGGTGAGTCGGCCGGAAGCCAGCGCAGGGTGTCCTGAACGAGGCCGGCCTCCCGATCCCAGGCCCCCCACTCGCCGAGTTGACTACAGATGTATTCGGTGACGGTTCCGGCGGCCTCCAGGTCGCCCGTGGCGAGGAGATGATGGCGGCTCTCCTCCAGATCACGGAGATCATCGACCAGTTTCTGGGGCCAGGTCGCCACCCGCCACCGCCAGTACGCCGCGCCGGCCCGATGGGCGGCGGCCACCAGCCCGGAGCCCTCCGGCGATTCCTCCCCCCTGCTCCAGGCTCGATGCAGCTCGGTGGCGGTCCACCTGTGCATCACCACGCGACCGTCATCGAACCTGGTGATCAGGCTGGTCGTGGCGAGCCGCTCGACCAGCCCGGGCAGGTCGGGCGGCGCGGTGAACGGCGGCCGAGGTGGGCGGCGCGCCTGGTCGAGAAGCTCGACGAGGCGCTCACGGTCCGTCGGGGCGAGCGGGCTCTCCGCACCCAGCGCGTCCGCCAGGTGGCTCAGGTCGAGCTGGTACCGGGACAACAGCTCCTCGATCTTCGGCCTCGCCTCGCCCAGGCCGCCCGGCGCCGCGGCGCCCGGATCCGGGACGCCGATCTGGAACAGCAACCCGTTGCTGTCGACCGGTTCGCGGTAGACGCTGATGCCGGCCAGCAGCCGGATCGCGCCCTCGACGGTGGCCAGCCCGGCCAGATGCTCGTCGAGCAGGACGTCGTCGGCGGCCAGGGTGACCGTGTCGGCGAGCGCGGCGTCAAGGGTGCGCGACCGGGCCAGCCACTCGGCGCCGCCCCCGGGCCCGAGCCGCTTCCTGACCGCGCTCTCCAGGCGCCGGGTGAGGTCGGCGAAACGGCCCTCCCCACCCCGCCCGGTCCGATCGGCGGGCAGCAGCGCGTCCAGATACTCCAACGCGCGGGGATGGCCACCGACCGTACGCCAGATCCGTTCCTGCGCCTCGATGTCGGCGGCGTGCCGGTCCAGGCGGGGCAGCGACCACAGCAGCTTGCGGGTCTCGGCCAGGCTCAGCGGCGGCACCTGGTAGGCGTGCAGCCGATCGGCCGCCGGGCCGGGCAACCCGAACCGGTAGCGGCTGGTGAACAGCAGCCGGCTGCGGCCCGGACTGGTGAGCCACTCGGCCAGCAGCCCGGCGAGCGCGGGGTCCGGGATCGACCAGCCGGCACCCGTGTCGTGGACCAGGTTGTCCTCGAAGTTGTCGATCACCATCAGGATCTTCACGCCGGCCAGGACATGCTCGCGGAGCAGGTCGAACCGGTCCTCCCACGGCAGCTCGAAGCGCCCGGCCGCCTGCACGGCGAACGCCCGCTCGCCGGTGAGCTGGTCGCGGACCAGCAGCTCCCGGCGGGCTCCGGCGGCCACCGCGGCCAGCAGCCCGTCGACGGTGAGCGCGCCGGTCACCGTGACCAGCTTCCAGCCCGGCGACGTGTCCAGCAGGCGACGCACCACCTCGGCGGCCAGGGTGGTCTTCCCGATCCCGCCGATGCCGTGCAGCAGCACTGACGTGCCGGTGTCGTCGCTGAGCAGCCCGGGCAGCGTGCGCTGGGCATGCCGGCGGCCGACGAACTGCCCGACCGGCCGGGCCAGCAGGTCGCCCAGGTCCGGCACGGTCTCCGAACGCGGCCGGGCCGCCGCGCCGCCGTCCACCACGGCCACCGACGGGGTGGCGGTCAGCACGCTGACCACACTCCACTCGTCCATGCCGGCCACCGCCCGGGCCAGGGGGTCCGCCCCGTTGGCCAGGTCCCGCTGCACCTTCCGCCGCGCGTGGGCCACGGCCACGACGACATCCGGCGCGGACGCGCCCGCCAGCTCGGCGTACACGGCGGCGAAGAGGCGGGTGGCGTACACGTCGGTGACCGACGTCTGCGTCGCGATCACCGCGCCCACGCCGCGCTGCGCCAGCCGCGCGGCGAACGAACCGGCGCCGTCCTCACCCTCGACGTCGGTGTAGCAGGCCGCCAGCGAGATCACCCGGGGCATCCGCCCCTCCGGGATCGCCTCCGCCACCAGGGTCTCCGGATCCACCGCCCGCGCCCGACCCCGCTCGTCCTCCAGATGCAGCATCCCCGGCGCGCCGTGCGCGGAGAGGTGCAGCACGTGCGTGTCGTCCTCGGCCAGGACCGCGCGGATCGCGGCCGTCGTGGCGAACGGCACGATCCGCACCACCGCACGACTTCGATGCGCGCGGTGCACCGCGTCCAGCACGCCGCTCAGCTCGCGCTCGTAGTCCAGCAGCGGACCGCCACCGAACTCCGGTGAGGCGATCGCCACCACGATCCGCAGCGGGCCCGGCGACGCGGCGGAGCGGGAGCCGGCCGCCGGCACCCGCCGGTATACCGACACCAGGTCGTGCAGCACCAGCGGCCGGCCGGTCACCGGCTCCGGCAACGCCTCCCACGGCAGGAACCACCGGTCCGGGGCGTCCACCCCCAGCCGCACCGGCACATGCAGCCGCTGGGCCCGGAGCAGAACCCGCGCCAGCGCCTGCGCCACCGGAACCGGCAGGAACGACTCCGCCAGCAACTCACCGGCGCGCCGCAGCGACACCACACCCGCGGTTCGCTCCGCCACCGCCAGATGGCGGACCACCGTGCGCGGGCGGGCACGCTCCCGGCGGATGTCCTGCAACGCGTTGGCGAGCCCCGACGACACGCCCTGGTGCGGGCCGGTCACGTCCTCCCCGGCCCCGCAGAGCCGCACCTGCGACGGCGACACCGTCAGCACCACGTCCAGCAGCCCGCCCGCCGGCAGCGTCTCCTCGACATCCACCGACGCCACCCCGTCGAGCAACGGCCGCAGGTCCTCGACGCGCGACACCCAGACCGCGCCGGCGAGCCAGCCGTCCGGCGACATGTACCTGCCGGACACCACCCCGACCACCGCCCGGTCGGACACCCGCAGCACCGGGGCGCCGCTCATCCCGGGCAGGACCGCGTCCGCCTGGAGCCGCGCCCACAACACCGCGTCCCGCAGCACCGGCCCGCGCCACGAGCCACCCGAGGTCACCAGCGCGTACGCGTGGCCCGGGTCCTCGACCGTCGCGTACCCGCCCGTCGTCAGCGGTTCGTTCTCGGTGACACCGTCCGAGAGGCTCAGGTGCGAACAGGACCCGGGCAGCGGCTGCGCGGCGCGCAGCACGGCCAGGTCGTGCAGTTCGTCGACGCGCTCCACCGTCGCGTCCCACGCCCGCCCGCCGCCCACCGGCCCGACCCGCACCCGGTCGCCCCGCGCCCGCGCGCCGACGTCGGTGAGGACGTGGAAGGCCGTGACGAGCACGCCTGCCTCGACCTGGAAGCATGTGCCGGCCGGGACGTCGTCGGCGCCACCGACCCAGCCGAGGAACTCGTACCCGGCCACCCGCACGCCCTCGGTCACGACGTCGCGTCCTCCGGCTCGGCCGGCTCCCGGCCTGCGCCGCCGTACACGATCCTGACCTTCAGCGACGCCTCGCCCGACGAACCCGCCACGATCACGTCGCCCTTGGCCGACACCTTCACCCCGAACTCCACCTCCACCAGTTCGGGGCTGCCCACCCGGCGTGCGACCCGGCCCACGGTCCGCGCGGTGGACACCGCTATCTCCTCCACCGCCGACTGCGCCCGCTCGAACGCGCCCGCCACGTAGTCCGCGGCCCGCCCGGCCGCCGACGTCTGCTGCGACCCCGCCACCGGCACGACCTCGACAAGCACCTCGACCGCACCCACCCGCACCGGAACCGTCTGCGCCAACCCGACCCCTCCGTCACCGACAATCCGACTGCGAGAACAATCGGAAATTGGGCTCGATCGAACCACCGTCCAACATGGCGCGTCGGGTCGACAACACGATCGGAACCCAGGTCACATATCTGACAGCGGGCAGGAGGGCCGACGCATGCTCGGTGATCGATGGGGTGTGACCGACGACGAAACCGCCGAACGCGGTCCGCACTGACGTCATCGATTGACGATCACCGAAGTATGTAGGCATAATCGCAGCGGAGCCGGGCTGGCCACAGGCCGTACGACATGGTGCGTTCACGCCGACGAAAGCTGCCGGCCGACGCATCGTGGCACCGACACGACATCGCTGCCAGCACATCGACGAGGCCGCCCGCCGCTCTCTCCACCGGCGCGCCCCGACGAGACACGGCGCGGACCGACTCCGGGCAACGCGATCCGCACGGCGCCGAGCAGCACCTCGAACGCCAGCGGGAGACGACACCGATGAGATCCTTCCCACCCGGACGAACGACTGCCACGACCGACTCGCCCAGCCCGACCCGATCCGTGCGACGACCGGCGGCGGTGGTGGCCACCACCGCCGCGCTCCTGACCGTGATGGCGTCCGGCCTGGCCGTCACCGCCGCGCCCTCGATGGCCGCCGCGTGCACCGGCTACGTGGCGCTGACCTTCGACGACGGGCCCACCGCCGGCAACACCGCCACGCTGATCAACACCCTCAAGGCCGCCGGGGTACGGGCGACCTTCTTCAACGTCGGCCAGAACGCGCAGGGCAACCAGGCGTTGGTACGGGCCCAGCGGGACGCCGGCATGTGGATCGGCAACCACAGCTGGACGCACCCACACATGACCCAGCTCAGCCAGGCGCAGATGACCTCGGAGATCTCCCAGACCCAGCAGGTGATCCAGCAGGCCACCGGCACCGCGCCCAAGCTGTTCCGGCCGCCCTACCTGGAGTCGAACGCGACGCTGCGGGCGGTCGAGGCCCAGTTCGGACTTACCGAGATCAACGCCGATGTGGACTCCCAGGACTGGAACAACGCCAGCACCGACCAGATCGTGCAGAACGCCAGGCGGCTCCAGGCCGGCCAGTCCATCCTCATGCACGACTGGCCGGCCAACACCATCGCGGCCATCCCGCGCATCGTCAGCGACCTCTCCGGCCGTGGCCTGTGCGCCGGCATGATCTCGCCGGCCACCGGACGAGCGGTCGCCCCGGACGGCGGCACGCCCACCACGGCACCGCCGACCACCGCGCCACCCACCACGACGCCGCCCACCACCGCGCCACCCACGACGGCGCCACCCACGACCGCGCCACCCACCACCCCGCCGCCGGACCCCTCGGGCGCCTGCACCGCCACCTACCGGCTGGTCAGCAGTTGGACCGGCGGCTTCCAGGGCGAGGTGACCGTGAGCAGCACGACGGCAATCACCGGCTGGACCGTCCGGATGACCCTGGCCAGCGGGCAGAGCGTCAACAACGTGTGGAACGGCGTGGCCACCGGCGCCAGTGGTTCGGTGAGCGTCCGCAACGCCGCCTACAACGGCACCCTCAACGCCGGCGGGTCGACGAGCTTCGGTTTCCTCGCCAACGGCGACAGCTCACCGGCGCCGAGCGGGATCACCTGCGCCAGCGCGTAACGCCACCGCCGTCCCACCGTCAGAAGGACCACAGATGCCACGCACGCGTACCCGACTGCGGTCGGCGGTGGCGGTGTGCGCCACCGCCGCCGCCGCGGCCGGCGCACTCACCACCGCCGTCTCCGCGCAGGCCGCCGCCGGTTGTCGGGTCACCTACACGGTGACCAGCCAGTGGCCCGGAGGCTTCGGCGCGAACGTCGACGTCACGAACCTCGGCGATCCGCTCACCAGTTGGCGGTTGACGTGGTCGTTCACCGCCGGGCAGGTGGTCGGGCAGTCGTGGAACGGCACGGTGACCCAGTCCGGCGGCCGGGTCACCGTCACCAACGCCGGTTGGAACGGCAACCTCGGCACCGGGGCCGGCGCGCAGTTCGGCTTCAGCGGCTCGTGGAACAACGCGTCGAACCCGGTGCCGACCGACTTCGCGCTCAACGGCCTCACCTGCACCGGAAGCCCGACCCCCACCACGACCGCGCCACCCACAAGCGCCCCGCCCACCACCACCCCGCCCACCACCACCCCGCCGCCGGCCTCCGGCGCGTTGGCGCAGACGAGCACCGTCGGCCGGGTCAGGGCGGCCGGAACCAGCGCCCAGTACACCTGGCCCGGCATCTACTTCGAGGGCCGGTTCCGCGGCACCGGCGTCGGGCTCGTCCTCAACGACAGCCAGAACGACTACGCCGTGCAGATCGACGGCACGAACGTCGCCACCCTGGTCACCCCCGGGCAGACCACCTACTGGGTCCGGAACCTCACCGACGCCGAGCACACCGTACGACTTGTCAAGCGGACGGAGAGCCCGTGGGCCGCGGGCGAGTTCGGCGGTCTCGTCGCCGCACCCGGCGGCGCGATCCTGGCCAAGCCGGCCGCCCGCAGCCGGCAGATCGAGTTCATCGGCGACTCCTGGACCGCCGGCTACGGCAACATGTCGACGACCCGCGACTGCTCCGGCAACGGCGGGGTCACCCGCAACTCCAACGCCGACCTCACCTTCGGCGCCCTCACCGCGCAGAGCCTGAACGCCGACTACCAGCTCATCGCCTGGTCCGGCCTGGGCATGGTGCGCAACTACAACGGCGGGGGCACGGACAACTTCCGCACCCACTACGAGACCGACCTACAGGCGCTCTGGAACAGCACGGTGTGGCAGAACCCGGGCACCTGGAAGCCGCAACTGGTCGTCGTCGGCCTGGGCATCAACGACTTCTCCACCGCCCTCAACGCCGGCGAGCGGTGGACCACCCCCGACCAGCTCGCCGCCGACTTCCGGACCGCGTACCTGGGCTTCCTCGACAAGCTGCGGACCCGGTACGGCCCCGACACGTACATCGTGCTCACCTACCCGGACCTGTCCAACACGCCACTCGCCTCCTCGATCCAGCAGATCGTCCGCACCCGCGCCGACCGGGGCGACACCCGGGTCCGCTCGCTCTACTACGACGACAACGCCCTGGGCCTGGACAAGCTCGGCTGCGACTGGCACCCATCCCGGCGCGACGATCAGCTCCTCGCCGGTGCGCTCACCCGGTTTATCGGCACCCTGCCGCTGGCCTGGTAGCTCGACACACCCCGAAACCACCACGGGCCCGACCGGCCGACTCTGCCGAGCGGGCCCGGATCACCACCGACAGTCAGGAGGACGAGACATGACGCACGACCAGAAGCACCAGGTGAGCGGCGAGCGGAGACTGCTGAGCCGGAGAACCGTACTGACGACTATGGGCGCCGTGCCGGTCGCGGCGGTCGCGGCGGTCGTGGGAGCCACGGAAGCCTCGGCCGCGGCGGCGAACATCAATCCGTCGGCACAGCGGCAGACGATCCGAGGCTTCGGCGCCATGGCCCACGCGGCCTGGATCGGTGACCTGACAGCCGCCCAACGGGATACGGCTTTCGGCACCGGCGAGGGCCGGCTGGGCTTCTCCATGCTGCGGATTCCCGTCGGCGAGAACCAGTCGGACTGGAGCCGTGACCTGGCGACCGCGAAGCGGGCGGTCGAACTCGGAGCGACCGTTTTCGCGTCGCCGTGGAATCCCCCCGCCAGCATGATCGAGACCTTCACCCGCGGCAGTCAGACAAACGCGAAGCGCCTCAGGTACAGCTCATACGCCGCCTACGCCCAGCACCTGAACGACTTCACGGCGTACATGCGCAACAACGGCGTGAATCTGTACAGCATCTCGGTACAGAACGAGCCCGACTACGCGTACGACTGGACGTGGTGGACGTCCGCCGAGATGGTCCGGTTCCTGCGGGAGAACGCCGGCTCGATCAGCACCAGGGTCATGGCGCCCGAGTCCTTCCAGTACGTCAAGTCCATGTCGGATCCGATCCTCAACGACTCCGTGGCGCTCGCCAACGTGGACATCATCGGGGCTCACCTCTACGGCACCTCGTACTCGAACTTCCCCTATCCCCTCTTCAAGCAGAAGGGTGCGGGCAAGGACCTCTGGATGACCGAGGTCTACTACCCCAACAGCAACGCGAACTCGGGGGACTCCTGGCCCGAGGCGCTCGACGTGGGCGAGCACATCCACCACGCCATGGTGGACGCCGAGTTCCAGGCATACGTCTGGTGGTACCTCCGGCGCAGCTACGGCCCCATGCGCGAGGACGGTCAGATCAGCAAGCGCGGCGCCATGATGGCGCACTTCGCCAGGTTCGTCCGCCCGGGATACGTGCGGATCGACGCGACGGCGAACCCGACGTCGAACGTCTTCGTCTCGGCATACCGGAATGGCGACACCGTCGTCATCGTCGCCGTCAACAAGAACACCTCGTCGGTGAGCCAGCAGTTCACCCTGTCGAACGCCACCGCGTCCGGAAGTGTCTCGAACTGGCTGACCGACGGGAGCCGGAACGTCGCACCCCAGGGCGCGCTCACCATGTCAAACGGCTCCCTCACCGTCGCGCTGCCCGCGCGAAGCGTGATGACCTTCGTGACAAGCATCAGCGGCGGCACCTCGTCGCCCAGCCCGTCAACCAGCCCCACCGCCTCACCCACGCCCACGCCCACCACCTCGCCCACCACCTCGCCCACGCCTGGTGGTGGCACCGGCCCCCGGGTCGCCTACACGATGAACACCTGGGACTCCGGCTTCACGAGCAGCATCAGCATCACCAACACCGGCACCTCGACGATCAACGGCTGGACGCTGGCTTTCACCCTGCCCTCGGGCCAGTCCATCACCTCGGCCTGGAACGCCACCTTCTCGCCCTCCAGTGGGCAGGTGAGCGCCCGCAACGTCAGCTACAACGGCACGCTCGCCCCCGGGGCCACCGTCGACATCGGTTTCCAGGGCACCCACACCGGTAACACCGCCAAGCCGACCGCGTTCACCCTCAACGGCATCCCCTGCACTGTCGCCTGAGGTTAGGAAGGGCCCCCGCCTATCGCTTTCTGCATAGGCGGGGGCCCTTCCAAACCCTCAGGGCGGGGCGGGCTCAGTGTCGGCGCTGGGGCAGGACGAGCAGCGTCACGGAGTTCGCCGGGTACGTCGCGCTCACGCCGCCGTGGGTCACCCGCAGATCCTCACCCCGGACGATCGAGGTGAGGTCGGCCGGGCCGTAGGTGAAGCGCTGGGCCTTGCCACTGCCGTGGAATCCGGCCAGCGCCGTCCGGGACGTCAGATCGTCGCCCGTCTTGTTGACCACCATGACGGTGAGCGCCTGGTCGGACGAGCGCTGCGCGGCGTAGACCGCGAGCTTCCCCTGGTCGCTGCTGACCGCCGACACGCTCACGTTCCCGAACCTGCCGCCGGCTCCGTCGTAGTTCCGGTACATCCGGAACGCGTACGCGCCGGGGTCGGTCGGCTTCGGCTCGCCCCAGATGGTGGCCAGGTCCAGACCCTCACGCCCGAAGATGCCGAGCACGTCGGCCTGCGCGAGCGCGCCGTTGATGTCGTCGAGCGCACCCCAGTTGTATTCGGTGATGGCGACCTTCGTACCGGGGTAGTACTGCGCGACCCACGCCTTCATCTGGCGGATGAACTGCAACGGCGGCGCGTTCACCCCGCCGGCGCCGATCCACGACTCGTCCTGGTACGTCGGATCCCACAACGATCGGGTGGAGCGCAGCCGCAGCGCGTTGGAGTCCGGGTCCTTACCGCCACTGATCTGCGGGTAGTAGTGCTGATCGAAGTAGTCGAGGAAGCGCTTCCCGCCGTGCGCGTCGCTGAAGTCCCTCATGTTCTTCAGATACCACTGGGACAGGTTGAGCCCGCCGTGCGCCGCCGCGTCCGCGCCCGGCCCGCATCCGTCCACGCCGGACGCCACCCACTCGCAGTAGCCCCAACCGGACGGGCCGAGCACCTTCGCACGCGGGTCGGCGGCCTTGATGGCCGCGGCGGTCGCCGTACCCTTGCCGCCCAACTCGTCGTAGCTCACCGGCTCGGGATGCACGTCGCGGTGGGTGGAGTTCCACAGCACCGGCTCGTTGTCGAGTTCGTAGATCGACACGCCGCCCCGCGCCGCCGGACCGAACTGGTTCACGAGGTGGGACACCATCTCGCCGGCGAACGACGGGCCGGCCGGAATCGAGGTGTCCGAGGGGACCGCGCCGACCAGGTTGGCGTCGGCGTGCCGGCCGTTGCCGCAGTTGGGGTCCCACTGGTCGAACGAGTCCTGCTCCGGAAAGCGGGTGGCCGGGAAGCCGCAGGCGAACGGGTGCGACGAGGGCGAGTCCTTCGCCACCCATCCGATCAACGGCACGGTGACCACCTGCTTGGTCCGGCTGTCGCGGTTCCGCTGGACGAACGCCTCGACCGTGTTGTCCGGCCCGGCCACGATGTTCTCGAAATACCAGTCGCTGCCGGTGTTGTAGGTGTGGTTCTTGAAGTTGTAGCGGCTGCTCGCGTTACCGCCCCAGCGAGCCACGGGGGTGCCGAGTTCGGCGACGAGCGCGGGGTCGCCGCCGTTCATGCCGTAGATGTCGGGGCTGATCGCGTGCCGGGCGGCGGACAGGTCCACGGCCAGGGTGAGCCCGGTGTCGGCCGCCGCCGGGCCGGCAACGGCCTGGGTGGTCAACAGTCCCGCCACCAGAGTTCCGGCCACGCCGATCACCGTGACCGGACGTGGCTTACGTCGTCGTTGCGTACCCATCAGAAGGCTCCTGCCGTCGATCGGCCCGGGACGGGCCGAACCCGCATACACATTACTAATCGTCTATGCGTACGCGCGCCTATTGGCGTCAACCAATGTCATTGTGGTTGAGGTTTCTTCTCGTCGAGAGAAGCCCCGGCGAAGGCGTCCGGTCGGGAGGGGGCGCGCTGGTGACTGGGCTCAGATCAGCCGGCTCACGTAGCCGGCCACCACCAGGCGCTCGAAGGTCGCCCGCACTGGCGCTGCCGCTCACCGGCGCATCAACGCCGCGTCATCCGGTGTGGTGTAGGTCGGTCGCGCGCTTGGCCTGATTCCGGTCGCGCGTCGTCGCCGTACGCGAAAAAGGCCCCGACGGGCACACGAGTGCCGATCGGGGCCTTGCTCGTTGGTGCGCCGCCAGGGACTCGAACCCCGAACCCGCGGATTAAGAGTCCGCTGCTCTGCCAGTTGAGCTAGCGGCGCTCGCTGACAACGGGAAGAACCTTAGCATGCCCGCTGAACCGGGTTCCAATCCGATACCGGGCTCCCCCCTTCGGTCGAGCTTAACCGGCAAAAGCCTACAAAATACCCGCACATGCCGGTCCGGGGAGCGGCTTTGTCGTGTCGATGGGGCACGATGTCCGCCAGGCACGCTACGACAGGGGTGGGCATGGGTAGGTTCGCGCGGGCCGGGGCGATGGTGGGTGCCTTGGCTCTCACGGCGACGCTGGCACTGACCGGGTGCGGCGGCGACGAGGAGAAGCCGACGTTCGTGCCCGGCCAGCAGGGGGTCGGGGGCGTCTCGTCCACCGCGCCGGATCCGAGCGCCTCGCCGAGCACGTCCGACTCCGCGCCGGCGCTGCCGCTGTCGGTGAGCCCGGCCGACGGGGCGACCGGCCGGCCGGCCAGCACCGAGATCAGCGCCCGGATCCCGGGCGGCGGCACGGTGTCGAAGGTCGTGCTCACCACCGCCGACGGCAAGGCCGTCAAGGGGCGGATGCGGCGCGACGGCTCCAGCTGGGTGCCGTCCGCCCCGCTGAAGTACGCGACGAAGTACACCGCCACGGTCACCGGCACCGACCCCGGAGGCGCGACCCACCAGGACACCAGCACGTTCACCACGATGGCCAAGCCCAAGTCGATGATCGGCTCCGGGCTCTACCTGTTCAGCGGCAAGACGTACGGGGTGGCCATGCCCGTGGTCGCCGAGTTCTCCCCCGGCATCCCGAAGAAGGACCGGGCCGCGGTGCAGAAGCGGATGTTCGTGCAGACCGACCCGCCGCAGCCCGGCGCCTGGCACTGGCTCGGCAACGGCACGCAGGCCTACTACCGCGCCCCGGAGTACTGGAAGACCGGCACCACGCTCAGCGTCCGGCTGGCGCTGGCCGGGATCCCGCTGAGCAACGGCCGCTACGGCAACATGGACCGGAGCGCCACCGCGAAGATCGGTCGCGCGTTCGAGATGACGGTGGACAACGCGACCAAGCGGATGACCGTCAAGGAGAACGGCGCGGTGGTCCGCACACTGCCGGTGAGCCTGGGCAAGAAGAGCACCCCCTCATCGAGCGGCACGATGGTGGTGATGGAGAAGAAGGAGTCCACCGTTTTCGACACCCGCGACGAGCCGGACCCGAACAACCAGTACGTCACGAAGATCGACTTCGCCCAGCGGATCACCTGGGGCGGCGAGTACATCCACGCGGCACCCTGGTCCGAGGGGGTGCAGGGGCGCCGGAACGTCTCGCACGGCTGCGTCAACGTGTCGATGGCCGAGGGCCGCTGGCTGTTCGGCCGGACGCTCGTCGGCGACCCGATCACGGTGACGGGGACGGAGCGGCGGCTGGCGCCGGGCAACGGCTGGACGGCGTGGAGCATGACCTGGAAGGAGTTCGTCTCCGGCAGCGCGCTGCCCGTGCCGGAGGGCGGACAGGGCTCGCCGTTCTGATTCGGCGTAACGTGGTCTGACCCGCTGCCTCAGGCAGCGGTCGGGAGACGTCCCCGCAACGAAGCGCCGGGCGACAACAGAATCGTTACATCGTCGTCGGGGTGTTCCGCTTCACTCCCGGCAACGGGCGGCCGGTCCGGCGCGTCACAACCAGACGATGGGGATCGGCAACACACTTGTGAGGAAGACATGCGAGCTGGCCAGGACGAACTGATCCGGGGCGGGAGCGCCCGCCGCGGCGGGCGCCGCGCCCTCGCCGCCGCGGTGCTTGTCGCCGCCATGGCTCTGACCTCCGCCTGCACCGGCGGCGGCGACGACAAGCCGTCGAGCTGGCAGGGCGGTGGCGACGGCGGCGAGAAGGCCCCGAAGGCGTCGGCCACCATCAGCGAGCCGGCCGCCGACGCCAAGGACGTGCCGGCCACCACCGCGATCACGTTCACCGCCACGGAGGCGCAGCAGACCGCCGTCGAGCTGAAGGACGCCGCCGGCAAGGCGGTCGAGGGCGAGATGACCACGGACGGGAAGAGCTGGCAGCCCGCCACCGCCCTGGCCTACGCCGAGACCTACACGGCCACCGTGACCGCCACCGGCGACGACGGCAAGCCGGCGACCGCCACCAGCACGTTCACCACCATGGCGAAGCCGGCCAACCAGGTCCGGGTGAGCAGCTTCCTCGGTGACAACCAGGTCGTCGGCGTGGGCATGCCACTGATCGTCAAGTTCGGTCGGGCCATCCCGGAGGACTACCGCGACGACCTCCAGCGCCGGATGACGGTGACCGCGAAGCCGGCCCAGGAGGGCATCTGGCACTGGATCAGCCCGACCGAGGTGCACTACCGGCCGAAGACCTTCTGGAAGGCCAACAGCACCGTCTCCTACACGGTGCGGGCGGGTGGGCTGCCGCTCGGCGGCGGCTGGTACGGCCGGTCCGACCTGAGCGTCGACGTCAAGATCGGCCCGTCGTTCGTGATGACCGTGGACAACAAGACCAAGCGGATGACAGTCACCAAGGACGGCAAGGCGATCAAGACGATCAAGGTGAGCCTCGGCAAGAAGAGCACCCCGTCGTCGAGCGGCACCATGGTCGTGATCGAGAAGCTGCGGCACACGGTCTTCGACACGATGGAGGAGCTGGGCCCCGAGGAGGGCTACCGCACCGAGATCGACTATGCCCAGCGGCTCACCTGGGGCGGCGAGTTCATCCACGCGGCACCCTGGTCGGAGGGCGTGCAGGGCACGACGAACGTCTCGCACGGCTGCGTCAACGTCTCGATGAAGGACGGCAACTGGCTGTTCAGCAACACCCGCTTGGGTGACCCGATCACGGTGAAGGGCACCGAGCGCAAGCTCAAGAACGGCAACGGCTGGACCGACTGGAACATGTCCTGGGATGAGTACGTCAAGGGCAGCGCCCTGCCGTACGAGCCGCCGGCCGCACCGGGCGAGGAGAGCCCCAGCCCCGAGCCCACCGCCTGATCGACCCCGCGCACGACGAAGCCCCCTCCCGGAGGAGGGGGCTTCGTCGTGCGGGGTGACTGATGGGAATTGAACCCACGACAACCGGGACCACAACCCGGTGCTCTGCCAACTGAGCTACAGCCACCATGCTCGCCGCTCCGGTCGCCCGGGCGGTGCGCGGACCAATAATAGCCATATCCCGGCTCGGCCCGTCCACCGGGTTCCCGACCGGGTGTCAGAGCTGCGCGGCGATCCCCTTGGCGGTCTCCACGTCCGGCCCGGGCAGCGGCACGAACAGGGTCCGCCGGTAGTACTCCAGCTCCCGGATGCTCTCCCGGATGTCGGCGAGCGCCCGGTGGGCCAGGCCCTTCTGCGGCTGGCCGAAGTACACCCGCGGGTACCACCGCCGGCACAGCTCCTTGATGGAGGAGACGTCGATCATCCGGTAGTGCAGGTGGGCGTCGAGCCGGGTCATGTCGCGGGCCAGGAAGCCCCGGTCGGTGGCGATCGAGTTGCCGCACAGCGGCGCGGTGCGCGGGTCCTTCACGTGGCTGGTGACATAGTCGAGCACCATGTCCTCGGCCTCGGCCAGGGTGACCGCGGAGCGGCGTACCTCCTCGGTCAGGCCGGATTTGGCGTGCATGGTGCGCACGATCTCCGGCATGCCGTCGAGCGCCGCGTCGTCGGCGTGGATCACCACGTCCACGCCGTCCCCGAGCACGTTCAGGTCGGGGTCGGTGACGAGCGCGGCGACCTCGATCAGGGCGTCCCGACGCAGGTCCAGCCCGGTCATCTCACAATCGATCCAGACGAGAAGATCAGCCACCGGAACAGACTACGCGCCGCCGACCCGCCCGCGCCTCGGCCCGGTGGGCCAGGTGGACCGCTAGGGTTTCCCCGTGCCAGCCGAATCCGTCGCCCCACCCGCCGTCAGCCAGGACGACGCGGGCGGTCGTACGGCCCGGCGGGTGGTCACGGTGCTGGCGCTCGCCGCGTTGCTGCCGGCGCTCTACCTGCCCGCGCTGCGGCACGACTACTACGACCTGAAGATCTACATGCGGGCGATGGACTGGTGGGCGGCCGGTCACCCGCTCTACGACTACGTCCAGCCGGACCGGGTGCAGGGTGCGCTCTACTTCACCTATCCCCCGTTCGCGGCGCTGCTGCTGGCGCCGTTCGCGCACCTGCGGCTCGGGGTCGCCATCGCCGCCTTCGTCCTGCCCACGCTGGCCGGCGTGGTGGTGACCACCCGCTGGCTGGTGCTGCCGGTGCTGCGGCGACACGGCCTGCCGGTCGGGTTCGGACTGACGGTCGCGGTGCTGCTGGTGCTGGCGGTGGAGAGCACGCGGGAGACGATCACGCTCGGCCAGATCAACATGCTGTTGGTGGTGCTGATCCTGGCCGACCTGCTGTTCGCCGTACCGCAGGGGCGTCGCTGGGCGGGTGTGGGCGTGGGGTTGGCGGCGGCGCTCAAGCTCTTCCCGGGGATCTTCGTGCTCTATCTGCTTGCCACCCGGCGGTGGCGGGCGGCGGCGGTGGCGACGGCGACCGCGGCGGCGGCCACGCTTGTGGCGGCGGCGTTCGCCCCGGGCGACTCGTGGCGGTTCTGGACCCACGAGCTGTGGGCCACCGACCGGGTGGGCCGCACCGACTACACCGGGAACCAGTCGCTGTTCGGCCTGCTCAGCCGCATCACCGCGCCGGAGGATCCGGGCCGGTTGCCGTGGCTGCTGCTGGTGTTGCTCGTGGCCGGGTTCGGCCTGTGGCGGGCGGCATGCGCGGCGCGGGCCGGGGACGCGCTTGCCGGCCTGACCCTGACCGGCCTGGTGGGTGGCCTGATCTCGCCGATCACCTGGACCCACCACCTGTACTGGTTCATCCCGGCGGTGGTGGTGCTCGTGGACGCCGCGCTTGACGCCGGGCGGGGAACGCGGCGACGCCGCGGCCTGCTGGCGCTGGCCGTGGGCACGGGCGTGGTGATCGTGTACGGGGTGGTGACGTTCCAGGACTGGGGCACCGGGACGGTGCACACCGATGATCCGGTCGACTTCGTGGTCCGCAACGCGTATGTGCTGCTGAGCCTGCTGTTGCTGGCCGTGTTGCCGACCCGCCGACGGTCTGAAACGGTCGTTGAGCGCACAGACCTCGTGAAGGACGACGTTCGGGGGTAATATCGCCCCAACTACCTCAGTTTTCTCCCAGGTAGCACCGAATCCCCCGGTGACGGTGGCCCTCCGCGTCGGCAGCGCGGAGGGCCCGCCATCGGGCCGGTCACCACTGTCGCGCTCAGGACTTCGCGGTGGGCTCCCGCCGGGTACGCGCGAACGCCAGGCCGCCGAGGACCAGGCCGGCCAGGCCGGCGACCAGACCTGCCACCCCGAACGCGGTGGCCGCCCCGGAGTCGCCGTCGTCGTCATCGTCGTCATCGGCGGCGGCAGCGGTGGCCGGCGCGCTCGCGCCCCCCGACGCGGGCGCCGCCGCGGCAAGCGTGAGCACCGGGGCCGGGTTCTCCGGCTCCTCCGCGCCCGCCGCGGGCTCCTCGATCCACCGGGAGACGTTGCCGTCGGAGTAGGTCTGGAGCACCTTGAACACCATCGTGTCGACAGGCGGCAGCGGCCCCATCGACACCGGGAACTCCTGGAACTCGCCCGGCTTCACCCCGCCGTTCGCCGCCGCCGTGAAGGTCAGCTTGGAGACCGCCTCGGTGAGCTGGCTGCCGTGCACCTCGACCGGCGGGTCGACCTTGCGCTTCTCCACCGCCACCGTCCAGCCCGGCACCGGCATCGTGGAGACCGAGCCCACCGGGGCGTTCTCCGGCAGGTTCACCTCGACCTTGACGGTCGACGCCGTGTCGCTCTCGTTCGGCACCCGGAAGGCGAACCGGCCGTAGCCGCCCTGCGTACCCTCCTTGGGGTTGATCGTGACATGCGCCGAGGCCGACCCGGCCAGGCCGAGCACGGTCGCGGCGACAGCGGCGAGAGTCAGCGCGGCGGCGGTCGCGGGACGCCGGAGACGGATCATCAGATGGGACCTTCCATTACTTGATCGGCACGGTGGCGGTCACCGTGGCCTGGTCGATGTCGGACGTGCGGACGGTGAAGCGGAGTTGCCAGTCACCCCGGGCCGGCAGGCTGATCTCGCCGGTGGCGTGGTTGTCGCTGAGCGGCAGCAGCGACACCGTGATCGGCTCGATCCCCGCCGACGGCAACGCGGCGGTGACCTTCCACTCCTGCACCGGCTGCGGCCGGTTGTCGGTGGTGTAGGCGTAGAGGTGCATCGAGTTGTTGCCGGTCTCGGCCGGGTCCACCTCCACCTGGAGCGAATAGATCGGGCTGCTCAGCGTGGTGGAGAAGTAGCCGGCCGGCGCGCCCGCCACATCGGCGGACGCGGTGCGCGCCGGGGTGGTCTGCACAAGCGTGGCCGACACGCCGAGCACCACCGCGGTGATCACCAACTCGGCCACCACGGCCCGCCGCATCGCGCCCGGCCGGCCGGCGGCCACCCGCCGCCGCACAAGCGCCCGGGAGTACGCGGCCACGCCGATCACCAGCGCGAACAGCACGATCTTGGCGAGCAGCAGCCGCCCGTACGTGGTGTCGACGAGCGCCTTCGGGCTGGCCACCTCGATCAGGCCCTGCACGGTGCCGGCGAGCAGCAGCGCGGCCACCGCGAGCGCGGCCCAACGGGACCAGATCGGCAGGATCGCGTCCAGCTCCCGCTCGTCGGCCCGGGGCAGCAGGAAGGCCGCAAGCATCACCAGACCGCCAAGCCACACCGCCATGCCGCCCAGGTGGATGGCGTCCACCACCACGGAGACCGCGGGCGCCGGCGAGGCGGCCGGGTGGCCGGCGAGCGGCCAGGTGAACAGCGTCGCCCCGCCCAGGACGGCCAGGATGATCCCGTCGGTGCGGCCGACCGGCCCGGCGAACAGCGGGCGGAGCAGGAACGCCGCCGCGGCGAGCAGGCCCAGCCGGACCAGGTGGGTGGTGCCGTAGGCGCTGCCGAGCACGTCGCCGAGGCCGGCGGAGGTGACGTCGAACAGCCCACCGCCGTTGGTGTAGGGCACCTGGAGCCACAGTTCGGCGACGGTGGCGAACGCCAGCACGCCGAGCCCGGCCCAGGCCAGCCGCGCCGGCCCGCGCCGGGACAGCCGGCGCGGCCAGAGCGCGGCCAGCACCAGGGCCGGACCGAACAGCAGCAGCAACCCGACGTAGCCGACGTACTTCGCCACCTTGACCGCGTTCTCGGTCACCGGGTTCGCCCGGTTGTCCGAGCCGGTGTCGGTCGGCGGCTCCGACGGCGCGCCGACCGAGTAGGTGAACGCGCCGGACACCGGGTGACTGTCGGCCGAGATGACCCGGTAGCTCACCAGGTAGGTGCCGCGCCCGCCGGACGGGTCCACCGGAATGGTGACCTCCGCGCCCTGGAACGTCGGCTCGCCCCGGTCGGCCCGGGAACCGTCGGGGGCGATCACCCGCACCTTGTCGGGCACCTTGCGGACGCCCTCGCTGAAGGTGATCACCACCTGGGCGGGCGCCTCGGGCACCACGGCGGACGCGGCGGGGCTGCTACTCACCAGCACCGCGTGGGCGCTGGCCGGGGTGGCCGGGACGAGCAGCAGGGCGGTCAGGAGAAGCAGCAGCCCGGCGACGGTCCCGGAGCGGGCGGCGAGGACCCCGGGCGGGCGGCGTACGGCAGCAGTCATGACCGCCATGGTTCCCGAACGGTGCGGTTTCCGGCGAGCCGGCCTCCGGCGGACATGGCGGATGCCCGATCGGCGCGGCGGCGCGCGCCACGCCGAACCTGGTCGGAGGTCATGCGGGGGTAGTCGGTCGGCGGCCGGAAAAAGTTCCCGGCGTGTGCCGGACCACGGAATGGGCCGAAGGACCCTGTGTCGCACAGGTACGCCGCGTAACCTCGTCTGACGTGATCCCCGCCCCGCGCGACACCGCCGCCGACCGCCCCCGGGCGGGGTCCGCGGCTGCGCGGGAGGCGGCCACCACCTGGGCGCTTGCCGCCCGGGACGGCGACCCGGACGCCCAGGCCGCCTTCGTCCGGGCCACCCAGGCCGAGCTCTGGCGCTTCGCCGCCGCCCTGGTCGACCCGGACAGCGCCGACGACCTGACCCAGGAGACCTACCTGCGGGCGTTCCGGGCGCTACCAGGCTTCGAGGGCCGCTCCACCGCCCGCACCTGGCTGCTCGGCATCGCCCGGCGGGCCTGCGCCGACCATTTGCGTACGGTGGTCCGCCGCCGCCGGCTCGACCAGCGGCTCGCCGCCCAGGCGGCCACCGACCGGCCGCACCCGGACCCGGCCGGCCAGCTCGGCGCCACCGACCTGGTCCGCCGGCTGCCCGCCGAGCGGCGCTCCGCGTTCGTGCTCACCCAACTGCTCGGCCTGTCCTACGCCGAGGCCGCCGACGTGGAGGGTGTGCCGGTGGGCACCATCCGCTCCCGCGTCGCCCGGGCCCGCGACGAGCTGGTCGACGCCGTCGGCGACACGCTCGCCGGATAGCGGGAACCATCCGTGGCGCTCGGACGACGAATGACTGTGACCCCCTCCACCACCCGGGCCGGGCGCTGGCCGGCCCTACGTCCCTGGCTGGGCTTCGTGGCCCGCCTCGGGCTGGCCGCCGTATGGCTGGTCGCCGGCGCGACGAAGGTCGGTGACCTGGCCGCCTCCGGCCGGGCCGTGAACGCCTACCAGGTGCTGCCGTACGACGTGGCCACGGTGATCGGGGCGGCGCTGCCGTTCGTGGAGCTGGCCCTGGGCCTGCTCCTGCTCGCCGGGCTGGCCACCCGGGTGAGCGCCGGCGTGTCCGCGGCGCTGCTCGTGGTCTTCGTCACCGGCATCGCCTCCGCCTGGGCCCGCGGCCTGGCCATCGACTGCGGGTGCTTCGGCAGCGGCGGTCAGCTCGGCGCCGGCCAGGCGCCGAGCTACCTCCCGGAGATCCTCCGGGACCTGGGGTTCCTGGCACTTGCCGGGTTCCTGCTGATCTGGCCCCGCACCCCGTTCTCGGTGGACGGGTGGCTGGCGGGCGACACCGTGGAGGACGACGATGAGCAGTCGTAAGGGACGCCGGGACGCGGCCCGGGTGGTGCGCGAGCAGATCGCCCGGGAGAAGCGGCGCAAGCGCACGCTCTGGACCACGATCGCCGCGGTGCTGGTGCTTGTCATCGCCGGCGGCATCGGCTGGGCGGTCTACTCCGCCCAGAAGTCGGACGACTTCACCGCCCCGCCCGGCGCCAACGACGCCGGCACCGGCATCGTCGAAGGCAGCGGCCCGGTCACCATCGACCTGTACGAGGACTACCTCTGCCCGGTCTGCAAGCAGTTCCAGCAGGTCAACGGCGAGACCGTCAACCAGCTCGTCAGCGAGGGCAAGGCGAAGGTGGTCTTCCACCCGGTCGCCTTCCTGAACCGCTTCTCCACCACCGAATACTCCACCCGCTCCTCGGCCGCCTCCGGCTGCGCCGCCAAGGGCGGCAAGTTCCGCGAGTTCACCGACCAGCTCTTCGCCAGGCAGCCGGCGGAGGGCAGCGCCGGGCTCAGCGACGACGAGCTGATCGACATCGGCGCGGGCGTGGGGCTGAACCGGGACGACTTCGGCTCCTGTGTGAAGGACGGCACCTACACGTCGTGGACCGGGCACGTCACCGACGAGGCGAGCAGGTCCGGCGTGACCGGCACCCCGACCATCAAGGTCAACGGCACCGAGGTGCAGGACAAGAGCCCGGACGGGATCAAGGCGGCCGTGGCGGCGGCCGGGAAGTGATCCCCGCACCGCTGCGCCGGGCCGGGCTGGTCGCCTCCGCCGCGACCACCGCCCTGTTGGCGCTCGCCGCGCCGGCCGCCGCGCACGGCGCGGACGCCCCCGACGGCACCGACTACCGGGCCACGGTCACCGGCGTCGACCCGCACCGGCCCGGCCTCACCGCCCGGATGGTGGAGGCCGGCGCGCGGCTGGAACTGACCAACCGCACCGGCGCCGACATCACGGTGCTCGGCTATTCCGGCGAGCCCTACCTGCGGATCGGCCCCGGCGGGGTGTACGAGAACAGCCGCTCCCCCGCCACCTGGCTGAACCGCACCATCGCCGGGGACACCGAACTTCCGGCCGAGGCCGACCCGGCCGCCGCGCCGGCCTGGCGACGGATCGCCGACGGGCCGACCGCACGCTGGCACGACCAGCGCACGCTCTGGCGCGAGGAGGGGCCGCCCGCCGCCGTGGCCGCCGACCCGGGCCGCGAGCAGCGGGTCCGCGACTGGGCGGTGCCGCTGCGCGCCGGCGACACCCCGACCGAGGTACGCGGCACGCTGGACTGGGTGCCGCCGCCCGACCCGTACCCGTGGTGGGTCGCCGTCACGCTCGCCTTCCTGGTGCTCGGCGCGGCCGGGGTGGTGCCCGGCGGCACGGCCGCCGGGGTCCGCGCGTTGCGCGCGGTGGGCGGGCTGCTCGCCGTGGGCGGCGCGGCCACCGTGGCGCTCACCGTCGCCCGGGCGCTCGACACCGCCGCCCCCGGGGTCGGCGGGCTGCTGGGAGAGCTGGTCACCGGCCAGGTGTGGACGCTGCTCACCGGCCTCGGCGCGCTCGCCGCCGGCGGGTACGCGCTGGCCCGCCGGCCGGCCGCCGACTTCACGCTGGCGCTCGCCGGCGCGTGCCTGGCCCTGTTCGCCGGGATCGCGAACCTCGCCGTCCTGTCCCGTTCGGTGCCCCCGGCGGCCGGCCCAGCGGGCCTGGTCCGCGCGCTCGTCGCCGTGGCCCTGGCCACCGGCGCCGGCGCGCTGGCCGCCGGCCTGCTCCGCCTGCGCACCGCCTCCCGGGCCGCCCGGCACACCCCCGCGACCTGGTCCGCCGACCCCGCTCAGGCCGGGCGGGGGGCGAAGCCGTAGGGCAGCTCCAACCGGTGCGCGGCCAGCACCGCCGCGTCGGCCAGCAGCTCGGCGGTGGGCGCGTCGGCGACGATCCGGCCGCCGTCCAGGATCACCGCGCGGGGGCACAGCTCCGCCGCGTACGGCAGGTCGTGGGTGACCATCAGCAGCGTCACCGGCAGCCCGCGCAGGATCTCCGCCAGCTCCCGCCGGGCGGCCGGGTCGAGGTTCGACGACGGCTCGTCAAGCACCAGGATCTCCGGCCGCATCGCCAGCACGGTGGCCACCGCCACCCGGCGCCGCTGCCCGAACGACAGGTGGTGCGGCGCCCGGTCCCGGTGCTCGGCCATCCCCACCGCGGCGAGCGCCTCGTCGACCCGGGCGGTCAGCTCCGCCCCCCGCAGCCCCAGGTTCGCCGGGCCGAACGCGACGTCCTCCGCCACCGTGGGCAGGAAGAGCTGGTCGTCCGGGTCCTGGAAGACGATGCCGACCCGGCGGCGCACCTCGGCGAGCGTGTCCCGGTCGCGGGTGACCGTCAGGCCGCCCACCTCGACCGTGCCCCCGGTCGGCGCGAGAATGCCGTTGAGGTGCAGCACAAGCGTGGTCTTGCCGGCGCCGTTCGGCCCGAGCAGCGCCACCCGGTCGCCGCGCGGCACGGTCAGGTCCACCCCGTGCAGGGCGACGTGACCGTCCGGGTACGCGAACCTGACGCCACGGACGTCCAGGGAGGGCGGCTGCTGCACGTACCCGATCATTGCAGGACGAGCGCGGCGGCGGCGATGGAGGCCGCGATCACCGGGACCGTCGCGGCGACCGCCCACTGCCCGGCGGTGGCCGCGCCCGCCCCCTGCCACACCGCAGGCATCCGGCCGGTGTAGCCCCGGGACACCATCGCCAGGTAGACCCGCTCGCCGCGCTCGAACGCGCGCAGGAAGAGCGCGCCGACGCCGGCCGCGAAGCCGCGCAACTGCCAGAGGAAACGCGGATCGTCGCCCCGGGACACCCGGGCCACCCGCATCCGCCGGGCCTCCCCGACAAGCACCTCCAGGTAGCGCAGCATGAACGTGGCGATCTGGGTGAGGATCTGCGGGCACCGCAGCCGGTCCAGGCCGACGATCAGGTCACGGGTCGTCGTGGTCGCCGCCAGCAGAAGCGACGCGAGTACGCCGAGCGTGCCCTTGGCCAGGATGTTGAACGCCCCGTGCAGCCCGTCGACGGAGAGGCTCAGCCCGGCCACGTCGACCCGCTCCCCGGCGCCGAGGAACGGCAGCGCGAACGCGAACAGCACGAACGGCAGCTCGATCAACGCCCGGCCGAGCAGCCAGCGCGGGCCGACCCGGGCCAGCGCGGCCACGGCGACGACAAGCAGCGCGTAGCCGCCGAACGCCCAGTACGCCTCCCGCGGGGTGGCGACCACCGCCACGGTGAACAGCACCATGGCGGTGATCTTCACCTCCGGCGGGAGGCGGTGCACCGGCGAGCCGGACTCGCGGTAGAGCACGTGCCCGTGCCCGGCGCCCATTCGTCGGTCCCCCGGCTCAGCGGTCGCCGGTGGACCGGGGCGCGCTCGTCCCGGCCACCGGGTTGCGACGGCGGGCCAGCCAGAACAGGCCACCGCCGAGCGCGAACGTGAGCAGCACGCCGAGCACCCCGGACAGGCCGGTGGAGAGGAAGTCGTTGCCGATCCCGCGTACGCCGTAGTCGGCAAGCGGGCTGTCCGCCAGCTCGTGGTCCCTGGCCTGCTGGGCCGGGCAGCTCCCACCGGTGATCTCGTCGTCGGCGTTCACCGTGCAGCCCTTGAGCAGGGACGAGTCCAGCCCGTCCGGGTGCGACGAGGCGTAGTTGCTGACCACACCGGCAAGCACCAGTGCGACCAGCAGCCCACCGAGGAGGAACGGCCAGGAACGCTTGCTCATCGGGCACCTCCGGCGACCGGTACGGCGGGAACCGGCGCGGCCGGCTTCTTCAGGGCACGCAGCGCGTAGACCAGGTCGGGGCGGACCTTCGCGACGGTGACCACGGTGGTCGCGGTGATCAGGCCCTCGCCGATGCCGATCAGCAGGTGGGCGACGGCCATGGTGCCGGCCAGCCCGCCGAGGTTGCTGCCGAGGTCGGTGGTGCCGCCCAGCCAGTATTCGAGCACGAAGCCCTGGGACGCGACCACGACGCTGACGAGCGCGGAGACGAACGCGGTGACCGCCAGGCCGGCGGGGGTGCGGGGCAGCACCCGCAGCAGCAGCGCGATCAGCAGGTAGGCGGCGGCGGTGCCGAGGATCGCCATGTTGGTGATGTTCAGGCCGAGCATCGCGACCCCGCCGTCGCCGAAGACCAGGGCCTGCACCACGAGCACCACGGCCACGCAGAGCGCGCCCACCCAGGGACCCACGAGCAGCGCGGCGAGCGCGCCACCGAGCAGGTGACCACTGACCCCGGCGGTGAAGATCGGGAAGTTGAGCATCTGCACCGCGAAGATGAACGCGGCCACCAGGCCGGCCATCGGCGCCAGCCGGTCGTCGAGGTCGGCCCGGCCACGCAGCACGCAGAACGTGAGCGCGGCGAGCGCGAGGGCCGCGAAGATCGCGGCCACGGGACCATCGATGATCCCGTTGGAGATGTGCATCGCCAGGGTTTCCACGGAGGCGAGCCTATTTCCCGTCAGGTGTTGTTGCCAATCCCTTGCAACAAGGGATGGGAATGATCACCGTCGGCCGCGCGTCGCCGCCGGCCACCGCCGCAGGCGCGGCGGTATCGTCACCGCCATGACCGACCGCCTCAGCCCCGGCGACGCCGCCCCCGAGTTCACCCTCCCCACCGACGACGGCGGGACGCTCTCCCTGGCCGACCTGCGCGGCCGCAAGGTCATCCTGTACGCGTACCCGGCCGCCATGACGCCCGGCTGCACGAAGCAGGCATGCGACTTCCGGGACTCGCTCGCCTCGCTCCAGTCCGCCGGCTACGAGGTGGTGGGCATCTCGCCGGACAAGCCCGCGAAGCTGGCGAAGTTCCGCGACCGGGACGCGATCACGTTCCCGCTCGTCGCCGACGAGGACCGGGCGGTGCTTACCGCGTACGGCGCGTACGGCGAGAAGCAGTCGTACGGCCGCACCGTCACCGGCGTGATCCGCTCGACATTCGTGATCGACCCCGACGGCAAGATCGAGCGGGCGCTCTACAACGTCAAGGCCACCGGACACGTCGCCAAGCTGCGCCGCGACCTCGGGCTCGACTGATCCTGTCGGGGGCCGCCGTTACCTTCGGCACGTGGTGCGTTACAAGTACTCGCCCGAACTGCTGGCCGCGACCGCCGCGCGGGCGCGCAACGTCACCGAGGTCATGCGGCTGCTCGGGGTGCGGGTCAGCGGCGGGTCGCACGCGCACATCAGCCGGCAGCTCAAACGCTTCGGCATCGACACGTCGCACTTCGCCAGGCAGGCGCACAACAAGGGGCGGCGCGGTGTGCGACGCACCTCCTCCTCGCAGCTGCTCCTGCGCCTGCCGGTCGGCTCACGGCGCACTCCCGGCACCCGCCTCAAGTGGGCGCTGGGCGACATCGGTGTGCCGGAGCGGTGTGAGGAGTGCGACTGCGGCCCGGTCTGGTGCGGCCGGCCGCTGACCCTGCACGTCGATCACATCAACGGCGACTTCCTCGACAACCGGCCGCCCAACCTGCGGATCCTCTGCCCGAACTGCCACAGCCAGACGGACACCTTCGCGGGCCGCAACAAGGGCGACGGCGTCGCGCACTCCGCAGCGGCCGGACTGCACACCGTCTCTGCGCGACGCTCTAGACTCAGCGGGTCGGCGGGAGTGGCGGAACGGCAGACGCGCAGGCCTTAGGAGCCTGTGTCCGAGAGGACGTGGGGGTTCGAAACCCCCCTCCCGCACCATCAGCGGTGTCGGCCGCGTCACGAACGTGGGTCGCGACCGGGTCGCCGCCCGCAGGATGGCGGGCGTGGACCTGCGCTTCGTACTCGACCCCGACCTCACCACCGAGTTGCGCGAACAGATCGTTGACCTCTGGGTGGACGTGACGAACGCCGGCGGCGCGGTCGGCTTCGTCGCACCGGTGACCGCGGGCGAGGTGCACCCGGTCGCCGCGTCGACCCTCGCCGAGGTCGCCGACGGGCCGGACCGGCTGCTCGCCGGCTACGAGGGCGACCGGCTCGTCGCTGTCCTCGTCGTCGTCGACAACCGGTTCCACCTGAAGTCGCACTGGCGGGTGCTCAAGCGCGTCATGGTGCACCCCGACACCCAGGGGCGCGGGCATGGCGCGGCGCTGATGCGTGAGGCCGAGCGGGTCGCCCGGACGATGGGCGTGGAGGCGCTGCACGTGACCGTCCGCGACGGCCTCGGCCTGGACCGGTTCTACCGCCGCCTCGGCTACCGCGAGATCGGCCGACTCCCCGCCGCCCTGCGTCTCTCCCCCACCGACTCCCGCGACGAGATCCTCATGTGGCTCGACCTCCCACAAGTTCAAGATCGGCGGACGGCACCCCCTCCGATGCCGTGATCATGAAGTTGACGGCACCGGTGGAGATCAACATCGCCGTCAACTTCATGATCACGGCCCCCGCAGGTGGAGGAGGGTGAGGGGCGTGGGTGGGTCAGGCGCATGCGGTGGGGACCGTGGACGGGGGGATCGGGGCGACGGCGTCGAGGGGGGCCGCCGTCTCCGCAAGGGTGGGGCGGGACGGGGACGGGGACGGGGACGGGGACGGGGACGGGGACGCCGAAGCGCTGGTGCTGGGGCGTGGGCGGGGCGACGGGGAGCGGGACGGCTTCGCCGAGCGGGCCGTGGTCGCCGCGCCGGCGCCGTACATCCGGGTGGTGCTCCGCTGCACCTGGCCGGGGAGCATCCGGATGCCGGTGGCGGTCGCGCGGTGGCCGTACACGTCGGTGACCCGGATCGAGTAGGGCCCGAGGCCGGCGCCCGACGGGATCAGCCAGTAGTTGAAGTCCTGGCGGTCCGCCGCGCGCCACGAGCCGTTCTGGCGGACCTCGACCGAGCGCAGCGGGTTGCCGTGGTCACCGACCAGGACGGCGAACCACCACTGCGACGAGCCTTCCTTGAGGCGGAACGTGAGCGGGCCGGGCAGCGACGGGTTCACCACGGCCCGGTAGCTGACCTTCACCACGCCCTGCACCGGGTCGGCGATCCGGGCGAAGGCCTCGGCGGAGAGGTCGAGGTGGCCGGCGGCGCACTCCGGGCACTGGTCCATGACGAGCACCCGGACGCTGCCGCGTGGGCCGGTGACGTCGAGGAAGCCGCCGCAGGAGGCGCCGGCCGCGTACTCGCTCGGGCCGAGCGCGACGTAGAGCCGGTTGGCCGGCGCGGCGGGCCGGGAGCAGTTGCCGCCCGCGCCCTTCGAGTCGTAGAAGGTGGCCTTGCCGGTGTGCGTGACCCCGCCGGCCGGCGGGGCGGCGAGCGGGAGGGCGGCCCGGGGCGGGGCGGCGCAGGCGGGGGCGGCGCCGCCGCGTACCGCGAGGGTCACCGCGACCACGGCGGCGAGCGTGGCTAGGCCGGCGGCGGCGAGCCGGCGGCGGGTCCGGGTCGGGATCCGGTGGCTCTCCGGGGGCCCGTCGCTGGTGGGGGCCGGTGGGTGGGGTGCGCTGCCGTCGGTCACGCCAGCCGATGCTGCCGGAGCGCCAGGCCCCGGACAAGCTGGCTAAGCGAAAGCTAAGACCGGCGGGCGCGGGCGATGGCGGCGAGGCCGGCCAGTTCACCGGCGAGTTCGGGGCGCTGACGCAGCGTGTCCTCCAGCCGGACCCGCCAGCGGCCGGTTTCGACCGGCAGCCGGGCGGCGCCGGCCCCGCGGACCCGGTCGCGGCTCTCGGTGAGCGCCTCCCGGTCGGCGGGGCCGAGCAGGGCGCCGATCTCGTGGTCGAGCCAGCCGAACAGGGCCTCGTCGTCGAGGGCGTCGCCGATCATCCGGGCCGTGTCCCACGCCACCCGTGGCTGGTGGATCACCTGCATCTCGACTCCTCGGCTCGACGTTACGGTTTCGTCCATCGTCGATCCGATGGCCGCCGCTGGACAAGGCCCACCGGGGCGGGAGGGGCCGACCGGCTGGCCGGGGTCGTCCGTCCGGACGAGGGTCCCCGCGCCGGAACGTGAATCAGTAGCATCCTCGGCATGTCCGATCGCCACCCGCTCGCCGATCCCGACGCTCCGGCGCAGACCTCCGATGTGGAGGCCGACGGGCCGGCGGCGGAGCCGGCGCCACGGCGTCGCCGGGGCCGGCGGATCGCCCTGATCGTGCTGCTCGTGCTGGTGCTGCTCGGCGGCGGCGGCGCGCTGGCCGGCGGCCTCTACTACCGGTCGGTCAACAACTCGATCGACCGGGTGGACGCGTTCACCGGCGTACCCGAGGAGTCCCGGCCGCAGGTCGAGGTCAGGGGCGCGATGAACATCATGATTCTGGGCAGCGACTCCCGCGATCCGGAGAGCACCGGCGGTTCCCGCAGCGACACCATCATCCTGACCCACCTGCCGAAGGACCGGGCGAGCGCCCAGCTCATCTCGATCCCCCGGGACACCTGGACCGCCGTGCCGCGGTCGAAGGAGGGTCGCGGTGGTCGCGACGCGAAGATCAACGCCGCGTACGCCTGGGGTGGGGTGCCGCTGATGGTGCAGACCGTGGAGAAGTTCAGCGGCGTACGGGTGGACAACGTGGCGATGGTCGACTTCGCCGGCTTCAAGGAGATCATCGACGCGCTCGGCGGCGTCGACATCGACGTGGAGAAGGGCTTCACCACGAAGTACTCGCTCATCGGCACGCGCACGTTCCGGCCGGGCCCGCAGCGGATGGACGGGGCCGCCGCGCTCGACTACGCGCGGGAGCGGCACGCCTTCCCCGACGGCGACTTCGCCCGCATCCGGCACCAGCAGCAGGTGATCAAGGCGATCCTGGACCGGGCGGCGTCCGGCGGCGTGTTGACCAACCCGGCCAAGCTGAACTCGTTCGTGCGGGCCACGTCCAGTTCGGTCGCGGTCGACAAGTCACTGTCCCTGGTGGACCTGGCGATGGAGATGCGCGGGCTGCGCGGCGGCAACCTGACGTTCTTCACCTGCCCGGTGAAGGGCACCGGCCGGGTCGGCAGCGAGAGTGTGGTGTTCCCGGATCCGGCCCGCGCCCGGACGCTGTTCCAGGCGGTCCGCCGCGACTCCGTTCCCGACATCCTCGCCGCCAGCGGGAAGTAGGGGGCGTCACGGGGGAGGTTCGACCATGCCACGCCTACCGGCGTTCGAGCATCCGGCCGCGTCGTCGACAGGCGCCGCGTCGATGACCGGCAACATGGACACGACCACGGTGCTGCCGTACGCGGGATCCCGGGCCTCGACGCGTACCCGCCGGTTGCGGGCGTGGATGGTGACGGCGCCGATCGACGTCGCGGCGCTGCTCGCCCCGCTGCTGCTGACCCAGACCTACTGGCGCGGGACGCTGTTCAACGCCGCGCTCACGGTGGGGTTCTTCGCCACCGGCGGGCTCTACCGGCCGCGCCGGCACATCAGCATCCTGGACGAACTGCCCAGCCTCGGCGGCCGGCTGCTGGCCTCCGGCGCGGTGGTGGCCATCATCGCGGCGCTGCGGCACGACTCGGTGCTCTACGTCAGCGGCTTCATGCGGGGCGTCGCGCTCTCCGCCGGCCTGGTGGTCGTGGGGCGGGCGGTGAACACCCGGATCGTCCTGCTGGCCCGCAGGCGTCGCTGGGTGGAGCACAACGCGATAGTGGTCGGCGGCGGGCCGATCGGCGGTGAGCTGGCCCGGCTGCTCCGGCGCTACCCGCAGTACGGGTTGCGTTTCGTGGGCGCGGTGGACGTCCCGTCGCGGCAGAAGCTCGGCTCGCTGCCGCTTATCGGCACGCTCGCCGACGTGGAGAAGCTCGTCACGATCGTGGAGTGCGAGGTGCTCGTCATCGCGGACCCGGACTGCTCCGAGTCCGAGCTGATGGAGGCGCTGCTCCGGCCGGCCAGCTCGCGGTGTGACCTGTGGGCGGTGCCGCGCCTGTGGGGCTCCCGGTCGCAGGGCGGCCACCCGGACCACATCGGGGCCATCCCGATCGTGAAGATCGGTGACACCACGTTGAGCGGGCCGCGGTGGATGGTCAAGCGCGCGTCCGACGTGGTCTTCGCCGTGGTGGCGCTTGTCGTGTTGAGCCCGTTGCTGCTGCTCTGCGCGGTCGCCACGTTCCTCGACGGCGGTCGGGGGGTCTTCTTCCGGCAGGAGCGGATCGGCCGCTACGGCAGGCCGTTCCGGGTGGTCAAGTTCCGCTCGATGCGGCCGGCCGACGAGCACGAGTCGCAGACCACCTGGTCGATCGCGCACGACAGGCGGATCGGCCCGATCGGGCGGTTCATGCGTCGCACCTCGCTCGACGAGCTGCCCCAGTTGTGGAACATCCTGCGCGGTGAGATGAGCGTGGTGGGGCCGCGGCCGGAGCGCCCGTACTTCGTGGAGAAGTTCTCCGTGGAATACCCCACCTACGCGATGCGGCACCGGGTGCCCGTGGGGTTGACCGGGCTCGCGCAGGTGAGCGGCCTGCGGGGGGACACGCCGATCTCGGACCGGGCGCGGTTCGACAACTACTACGTGGAGAACTGGTCGCTCTGGCTCGACATCAAGATCGTGTTGCGGACGGTAACGGAGGTGTTCCGGGGCGCCGGTCGATGAACTCGGCCAGGTCGGCCTGCCAGGGCGGCGGCGGGGGCAGCTTCGCGGCGGCCCACCGGCCGTGGGCCAGCACGCTGTACCGGGGGCGTGGGGCCGGGCGCGGGAAGCGGTCGCTCGTGGTCGGGCGGACCCGGTCGGGGTCCAGGCCACGCCCGGCGAACACCGCGCGGGCCAGGCCGTACCAGGTCGTCTCGCCGGCCGCGGTGCCGTGGTAGACGCCGGGGGCGGCGTCGCCGGCGAGCGCCGCGTCGGCGAGCGCGACGAGCCGCTCGGCGAGCCGGAGCGACCAGGTCGGCTGCCCGCGCTGGTCGTCCACCACGTCGATCCGGTCGCGTTCGTCGGCCAGCCGCAGCACGGTGGTGACGAAGTTGCGCCCGTGGGCGCCGTACAGCCAGGCGGTACGCACCACGTACCCGGTCTCGGGCAGCAGCCGGGTCACCGCCCGTTCCCCGGCGAGCTTGCTCCGCCCGTACGCGTTGACCGGGCCGGTCGGCGCGTCCTCCGGGTACGGCCCGGTGGCGTCGCCGCCGAACACGTAGTCGGTGGAGACGTGCACAAGTCGGGCGCCGCTCGCGGCGCAGGCCCGGGCCAGGTGGGCGACCGCGTCCCCGTTGACCGCGGTGGCGTCCCGCTCGTGGGTCTCCGCGCCGTCCACGTCGGTCCACGCCGCGGCGTTGACCACCACGTCGTGGCCGGCGACGGCGTCCCGCACCGCCTCCGCGTCGGTGACGTCGAGGTCGGCGCGGGTGGCCGCGGTGACGGACCTGTCGGTCCGGGCGCGCAGCACCGCCACCAGGTCCCGCCCGAGCATCCCACCGGCGCCTGTGACAAGCAGGCGGCTCATCCGTGTGCCGCCTTCAGCGGCTCCCACCAGGCGCGGTTCTCCCGATACCAGCGCACCGTCTCGGCCAGGCCGCGGTCCAGGTCGACGCTCGGGGCGTACCCCAACTCGGTTTTGATCTTGGTGATGTCCAGCGAGTAGCGGCGGTCGTGGCCCTTGCGGTCGGCGACCGGCACGACCCGGTCCCAGCTCGCGCCGCAGGCGGCCAGCAGCCGGCCGGTGAGGTCACGGTTGGTAAGCTCGGTGCCGCCGCCGATGTGGTAGACCTCGCCGGCCCGCCCCCGCTCCTGCACCAGCGCGACGCCCCGGCAGTGGTCGTGCACGTGCAGCCAGTCCCGGATGTTGCCGCCGTCGCCGTAGAGCGGCACGGTGCCGCCGTCGAGCAGGTTGGTGACGAAGAGCGGGACCACCTTCTCCGGGAACTGGTACGGCCCGTAGTTGTTGGAACAGCGGGTCACCACCACGTCCAGGCCGTGGGTGCGGTGGTAGGCGAGCGCCAGCAGGTCGGAGCCGGCCTTCGACGCCGAGTACGGGGAGTTCGGGGCCAGCGGCCAACTCTCCGTCCACGAGCCGGAGTCGATCGAGCCGTACACCTCGTCGGTGGAGACGTGCACGAACCGGCAGGTGCGGTGGCGCAGCGCGGCGTCGAGCAGGGTCTGGGTGCCGAGCACGTTCGTGGTGACGAACGGGGCCGCGCCGGTGATGGACCGGTCCACGTGCGACTCGGCGGCGAAGTGGACGATCACGTCGTGCCCGGGGAGCACCACGTCGAGAAGCGCCGGGTCGCCGATGTCGCCGTGCACGAAACGCAGCCGGTCGTCGTCGCGCACCGGGTCGAGGTTTGCCGGGTTGCCGGAGTAGGTGAGCTTGTCCAGCACGGTCACGCCCGTCGGCGGGGTGTCCGGCGTCCACGGCGCGTCGCCGCCGGGGCGGCCCAGCAGCATCCGCACGTACTCCGACCCGATGAAGCCGGCGCCGCCGGTGACGAGGATCCTCACGGGTGGAGGAGTTTACGCGACGGTAGTCTCCGCGAGTGCGTGGAATCCTTCTCGCCGGCGGCACCGGGTCGCGCCTCTGGCCGATCACCCGGGCCGTCTCCAAGCAGCTCATGCCGGTGTTCGACAAGCCGATGGTCTACTACCCGCTGTCCACGCTGGTGATGGCCGGGGTGCGGGAGATCCTGATCGTCACGACACCCGAGGACCGCACGCAGTTCGAGCGGCTGCTCGGCGACGGCAGCCAGTGGGGGCTGCGCCTGGCGTACGCCGAGCAGGCCCGCCCGGAGGGCATCGCGCAGGCGTTGCTGCTCGGCGCGGACTTCATCGGCGGCGAGTCGGTCGCGCTGATCCTCGGCGACAACATCTTCCACGGCGTCGGACTCGGCCCGCAGCTCGCGCGGCACGGCGACCGGGCCGGCGCGCGGGTCTTCGCCTACCCGGTCGCCAACCCGGCGGACTACGGCGTGGTCGAGTTCGACGCGGCCGGCCGGGTGCTGTCGATCGAGGAGAAGCCGGCCCGTCCCCGTTCCCGGTACGCGGTGCCCGGCCTCTACTTCTACGACAACCGGGTGGTCGAGATCGCCCGCAAGCTCACCCCGAGCGCCCGGGGCGAGTTGGAGATCACGGCGGTGAACGAGACCTACCGCGAGTGGGGCGAGCTGACCGTGACCGTGCTCGACCGGGGCACCGCGTGGCTGGACACCGGCACGTTCACCTCGATGATGCAGGCCGCCGAGTTCGTTCGGGTGATCGAGGAGCGCCAGGGCATGAAGATCGGCTGCGTCGAGGAGGTGGTCTGGCGGTCCGGGCTGATCGACGACGAGCGGTTGCGGAGCCTGGCGCTTCCGCTGGCCCGCAGCGGCTACGGCAGCTATCTGCTGGGCCTGCTGGCCGAGCCGCCGGCGCCCCGGAGCGCGTCGTGAAGATCAGGCCGCTGGGCATCGAGGGGGCCTGGGAGGTCACCCCGGTGCCGCACGGCGACCCGCGCGGGCTGTTCGTCGAGTGGTACCGGTTCGACCGGCTCGCCGAGGCGGTCGGGCACCCGCTGAAGCTGGCGCAGGGCAACCTCTCGGTGTCCGCGCGCGGCGTGGTGCGCGGCGTGCACTTCGCCGACGTCCCGCCCGGCCAGGCGAAGTACGTGACATGTGTTCGGGGGGCCGTGCTCGACGTGGTGGTGGACGTCCGGGTCGGCTCACCCACCTACGGCCGGTGGGAGACGGTACGCCTGGACGACACCGAAAGGCGGGCCGTCTACCTCGCCGAGGGGCTGGGGCACGGCTTCTGTGCCCTGACCGACGACGCCACGCTCAGCTATCTCTGTTCCACCACCTACCGCCCGGCGGGCGAGCACACCGTGCACCCGCTCGACCCCGATCTCGCCATCGACTGGCCGGCGGCGACGCCACTGCTCTCCGCGCGGGACGCGGCGGCGCCCAGCCTGGCGCAGGCGCGCGCGGCGGGCCTGCTGCCGGACTACGACGCCTGCCGCTCCTTCACCGCCGAACGGGACACCCGCCCGTCGTCCTGAGCCGCGTCGCCGGCCGGCTCCGGCCCGTCGTCCTGAGCCGCGTCGTCTGCCGGTTCCGGCCCGTCGTCTGCCGGTTCCGGCCCGACCGGCCGGCGCCGGCCGGCCGTCACCATGGCCGTCCACACCGCACGGACGTCGGCGCCGATCGGCGTACCGGCCCGGCCGTTCTCCCGGGCCAGGGCCAGGGACAGGCCGATCGCGAGCCCGCCGAGCGCGCCACCGGCGGCGTACGGCGGCCACCACACCCGCTCCGGCCGCCCCGGCGCGGCTGCGGGCGTCGCCACCGCCACGTGGGCCTTGAGCCCCAGCCCGGCCGGCGGCAGGTCGCGCCGGGCGATCCGTTGCAGCTCGGCGGCGAGCGCGTTGGCGATCGCCGCGGCGGTGTCGGCCCGCCGGTCCGTCACGGCCACGTCGATGGTCAGGGTGTCCACGGTGGACCACGCGACGACGCGGTCGGTCAGGTCGTCCGGCGGGTACGGCAGCCGCAGCGAGTCGATCACCGGGCGGGTCAGCCGCGGCGTGTTCATCATGGTGGCGTACGTCTTCACCCGCCGCTGCATGAGCTGGTCGGCCTCCTCCCGGGTCGGCGGGGGCTGCGGCGCGGCGGACCCGTCGGACGCGAACGTGACGAGCAGCCGGGTCTGCGCCCGGTAGACGGGGGCGCGACGCTCGGCGAGCACGCCTGCGACGACGCCACCGAGCAACGCCAGCGCCACCACGATCGGCCACGAACGCCGGAGCACGCGGGCAAGGTCCATGAGGCGGCAGACTACCGGGCGGCCGGTCGCCGGCCGGCGGACCCGGCTGTCGGCGGATTGCGGCGGTCGTCCCCGGTCGGGTAGAACTGGCCGGCGACATCGCATCTCGGGGGAGGACGACGTGGTACGACGCTTCGTCTCCCCCGAGCGTCTCTATCTCGTCTCCCTCGGGCTGACCGGGCTCGCCGCGCTGGTCTCGGTGACCCTGCCGGCGGCTCAGCGGGGGGAACTGGCCGCGAACATGGTGAGCGCCACGGTGGGCGCCGCGCTCGGCGGTCTCTCCGTCGACACGTTCCTGCTGTCCCGCCCGGCCGGGTGGATCATGTCCCGGGGTCGACTGTGGATCGCCGGCATCCTCGCCGTGTCGCTCGGGCTCACCGCGCTGGCGGCGGCGCTGCTGACCACGCTTGCCGGGCTGGGCAGCCACCTGGTCGGCGTGGCGGCCGGATGCGCGCTCACCGTCTTCAACACGGCGGGTTCGCTGGGGCTGCGGCTGCGCCGGTTCTGGTTCGTCTACGCCGTGCGGGCCGCCGGCGGGGCCGTGCTGGTGGCCGGGTACGCGCTGCTCTGGTCGGGTCGCCGGCTCGACGGCGGGGACTGGAGCGAGCTGTGGCTGGGCGTGCAGCTCGCCACCGCGACCGTGCTCGCGGTGGCGGCGCTGGTCTGGGCGCGGCGGTTCGGGCCGGTACCGACGGCGACCGCCGGACGCGGCGAGTACCGTGCCGACCTGCTCGCCGTGGGCCGGCTGCACGTCGGGGTGTGCGCGCAGATGCTGACGTACCGGTTGAGCCAGGTCCTGGTGGCCCGGTTCGCCGGCGCGGGTCCACTCGGTGTCTTCGCGCTGGCCGTGGCGGCCCTGGAGTTCGCGCAGTCCGGCGCCGTGGTGCGGGCGCAGCGGATCCTGGCCGAGCGTGACCCGGACGCCATCGGCGACCACGGCCGCGAGGTGGTCAAGGGCGCGACGCCGATCGCCGTGCTGGCCGTGGCCGGCCTGGCGGTGCTCGGCGTGCTCTCCCCCGACTACCGGCACGCCTGGGTCTTCGGGCTGCTCCTGCTGCCCGGGACGCTTGCGCTGTCGGCCGGCAAGACGTGGAGCGCCGCGCTGCTCAAGCGCGCCGGCGAGCGGGCCACCACCGCCGTGGCCCTGGTCACCATGTCGGTGTCGGTCGTGCTGTACGTTCTGCTCATCCCGTGGGCCGGCGCGTTCGGCGCCGCGGTCGCCTCCTCGGTCGCCTACCTCGTGTACGCGGTCCGGACCCGGCAGCGCCTGCGACGGGCCACGCCCCTCCTCGTCAATCGGATGGCCTAGCGGTGGACGTCTCAATCGTGGTGTTGACCTGGGAAGACTTCGAGCGCACCCGGGCGTGTGTCAGGTCCCTGCCGGCCGGAGCGGAGACGGTCGTGGTGGACAACGGCAGCGGCGCCGGCATCGCCGACGCGCTGCGGGCCATGTGCGCCGAGACCGGCGCCACCTACGTCCGCTCGGAGACGAACCTCGGCTACGCCCGGGGCATGAACCTCGGCTTCCGGCACAGCACACGCTCGCGGGTGGTGCTGTCCAACAACGACATCGTGGTACGCCCCGGCGCGGTCGAGCGGCTGGCCGCGGAACTCGACGACCCGGCGGTGGGGGCCGCCTTCCCGAAGGTGCTCGATGTCGACGGCGTGGACCGGACCGCCGCCGGCCGGTTCCTGACCGTGGGCGCCGGCGTGGCGCACGCCACCGGGCTCAGCCTCGTCGTCCCGAGGCTGCGGATCGTCGCGCCGCCGGAGCGGGGGGACTGGCTCTCCGGGCCGTTCGTGGCGATCCGGCGGGAGACGCTTGAGCGGATCGGCGGCGTCGACGAGTCGTCCTTCTTCTACTCCGAGGATCTGCGGCTGTGCTGGGCGGTACGCCGGCTGGGGCTGCGCCTGGCGTACCTGCCGGACGCCGTGGTCACGCACGAGGACGACGCCAGCGCCAAGCGCCGGTGGCCGGCGGAGGAGATCGCCCGCCGGCAGACCCGGGAGTTCATCCGGGCCAGCCGCGATCTGGCCGGATGGCGTGGCACGGTCGCCTGTTCCGCGTACACCGTCGGGGTGCTGGCGCGGGCCGCGGTGGGCGGTGGCGCCCGCCGGGCGGTCGCCCGGGGCGCGCTCGAAGGCATGGCCGCCCGATGAGGGTGCTGTTCGTCTGCACCACGGGCGGGTCCGGCCGGCGGCAGCTCGGCGGCGCCGAGCGCTTCCTGATCGAGATGCTGCCGGCGCTCGCCGACCGGGGCGTGGACGTGGTCGCCGCCACCGGCGACGACGAGGTGGCGGCGGCGCTGCGGGCCGCGGGGGTGCGGTGGCTGCCGCTCGGCGCCGCCAGGCGGGTCGACCTCGGCTACGCACGGCGGATCCGGGCGCTCGTCGACGAGCTGCGGCCGGACGTGGTGAGCGCGCACCTGCTCTCCGCCGCCATGCACGCCCGCGCCGGGCTGGGCGTGCGCGGCCGGCGCACGCCGCTCGTGGTGACGCTGCACAACAGCCTCTGGCAGTATCGCGACGCGGCGGGGTCGCTGCGGGCGAAGGCGGCCGTGCAGGCGAACATCGGCACAGACCTGATGTTGCGCCGGCTCCGGCCGCACGCGACGGTCGCGGTCTCCGCCTTCGAGGCCCGCGAGCTGCGGGTACGCGGACGGGTGCGGGACGTGCGGGTGATTCCGAACCCGCTGCCGGCGATCTGGCCGGAGGCGGCCGACCGGCCCGCTCCCGCGCCGGGCGACCCGGTCCGGGTCGGCTTTCTCGGCCGGCTGGAACGGGAGAAGGGCGCGGACCTGCTGCCGGCCGTCGCGGCGGCGCTTCCCGACGTCGAGTTCCTGGTCGCCGGCGCCGGCGACACGCCGCTCGACGCGCGGCCGAACCTGCACCTGATCGGGCGGGTGGACGCGGCGCCCTTCCTGCAACGGATCCACTGTCTGCTGGTGCCGTCCCGGGTGGAGGCGTTCGGGCGCAGCGCGCTGGAGGCGATGTCGCTCGGCGTGCCCGTGGTGCACTCCGGGGTGGGTGGCCTGGCCGAGGTCACCGCCGCCGGCGACGGCGTGCTCGCGTACCGGGCGGAGCCGACCCCGCAGGCGATGGCCGCCGCGGTGCGCACGGCCACCCGCCCGCAGGCGTGGGACGAGCGCCGCCGCGAGCTGGCCCGGGGGTACGCGACCCGGCACTCCTTCGCCGGCTGCGTGGACAACTGGCTCGACCTCTACCGGACGGTGACCCGTGACGCCGGCTGAACGTCGACTCTGGTCGGTCGGGCTCCCGTTCGCGCTCGGCGTGGCCCTGCTGCTGGCCACCTGGGACGCGGGGGCGGCGGTCACGCTCGCGCTCGCCGTCGGCGCGTTGCTCGCCGCCCGCGCCCGGATGTGGGCGCTCGCCGCGTGCGCCGCCGTCTGGACCGCCGCGCTGCTCGCCGTGCGGGTGCTGCCCGGCCCGTACGACTCGTGGGCGGGTCGCGGGGTGCTGCCGGTGCTCGCCGGTTACGTGACCGTCTTCCTGCTCGCCTGGGTGGCCGGGCGGCGCCTGGTCGAGCGGCGCGACGCCGTACGGTCGCCGTCGGCGCGGTCCCGGCCGGAGCTGTCGTGGCCGTCCGAGCGGCGTCTGCGGGCGTACCTGTTCGTGCTGCTCGGCGTGGCGGTGGTGACCGCGGCGGTGCGCTTCCGCGGCACCCTGCCGCCGCTGCTCGCCGACAACCCGGACGCCGCCCGGCAGGTGCTCCGCGAGCAGTCCAACCTGGTCGTCGGCCTGCTGTCCGAGGCGTGGACACTCGGCATGGCCGTCTCGCTGCTGCGGGCGCTGTCCGGACGCCGGCCGGCGCTGCCGCTCTACTACGCGCTGACCGCGGTCTTCACCGTCGGCGCGGCGCTCGGCGCGAGCAAGAACTCGGTGCTCGTCGGCATCGCGCCGGCGCTGATCGCGGCGCTGTCGGTGCGGCGTACCCGGGGCCGGGCCGCGTCGTTCCTGGCCGCACGCACGCCGGTGGTGCTGCTGATCGGCGCGGTGGCGCTCGGCGCGGCGGTGTTCCTCGGCGGGCAGCGCACCATGGCCGGCACCGGCGCGTTCGAGACCGAGTTCCGGGCCCGGTACGGCAGCAACGCGCTCGCCAGCAGCGCCGGGTCGCTCGACCTGTCGTTGAGTTCCTCGACCGAGACGTTCGGGCGGGTGTGGTCGCAGCGGGCGCACCTGGATCCCCGGTACGGCACCTACTCGCTGACGTTCCTCGGCTCCCGGGTCGAGCCGATCGTCGGCCGGGCCGACCTGTACGGGTTGACCTCCCAGCTCAGCCAGCCGTACCTGATGAACACCGCCACCTTCGTGGCCATCCCGCTGCTCGACTGGGGGCCGCTCGGCGCGGTGGTCTTCCTGGCCGTGCTCGGGCTGGCGGTCGGCGTGACCGAACGGTGGTTCGAGTTCTCCGCCGCGCCGGCCGGGCAACTGGCCCGGGCGTTCGTCGTCTACTTCGCGCTGTTCGGCGTCTACGAGCTGTATCCCCTGATCTATCCGACCTGGTTGAGCCTGGCGCCCGGCCTGGTGGTCCTGCACCGGCTGGGGAGGACCGCGACGTGACCGGGACGCCGTTCGACGGGCTGACCGTGGTGACCGTGCTCTACCGGTCCGCCGGCATGCTGACCGAGACGCTGCCCACCTGGTTACGCGCCGCGGGCGACCTGCCGGTCCGGTTCGTCTTCGCCGACCACCTGCCGGCCGACGGGTGCGCCCGGATCATCGCCGGTCACCTGCCCGCCGGCCGGTACGCCCACCTGCCCGACCCGTCGAACCCGGGCTTCGCGGCCGGCTGCAACCGGGCCGTGGCGACCGTCGGCACGTCCCACGTGCTGCTGCTCAACCCGGACGTGTGGCTACCCGACGACGCGCTGGCCCGGATCTGCGCCGCCGTCGCCGCGCACCCGGACAGCCCGATCGCGGTGGGCCTGGCCATGCACGGCGGCGAGTACGTGGGCATCGACCTCAACCCGCTCTCGCTCTTCATCGACCGGCCGGCCACGGTCGGCCGGGCCCCGCTCGGCCCGTCCGGCGGGGCGGCGGTGTTCCCGACCGCGCTGTTCCGCCGGTTCGACGGCTTCTGGGAGCACCTGTTCGCCTGGGGCGAGGACGCCGACCTGGCGTTCCGGCTCTACGCCGCCGGCCTGCGCACGCGCGGGCTCGACCTGGTGCTGCCGCACGCCGGCGGGCACAGCGTGTCCGGCGACGAACGGTTGTCCGCGTTCCGGGCGTTCCTGCTGGCCCGCAACCGGCTGCTGGTGGCGGCGCGCACGTTCACCGGGCCGCTGCTGCTCGTCGCGCTGCCGGTCCTCGCGCTCGCGCACGTCGCGCTTGCCGCCCGGCGGATCCGGCAGGGGCTGCTGCGGCCGTTCCTGCGCGGCGTCGGACGCGGGCTGGTCGAGGCGCCCGCCGCCCGCCGGCAGTGGACCGGCAGGCGCTTCGGCTTCGCATCCCTGCGCGGCTACCTGACCGTCCGGAGGGCCTGATGGCGGCACACCAGTGGACCGTGGTGACGGTCGCCTACAACTCGGCCGGGACGCTGCGCCGCTGCTGGCGCCGTCGGAAGCCGTACGAGTGGCTGGTGGTCGACAACGCCTCCGTGGACGACTCCGCCGAGGTCGCCGCCGAGCTGGGCGCGCGGGTCATCCGGCTGCCGGCGAACGTCGGCTTCTCCCGCGCGAACAACGTGGCGCTGCGCGAGGCCACCGGCCGCTACGTCCTGTTCGCCAACCCCGATCTGGAGGTACGCGCCGACGACCTGCCCGTGCTGGCCCGGCACCTGGACGTCCACGGCGGTCTGGTCGCGCCGCAACTGCTCGGCACCGACGGCGCGCCACAGGCCAACGGGCGTGGCTTCCCGTACGCCACCGCCAAGCTCGGCAACCGGAACCTCTGGCCGCTGTCCCGGCTGCACGCCTCGTACCGGATGGTGGCCGCGCCGGGCGAGGCGCGCTACGTCGCCTGGGTGATGGGCGCGGCGGTCGCCGGCCGGACCGCCGACGTCGCCGCGCTGGGCGGGTGGAACGAGCGGTTCTTCCTCTACTACGAGGACCACGAGCTGGGTCTGCGCGCCTGGCGGCGGGGCCGGCCGGTCGCCGTGCGCGGCGACGTGCGGTGGACGCACCACTGGGCGCGCGCGACCAACTCGGTGCGCTGGTCCCGGGCGCACAGCCTGGAACTGCGCTCCGCCCGGACCTTCTTCGGCATGTTCCCCGAGTTCCTGGTCGGCTTCCCGCGGCCGGAGCGCCGGCACCTGGAGGCCGCCCGGCTGGTCGGTTCGCCGGTGCCGGACGGCGCCGGTCCGGTCGCGCGAGGGACCTGAACGCGAACGGCGCTTTGATAGCGTCTCGCCGTGCCCGTGACGCGGCTGAGCCGGTCTCCCTACTGGCCGATCGCGGGCCTGCTCGTCGCGCTCGGCGCCGGGCTGCGGATCCGGCAGTGGGCGTACGCGCGCAGCTTCTGGAGCGACGAGCTGTACGTGGCGCACAACCTGCGGGAACGCGGCCACCTGGACCTGTTGCGGCCGTTGGCGTTCAGCCAGTCCGCGCCGCCGGGTTGGCTGTGGCTGGAACGGCTAGCGCTCGACCACCTCGGCGACGGCGAGCGGGCGCTGCGGCTCGTACCGCTGCTGTTCGGGCTGGCGCTGCTGCCGCTTGTGGCCTGGCTCGGCCGGCGGCTCCTGCCGCCGCTTGCCGCCCTGGCGGCGCTGCTGCTCGTCGCGGTCGCCCCGTTCCTGATCGGCTACTCGAACGAGTTGAAGCAGTACAGCGCCGAGGCGTTCTGCGTCACGCTGCTCGTCGGGCTGGCCCTGCTGCTGTGCCGGGGCGCCCCGACCTGGGCCGGCGCGGCCCTGTTCTGGTCCGTGTCCCTGGTCGCGGCCGTCTTCAGCACACTGTCCATCCCGGTCGCCGGCGCGCTCGGCGCGCTGCTCGCCGCGCGGGCGCTCACCCGCGCCGGCCGCACCTGGGCGTCCCGGTGGCGGGAACTGGGACGGTTCGTCGCGCCCGCGCCGGCCTGGGCGGTCGTGGTGCTCGTGGTGTACGTCCTGTTCCTGGCCCCGGGGCTGGACGACACCCAGCTCGCCGCCTACTGGCACGGCAAGTCGATCTATCCGGCGCATCCGTTGACCGACCTGCCGGCCACCGTGGACTGGCTCACCGCGACCTACCGGAGCCTTGCCGCCGTGCCGTTCGTGGCCTGGTCGGCGTGGGTGGTCGTACCGCTGCTGGTCCTCGGCGCGGTGGTGGGCCGCCGCCGGCTCTCCGGCGTGGCGGTGCTGGTCCTGCTCGTGCCGCTGACGGCCGGGCTGGCCGGGGCGGCCGTGTCGGTCTACCCGTTCAACGGCCGGTTGGCGCTCTACGCGGTGCCGGCGTGCCTGCTGCTGGCCAGCCTGGCCGTCGCGCCGCCGGTCGCCCGGCCCGGCCCGCCCGCCCGGGTCCGGTGGGCGGTCGGGGCGCTGCTCCTGCTCGCGCTGGCGGTCCCGCAGCTCGCCACCGACGTGGTGGCCACGGTGCACCCGGCGCGGGCCTTCGCACAGGGCGGCGGTGCCAACGCCGCCGACTACCGCACCGCGCTACGCCACCTGGACGCCCAGCGGCGCCCCGGTGACCTGGTGCTCGCCACCACCGTCTCCTGGAACGCCCAGGCCTGGTACGGCCCGCCGGCGGACGCCTACGTGGTCGCGGCCGGCCCCGGCGGCTGCCCGGGAAGGACGGTGTCGACGCTGCTGGCCGGGCGGTCCCGCATCTGGCTCTTCCAGGCCACCGACTGGGCGGACGGGGCGAACCGGGACGTCATCGTCCGGCTCGGCGGCGGTGGCGTGGCGGTCACCGAGCGGCAGTTCAGCGGGGCGCGTGTGGTCCGCTTCGACCTGGTCGCCGGTGTCACCAAGGGGAGCGACGTCTGCCTGGTGCCGCCACCGAACGGCGCCCGGCTGCGTTAGCTGCGCCGGGGCCGTCAACCGTGTCGGGGCCGTCAGCTGTGCCGGTGCCAGAGGTCGCGCAGGGCGTCCCAGTTGCCACCGAGCCCGGCCCCGCACGGCGTCTCCATGTAGATCGCGGCGACGCTGTCGTCCCGGCCCCACCAGATGCCGCAGACCGGGCGCCCGTCCTGGCCGTTGCCGGCGTACTCGACGTAGCTGCCGGGTGCGTCGCTGGTCCCGCCGGTAACCTGCGCGGCCTCCCGCATCCCGGGCGCGAGCGCGCGACCGATGATGCCCATCTGCTGGCGGAAGGCGCGGGCGGCCTCCTTCTTCTCGGCCGACTCGTAGGCCGCGAAGTGCAGCGACACGCCCAGGTAACGGCAGAAGACGTGCTGCTTCTCGCCGTCGGCGAGCGCCGGGCCGCTCTTCTCCGTGTTGATCGCGCAACCGCCGACCTCGTCGAGCCAGGGCTCGGCGAGCGGCATCAGGCCGGCGTCGAACTTCGCCTTGTTCAACGAGTACTGCGTGGCCTCGTAGAGCGCCGGTGAGGTGCTGGCCGACGGGGTGACCGGCTCGCCGTCACCGGCGAGCGCGCGCCCGGCGAGCAGCCCGGCGCCGCCGGCCAGCACCGCGGCCATGACCACGCCGCCGATCCACAGGCCGGTCCGGTTACGCGGCGGACGCGGAACCGGGGTGATCCGGGGACCGCCGGTCGCCACAAGCGGATCGGGGGCGGTGGCCTGGGCCGGGGCGGCCGGCACCGGCATGCCGGGCGACACCGGCACACCTGACGACGGCGCGCCGGAGACCGGCTGTGCGGGGGCCATCGCCCACGGCTGCGGGCTCCACGGCAACTGCGGTGGGGAGGAGACGGGCTGCGGCGGCGCCGAGACCGGCGGTGGCGGCGGGAGGATGTCGGCGGTGGCGGTGCGCTGGTAGTCCATGCCGAGCGACCGGAACAGCCGCTCGGCGGCGGTCGTGGCCTCCGACGGGTACGCCACCCAGGGCTGGTCGGCGGCGAAGTCGGCGTTGACGTAGCGGTGGCCACCAGGCGTCTGCGCCAGCACGTCCGCCGCGTTGGTGAAAGCCTCCCGCCACCGCTGGTCGCCGGCCGCGGCGCCGTCGAGCGTCGCCACGGTCACCGGCCGGTCCTGGCCGTCGAGCGCCGCCCAGGCCCGGCCGACCTGGCACTCCCCCAGCACCTCGGTGAACCTGTACGGACCTTCCGGCTGCATCCCCACTCCTCTGCTCACCCGCCGTGCGGATAATACAGAGAGCACGCTCGCCGGCTGGTCCGCCCACGCTGCTCATTCGCGCGGTGGCAGGCCCAGCGTCTCCGGGAATGTCGCGACCCGGTAGAGGTCGCGGATGTGCTCCTCCGCGGCCCGTAACGCCTCCGCGAGCGGGAGGCCCTCGGACACTCGGTGATGGAGGGTGTGCGAGCCTGCGCCGAAGGTCCCCATCGGCTGGTCGAGATGGGCCTCGATGACCGATGTCACGTCGCATGCGGACGGCGTGAAACCGAGGGTCAGGCGGATGGAGATCTCGTTGCTCAGGAAGGGGTGCAGCGAGATCGGCATCCGGATCGTCTTGCGGATGTCCGCCTGCTGCACCCCGCCCTGCTCGGCGCTGAGGATCAGGTGGGGGTAGAGGTCGCTGTCCGGCCCGAAGTCGTAGTCGAGCTTGACGCCGGTCGCGAAGTCGCCCAACTCCCGGTCGCAACGGCCGAGCGACGCCACGACGTCACTTGCGACCGCCTCAGGTGCCGCGTCCCACTCGCGCACGGAGATCAGACCCCCACCTTGTCCGCTACGGTCAGTACGCCTTGATGGTCTTCACCACCCAGGCGCCCTTGTGCCCCTGGTATCCCTTGTCGATCCGCTTGAGGATCAGCGTGACCGTGTACGCGTCCTTGGCCGTGCCCTCACCCTTCTTCGCGACCCGGCCCACAGGGTAACTGAACCGCTTGGTGTATTCGGTCTCCGCGCCGACCTGCGACTTCGCCGCCCACCGGTTGATCTTGTCGAGATTGCCGGCGACGACCGCGTCCACGGTCTGCTGGTAGGTGTCCCCGTTGAGAGTGGACGCCACGCCCTTGATCTTCGGGTCCGTCTCGGCGCGCGTCATGATCTCGTTGTCGGTCTTCCCCACGTGGTCCTTGGGGTGTGCGCCCGCGACCCCGTGATCGAGATCGATCTTGCCGCAGTTGTGGGCGAGCACCGGGACGTTGCCGGCGTAGACGTAGTAGGTGTGCAGATCCGCGACGTTCAGGTTGTAGACGGTGGTCCGCTCGGTGCGGGTCTCGACCTTCTCGACCTCGACGTGACGCCCGTCCGCGGTGAGCAGCGACTGACCCCGCCTCAGCTCGCCGGCCTTGACCCAGGCGTTGGCGTCGGTGGTCCAGAACGGGTGGTTCCAGGTGGCCGTGAGCGTCTCGGTCGCGGCACCCCGGTCGCCGTCGACGTCGATGGTGACCTTCGCCAGTACCTTGGTGCCCGAGCCCGTGATGGTCTCGATCACCCGGCCGGTGGCCGAGACGCCGACGAGCGGGTTCGCCGACCGGACCTCGTCGCCCACGCGCAGCCGCTCGATGGCCTTGCGACTGCCGTCGGCGAGCAGCACCTTCGTGCCCGGCGCGAAACTGTTCGGCACGTTGTCGCACTTCTTGGCGAGCTCGTCGAACACCCGCCACGCGTCGCGGAACTTGTCCCCGAGCCGACCCATGTTGATCCCGGCCGGCACCCAGCCGGCGATCGGGATCGCGCTGAGACCGGAGAGCACGCCGCCCACCCAGTCGCCCCGGGCGAAGGAGATGCCGGCGTCCACCCCGTCGCACGCCTCACCGAAGGCCGGGACCAGACCACACACCGCGAGAACGAGCTGCACGACGTCGAGGATCAGGTCCGGGTTGTCCTTGACGAACTCCTTGATGTCGTCGACCATCTCGCAGCCGGGTCCGGTGTTCAGCCCGGCGGTGGTGCACTTCCCGGGCCGGACGAGCGCGTCGGCGAAGTCGACGTAGACCTTCGCGCACTCCGCGGTGAGCTGGGACGGCTGCACCATGCAGCTCCAGGTCCGGTGCTGCTCCAACGCCGTACCGTTGCCGTCCCAGGCGCTGCCCGGCGCGGTGTTGCGTTGGGCGGCCTCCCACTCCTTCAGCTTGGTGTTGTAGATCTGCTCCGCTTCCCTGGCCGCCTGGTTCGCGGCGGCGGCGTCGGCGCCGGCCTGCTTCGCCGCCTGCCGGGCGTCCTTGGCGGCCTGCGCGGCCCCCGCGGCGTCCTGGCTGGCCCGCTTGGCCGCCGCGCCGGCCGTGGCGGCGGACTGGGCGGCCTGGTTGGCGCTGGCCTGGGCGGAGTTCGCGGCGTTGCGTGCCGTGGTGGCCGACTGGGCCGCCTGGTCCGCGGAGTTCTTCGCCGCGACCGCCGAGGTGTTCGCGTCGTTGGCATACTGCGCGGCCTTGTCCGCCGAAGCCTTCGCCTGATCGGCGTACGTCTTCGCCTCCGCCGCCTTACCCGCCGCCACCGCCGCGACCCGGTTCGCCTCGGCCGCGTCCGAGACCGCCGACTGGGCGTACCGCTGTGCCTCCGCGATCAACGTCTGCACCGCCGACACATGCGCGACCTGCTCCTGATCCCGCTGCGCCGCCTGGTAGCGGCCCGCCGTCAGGAAGTACGAGATGTACGACGGCGGACCCGCCAGAGCCACCTGACCGGCCGCCTTCACCTGCGGCCCACCGGCATCCATCGCCCGATAGACCTCGAGCCGCTCATCCGTGGTACGGGCCGGGTACTGCCCCGAGCGCAGGAACTCGTGCCGATCCGCGTTCGTCCCCGCCAGCGCCCGCTCCGCCGCGGACCGCACCGTCGGCCCCGCCGTCTCCAGAATCCGGTAGATCGCCGTCCGATCAGCCGTCGACTTGCCCGAGTAGTTCCGCGTCCGCAGGAACGCCTGCACCGCCGCGTCGTCACCGGCCACCGCCGCCTGCGCCGCTGCCTTCTCGTTCCCCTCCGGCAACGTGTCGATCAGATGCCACACCCGCGCCCGATCGTCCTGACCCACCGCGGTCCGACGACCATCGGTCAACCACGACCGCAGCTCCACCTCACCGCCGGTCAGCGCCTCCGACGCCGACGCCTTGGTGTGCTCACCGCCGGTGGTCAACAGGTTGATCGCGGCCCGCCGGCCACGGTCGAGCATGACCGCGGTGGTGACACCCGACGCGGTCGCCTCGGTGAGCAGCTGACGGGTCGCCGGATCGACCCGGTCCTCCTCCGCGGTGTCCCACAACAACTTCCGGTTCCACGCCACCACATCACCGACGGCGGCATTCTTCGCCTGCTCGAACGCCAGCGCGTCCTGCGCCGCCAACACACCCTGTTCGGTGGACTCCGTCAACCGCGCGTCATCCTCCGCACGCGCCAACTGCTCCAGCTCGACAGCCTTGTTCGCCGCCTCCACCGCCGTGTTCGCCGCCTGCACCGCAGCCGCCGCGTGCTTCGCCGACTCCGCCGCCGCCTTCGCCGCGTCACCCGCCGCCGCAGCCGCAGCCTCCGCCGCATCCGCCGCCGCATCCGCATGCGCCGCCGCCCGCCGCGCGAACTCGAACGCCTCATCCGAGGCCTTCGCCGCCGCCAGTGCCAACGAATACGCCCGATCCGCCGCCCGTGACGCCGCCGCGGCCTGCGCCTGCGCCCGCGCCGCCGCGTCCCGCGCCCGCTTCGCCTCCGACGCCGAAACACCAGCCTGGCCAGCCGCCTTCCGCGCCTCCGCCGCCGCCGCGTCCGCGTTGGCGCTCGCGCCCTTCGCCGCGGTGCTCGCCGACTTCGCCTGGGCCAGCGCACGGTCACGCTGGGCTCGTACCTGGTCCAGCTCGCGTGCCTTGCGGGCCGCGTCCCGGGCCTGCTGGGCGGCCTGCCGCGCCGCCGCGGCCTTGCCCGCGTCGGTCCGGGCATCCGCCGCGGCCCGCTGCGCACGCGCGGCGGCCTGCGCGGTCAGGGATGCGGCGGTGGTCGCCTTCCGAGCGGCGTCGGACGCCACCCGCGCCGCCCGCATGGCGGCGTTCGAGGCGCTCACCGCGTCCTGGGCGGCGTCGGCGGCACCGTCGGCCGCGTCGGCGGCCCGGCCGGCGGCAGCCGACGCCTTGGCCGCGGCCCCGCCCGCCGCGGCGGTCTCGTCCGCCGCGATCTTGGCCTGCTTCTTGGCCTCCTCGGCCGCGTTCGCCGCCCGGGTTGAGGCCTCCGTCGCGGCGAGCGCCTCCCGGGCGGTGGTCTCGCTGGCCTGCTTCGCCTGCTCGGTCAGGCTGCGGATGGAGGCCAGTTCCTTGTCCCGCGCGCGGGCGACGAACTGACCGGCGGTGATGAACTCCCGCAGGTCGTCGGCCGAGCCCTGAAGCGCCTGGGCGGCTGCCGTGTTGAGCACCGGACCGGAGTTATTGGCCCCGCCGGTCAGCATCTGGGTCGCCGCCAGTCGGTCGTCCACCACCGCCGCCGCGTCCCGCCCCTCGGCCAGGAACTCGGTGAGTTGCTCCGGCGTGCCGTCGAGCGCCTTCTGCGCGGCGGACCGCATCGTCGGCCCGCCGGACTCCAGCAGGCGGTACGCCCGCACCCGTTCGTCCGAGGCCCACGGCGCGCGCCAGCCCCCTTCGACGTACGCCTGGACGTCAGCCGACGATCCGGCCAGGGCCTGCAGGGCGCCGGCCCGCACCGCGGGACCGTCCATCGAGGCGAGCGACTCGGCCGCGGCCCGCGCGTCGGCGGCCCGTGCCTCGTCCACCCCGCCCTCGAGGAACGCGCGTACCGCGGCGTCGTCGGCGAGCAGCATCTCCGCGGCGGCGCGCTTGACCGAGGGGGTGCCCTCGGTCACGTAGGTGACGAGCACCTCCCGGGCCACCACCGGATCCCAGGGATATTCCTCGTCCTCGGCGCTCGCCGGCGCCGCCTGGATGAGCGATCCGACAAGCACCACCGCCGTCGCGACGGCGACGCGCCGCACCCAGCCGGGTAACAGGCGACGGTTTCTGAAAAGAGCAGCACGCATTGACTTCGTAGTCACAGCGACCCCCGTGGAAGCGAGACAAGACAGCCGGAATGCTATCGACGGCCAAAGACGTCCACAAGGGCTGGTCGGACGAAAAGATGGGCCGTCGCCAATGAGTGACGGCCCATCTTTCGTTTCGTTCGGTCAGTTCACCCGCAGTTCGACCAGGATCGCCGGCGGCGGGCTACTGCCGTCGCCCGGATCGATCGGCACCGGCTGGTTCGGCGGAATGGTGAACTTCTTGTCCCCGGTCGGGAGTTTTGCCGTCGCCTCGACGGTTTCGGCGCCGGCCCGAATGCCGAAGGTCCCCGGGACCTCCAGGGTGAGATAGCCGGACGAGCCCAGCACCTTGAAGCAGTGGAAGAGGCCGGAGACCTCAAGCGACTGCTCCACCTGGATCTCTCCCACGGCGCACTGGGCGTCGTCCATCGACCGGGTCGCGATCCACACGATGTGGCCGTCACCCTTGAACAGCTTGAGCCCGTGGTCCGCCAGGATCTTGGCGGCGCCCGGGTAATTGAAGTCCTCCTCAAGGGAGGGCGGGGTGTCCGCCGCCGCGGACATGGTCGCCGGAACGACCACCGCGGCACCGGCGGCGGCCACCGTCGCCGCGAGGGCCCAACGCGCCATTTTCATGCACGGCTCCAATCTGGTTGGCGCAGGAAGAACACCCACGGGTGACTTTCGCATGCGCTCAGGCATTCAATCAGGAACAACCGGTCGAGAGATCCGTCGCCAACCCGTTGGCGTTTTCTCGAATAAGCCTGTGCGAATAGGAAGGGGGCCGCATTCGACGCCCCCACCGCGGTACCGGCCGCGGCCTTCCGCTGCTTATCCGGCCCGACCCTCGGCGCGGAATGCCTCCACCTGATCGCGAGACCCGGCGAGCGCCTGGGCGAGCGGCCACTGCCCTGCCCGCTGCGCCTCGGAGAGTCGCCTGCTCTGGGCGGGACTCGATCTGATTTGGGCAGCATGCATCGACCGTGTAGTCACGGCAACCCCCGTGGAAGCGAGACAAGACAGGTTGCACGCTATAGATCCCCACCACCCCGCACAAGCGGTTAAAGGGTGCTCACTCCCTGTCCAGGCCGTGCGTATCGCTCCCAGCAGGGAAAACAATTCCGGAGTGACAAGCCTTGCCAGGTGAAAGTTTTCATGCATAGAGTCTTCGTGTGAATGAAAGCGGTGCATCCAGCGCCGATCGCCTGCTCGATCTCTTCCACGGCGTCCGGCTCACCCCGACCCAGCGGCGCATCGCGCACTGCCTGGTGCGGCACGCCGGCGCGGCGGCCTACCTGTCCGCGGCCGAGGTGGCCGAGCTGGCCGGCGTCAGCCAACCGTCGGTGACCCGGTTCGCCATGGCGCTCGGGCACGACGGCTATCCCGCGCTGCGTCGCCGGCTGCGGGAGCTGAACGCGCCAGGCGCCGCGGAGCCGGCCGCCGCCGGGAACGCGCTGCAACGGGCGGTGCACGCCGAGATGGACAATCTCGACCGGCTCGCCGCCCAACTCGCCGACGCCGACCGGATCGCCGAGGTGGGCATGCTCCTCGCGGCCAGCCGCCCGTTGCCGGTGCTCGGGCTGCGCGCCGCCGCGCCGCTTGCGGCGTACTTCGCGTACTTCGCCGCGAAGGTGCACCCGGACGTGCGGGTCCTCGACGACGGGGGCAGCCTGCTCGCCGACCGCCTCGACCAGGCCGTCGCGGCCGGCGCCACCGCGCTGCTCGCGTTCGTGCTGCCCCGCTACCCCCGGGAGATGCTCGGCGCGCTGCGTGAAGCCCGCGACGCCGGACTGACGGTGGTGGCGATCACCGACTCCCCGGTCAGCCCGGCCACCGACCACGCCGACGTGGTGCTGCCCGCCGCCGTCGGCACCGACCTCGTCTTCGACCTGCACACCGCACCGATGACCCTGGCCATGGTGGTGCTCCAGGCCATCTGCGACGCCGCACCAGCCGAGGCACAGGTCCGGCTCGAGGCGTTCGAGTCGTCCGCCGCCCGCCGCCAGTTGTTCCTCGGCTGAGAGGAGTACGAGATGCACAAGCCCGTCCGCGCCGCCCGCGGCACCGTACGCACCGCGAAGGGGTGGCCGCAGGAGGCCGCCCTGCGGATGCTCATGAACAACCTCGACCCGGAGGTGGCCGAGCGCCCCGAGGACCTGGTGGTCTACGGCGGCACCGGGAGGGCGGCCCGGGACTGGCCGTCCTACCACGCGCTGGTGCGGACGCTCACCGAGCTGCGCGACGACGAGACGATGCTCGTGCAGTCCGGCCGGCCGGTCGGGGTGATGCGGACGCACGAGTGGGCGCCGCGGGTGCTGCTTGCCAACTCCAACCTGGTCGGCGACTGGGCCACCTGGCCGGAGTTCCGCCGGCTGGAGTCGCTGGGCCTGACCATGTACGGGCAGATGACCGCCGGTTCCTGGATCTACATCGGCACCCAGGGCATCCTCCAGGGCACCTACGAGACGTTCGCCGCGGTCGCCGCGAAGCGCTTCGACGGGAGCCTCGCCGGCACGTTGACCCTCACCGCCGGCTGCGGCGGGATGGGCGGGGCGCAGCCGCTCGCGGTCACCATGAACGGCGGCGTCTGCCTGATCGTGGACGTGGACCGCACCCGGCTGGAGCGGCGGGCGCACGACCGCTACCTCGACGAGATCGCCGACTCGCTCGACGACGCGGTCGCCCGCGCGCTGGCCGCGAAGCGGGACCGGCGGGCGCTGAGCGTCGGAGTGGTGGGCAACGCGGCCACCGTCTTCCCCGAGCTGCTGGCGCGCGGCGTCGGGATCGACATCGTGACCGACCAGACAAGCGCCCACGACCCGCTGTCCTACCTGCCCGAGGACGTGGAACCGGCGGACGCCCGGGACTACGCGGCGGCCAAGCCGGCCGAGTTCACCGACCGGGCGCGGGCGTCGATGGCGAAGCACGTGGAGGCGATGGTCGGTTTCCTCGACGCGGGCGCGGAGGTCTTCGACTACGGCAACTCGATCCGCGGCGAGGCTCGCCTCGGCGGGTACGAGCGGGCGTTCGACTTCCCCGGCTTCGTGCCGGCGTACATCCGGCCGCTGTTCTGCGAGGGCCGGGGGCCGTTCCGCTGGGCCGCGCTCTCCGGCGACCCGCGCGACATCGCCGCCACCGACCGGGCGATCCTCGACCTGTTCCCGGAGAACGAATCCCTGGCCCGGTGGATGCGGATGGCCGGCGAGCGGGTGGCGTTCCAGGGCCTGCCGGCGCGGATCTGCTGGCTCGGCTACGGCGAGCGGGACAAGGCCGGGGTGCGGTTCAACGAGATGGTCGCCTCGGGCGAGCTGAGCGCGCCGGTGGTGATCGGCCGGGACCACCTGGACTGCGGCAGCGTGGCCAGCCCCTACCGGGAGACCGAGGCGATGGCCGACGGCTCCGACGCGATCGCCGACTGGCCGCTGCTCAACGCGCTCGTCAACACCGCGAGCGGGGCGTCCTGGGTGTCCATCCACCACGGCGGCGGCGTGGGCATCGGCCGGTCCATCCACGCCGGTCAGGTCTGCGTGGCCGACGGCACCGCGCTTGCCGGGCAGAAGATCGAGCGGGTGCTCACCAACGACCCGGCGATGGGCGTCATCCGGCACGTCGACGCCGGCTACGACGACGCCCGCGAGGTCGCCGCCCGCACCGGCGTGCGCGTCCCCATGGCCGAGGCGTGAGGAGGGGCCCCTTGTTAACGCATTCTGCATTGGAAGGGCCCCTTCCTAACAGGTTCCGGAAGCTGTGGGACGAGATCGCCGGCGTCGGGCGGGACAGCGGCAGCGGCGGTTACCTGCGCTACGCGCTCACGGAGCCCGAGCTGCGGCTACGGGAGTGGTTCCGCGACCAGGCCGACGCCCGCGGTATGCCGGTCCAGCAGGACGGCAACGGCAACCTGTTCGCCTGGTGGGGCGACCCGGCGGCCGGCGACGCGGTGCTCACCGGCAGCCACTTCGACTCGGTGCCGCACGGCGGGGCGTACGACGGGCCGCTCGGCGTCGTCGGCGCGTTCCTCGCTGTGGACGAGCTGCGGGCCGCCCGGGTGACCCCGGTCCGGCCGATCGTGGTGGCCGCGTTCGTGGAGGAGGAGGGCGCGCGGTTCGGCGTACCCTGCCTGGGGTCGAGGCTGCTCACCGGCGAGATCGACACCGAGCGCGCGGCCGGGTTGCGCGACCAGGCCGGGGTGAGCTTCGCCGAGGCGTTGGGCGGGCGGCCGGCGGGCGCCGACCCGGGCCTGCTCGGCCGCTTCGCGGCGTTCGTGGAGCTGCACGTCGAGCAGGGCCGCGCGCTCGTCGACGCGGACGCGCCGGTCGCGGTGGCGTCCGCGATCTGGCCGCACGGCAGGTGGCGGTTCGACTTCACCGGCGAGGGCAACCACGCCGGTACGACCCGGATGGCCGACCGCCGCGACCCGATGCTCACCTACGCGTTCACCGTGCTCGCGGCGAACAAGGAGGCCCGGCTGCGCGACGCGCACGCCACCGTGGGCCGGGTGTCGGTGGAGCCGAACGCGACGAACGCGATCCCGTCCCGGGTCACCGGTTGGCTGGACGCGCGGGCCGCCGAGGCGGAGACGCTGTACGGTCTGGTCGAGGCGGTACGCGCCAAGGCCACCGAGCGGGCCGGCCGGGACGGCACCGCGCTCACCTGCACGCCGGAGTCGGCGACCCCGCTCGTCGCGTTCGACGGCGGTCTGGGGCGACGGCTGGCGACGCTGCTCGACGCGCCGGTGCTGCCGACCGGGGCCGGGCACGACGCCGGGGTGCTGGCGGCGCACCTGCCGACCGCGATGCTGTTCGTGCGCAACCCGACCGGGGTGTCGCACTCCCCGGCCGAGTCCGCCACCGACGCCGACTGCGCGGCCGGGGTGGCCGCCCTGGCCCGGGTGCTTGAGGAGCTGGCATGCCGCTGACCCGCTGGCTGGCCGAGTACGCCTGGCTGCCCGACCACGCCGAGCCCACCCCGGACGTGCTGATCGAGGCGACGGACGGGCGGCTCACCGCGGTCACGCCGCTGATCGGGGGCGGCCCGCCGGCCGCCGGCGTGGGGGTGGACGCCACCCGGCTGCCCGGCCTGACGCTGCCCGGCCTGGCCAACGCCCACTCGCACGCGTTCCACCGGGCGCTGCGCGGGCGCACCCACGACGGCCGGGGTGACTTCTGGTCCTGGCGGGACCTGATGTACGCGGTGGCCGCCCGCCTCGACCCCGACTCCTACCTGGCGCTGGCCCGGGCCGCGTACGCGGAGATGGCGCTCGCCGGGATCACCGTCGTGGGCGAGTTCCACTACCTGCACCACGGCCCCGACGGCACGCCCTACGACGACCCGAACACGATGTCCGCCGCGCTCGTGGAGGCCGCCGCGCACGCCGGGATCCGGCTCACCCTGCTGGACGCCGCGTACCTGACCGGGGACGTGGACGGCGCGGAGCTGGTCGGGCCGCAGCGCCGGTTCGGCGACGGCGACGCGCTGCGCTGGGCGGAACGGGTCGACGCCTTCGACCCGGCCGACGGGCACGTCCGGCGCGGCGCGGCGGTGCACTCGGTGCGCGCGGTGCCGGCCGGGCAGCTCGCCACCGTGGCCGGCTGGGCCGACCGGCACGGGCTGCCGCTGCACGTGCACCTCTCCGAGCAGCCGGCCGAGAACGACGCCTGCCGGGCCACGCACGGGTGCACCCCGACCCGGCTGCTTGCCGAGCACGGCGTGCTCGGCCGGCACACCACCGCCGTACACGCCACCCACCCGACCGCCGCCGACGTCGCGCTGCTCGGCGACAGCGGCACCGGCGTCTGCCTCTGCCCCACCACCGAGCGGGACCTGGCCGACGGGATCGGCCCGGCCCGGCGGATCGCCGAGGCGGGCAGCCCGATCAGCCTGGGCAGCGACAGCCACGCCGTGGTCGACCTGTTCGAGGAGGCCCGCGCGGTGGAACTGGACGAACGGCTGCGCACCCGCAGACGGGGGCACTTCAGCGCCGCCGAGCTGCTCGCCGCCGCGACAGTCACCGGCCACGCCGCGCTCGGCTGGGGCAACGCCGGCCGGCTCGCCGTCGGCGACCGGGCGGACCTGGTGACGGTACGGCTGGACAGCGCCCGCACCGCCGGGATGCCGCCGGTAGGCGTGTTCTTCGCCGCCTCCGCCGCCGACGTGACGCAGGTGGTGGTGGACGGCCGGACCGTGGTGGCCGACGGCCGGCACCTGACCGTCGACGTCCCCACCGAGCTGCGGGACGCGATCACGGCGGTCACCTCATGATCGGCAGCCTGCTCGTCGACCGGATCGGCGAGCTGGTCACCAACGACGGCCGCAACGGCGACCCGCTTGGCGTCCGGCGCGACGCCGCCCTGCTGATCGAGGACGGGCAGGTGGCGTGGGTCGGCCCGGCCCGCTACGCGCCCGCCGCCGACAGGCGGATCGACGCCGACGGCGCGGCCGTCCTGCCCGGCTTCGTGGACAGCCACGCCCACCTGGTCTTCGCCGGTGACCGGGCGGCCGAGTTCGCCGCCCGGATGGCCGGCGAGCCCTACACCGGCGGCGGCATCCGCACCACAGTGGGCGCCACCCGCGCCGCCTCCGACCACGACCTGCGCGCCGCCGTGGGCCGGCTGCGGACCGAGATGCTGCGGCAGGGCACCACCACTGTCGAGATCAAGAGCGGGTACGGGCTGACCGTCGCCGACGAGGCCCGCTCGCTGCGGATCGCCGGCGAGTTCACCGACGACACCACGTTCCTCGGCGCGCACGTGGTCCCCGCCGAGTACGCCGACCGCCCGGACGACTACGTCGGCCTGGTCTGCGGGCCGATGCTTGCCGCCGCCGCGCCGTACGCCCGCTGGATCGACGTGTTCTGCGAGCGTGGCGCGTTCGACGTGGACCACGCCCGGGCGATCCTGGCCTGCGGGCAGGCCGCCGGGTTGGGCGTCCGGCTGCACGCCAACCAGCTCGGTCCGGGGCCGGGCGTGCGGCTCGGGGTCGAGTTGGGCGCGGCGAGCGTGGACCACTGCACCCACCTGTCCGACGCCGACGTGGACGCGCTCGCCGGCTCGACGACCATCGAGTGGCTCTCCGGGCCGCCAACCAACACGGTCGCCACGCTGCTACCAGGCGCCGAGTTCTCCACCCGGTCGCCCTACCCGGACGCCCGCCGGCTGCTCGACGCGGGCGTGACCGTGGCGCTGGCGACCGACTGCAACCCCGGCTCGTCGTACACCTCGTCGATGCCGTTCTGCGTCGCGCTCGCCGTACGCGAGATGCGGATGACCCCGGCGGAGGCGGTGTGGGCCGCGACCGCAGGCGGTGCGGCGGCGCTGCGCCGCACCGACGTCGGCCGGCTGACCCCCGGGTCCCGGGCCGACCTGGTCATCCTCGACGCCCCGACCCACCTGCACCTGGCCTACCGGCCGGGGGTGCCACTGATCCGCCAGGTTCTGCACAACGGAGTGCCGCGATGACCACCGTCACCATCCTGCCCACCGGGGTCTCCCCCGCCGATGTGCTCGCGGTCGCCCGCGGCACCGCCAAGGTCGTGCTCGACCCCGCCACCGTCGAGGCCATGGCCACCAGCCGGTCCATCGTGGACGGCATCGAGGCCGCCGGCCGCCCGGTGTACGGCGTCTCGACCGGGTTCGGGGCGCTCGCCAACACGTTCGTCGCGCCGCAGCGGCGGGCCGAATTGCAGCACGCGCTGATCCGCTCGCACGCGGCCGGGGTGGGCGCGCCGATGCCCCGCGAGGTGGTGCGCGCCATGATGCTGCTGCGGGTACGCTCGCTCGCGCTCGGCCGCTCCGGCGTCCGCCCGCTCGTCGCCGAGGCCCTCGTCGACCTGCTCAACCACGAGATCACCCCGTGGGTGCCGGAACACGGCTCGCTCGGCGCCTCGGGCGACCTGGCGCCGCTCGCGCACTGCGCGCTCGTGCTGCTCGGCGAGGGCTGGGTGCTCGGCCCGGCCGGGGAACGGCTCGACGCCGCCGAGGCGCTGCGCCGGGCCGGGCTGACGCCGATCGAGCTGGCCGCCAAGGAGGGGCTGGCGCTGATCAACGGCACCGACGGCATGCTCGGCATGCTGCTGCTGGCGGTCCGGGACGCGCGGCACCTGTTCGCCATGGCCGACGTCACCGCGGCGCTCGCGATCGAGGCGATGCTCGGCTCGGAGCGGCCGTTCCTGCCCGAACTGCACGCCATCCGCCCGCACCCCGGTCAGGCCGCCTCGGCCGCGAACATCCACCTGCTGCTCCAGGGCTCGGGCGTGATGGACTCGCACCGCGACGACCTGGCCCATGCGGTGCAGGACGCGTACTCGATGCGCTGCGCGCCGCAGGTGGCCGGCGCGGCCCGGGACACGCTCGACTTCGTCGAGGTGGTGGCCGGCCGGGAGCTGCTCTCCGTGGTGGACAACCCGGTGGTGCTGCCGGACGGGCGGGTCGAGTCGACTGGCAACTTCCACGGCGCGCCGCTCGGCTTCGCCGCCGACTACCTGGCCATCGCCGCCGCCGAGGTGGGCGCGATCGCCGAACGGCGGGTGGACCGGCTGCTCGACGTCGCCCGCAACCGGGACCTGCCCGCGTTCCTCTCCCCCGACGCCGGGGTGAACTCCGGGCTGATGATCGCCCAGTACACGGCGGCCGGCATCGTGGCGGAGAACCGCCGGCTGGCCGCGCCCGCCTCCGTCGACTCGCTGCCCACAAGCGGCATGCAGGAGGACCACGTCTCGATGGGCTGGGCGGCCACCAAGAAGCTGCGCACCGTGCTGGACAACCTGACCAGCCTGCTCGCGGTGGAGCTGCTGGCGGCCGTACGCGGGCTCCAGCTCCGCGCGCCGCTGGAGCCGTCCCCGGCCGGCCGGGCCGCGCTTGACGCGCTCGGCGACACGATCGGCGCCCCCGGCCCGGACGTCTTCCTGGCCCCGTTGATGGAGGCGGCGCGGGCCGTCATCGCCGCCCCCACCCTGCGCACCGCCATCGAACACCACCTAGGCCCCCTCCGCTGAGCCCCCCGCGCCGAGCCCCCGCGCTGATTCACGGAAAGCGTGGCTATCCACGCGCGAACAGCCACGCTTTCCGTGAATCTGCGGCCGTCTGGGCGGCCGGGCCGGACCGGGCACGGCGGGCGGGTGGGCACGGCGGGTGGTCAGGGGGTGGGTGGGAGCACCTTTGCGATCAGCTTGGCCAGCTCGCGCAGGGCCTTGCCGCGGTGGCTCACCGCGTCCTTCTCCTCCGGCGTCAACTCGGCGTTCGTGCGGTCCTGCCCGTCGCCCAGGAAGATCGGGTCGTAGCCGAAGCCGCCGTCGCCGCGCGGCGCGCGCAACAGCCGCCCGGGCTGCCGGCCGTCGACCAGGTGCTCCTTGCCGCCGGGCAGCACCAACGCCACGGTGCACACGAACGCGGCGCCGCGGTGCTCGTCCGGCACGTCGCCCACCTGGTCCAGCAGGAGCTGGAGGTTGGCCCGGTCGTCGCCGTGCGAACCGGACCAGCGGGCGCTGAACACGCCGGGCATGCCGTTGAGCGCGTCCACCGCGATGCCGGAGTCGTCGGCGATCGTCGGCAGGCCGGTGCGCCGGCAGCCCTCCCGCGCCTTGATCAGCGCGTTCTCACCGAAGGTGAGGCCGGTCTCCGGCAGCTCCGGGTATTCCGCCACGTCGTCGAGGCCGAGCAGGGCGACCCGGTGTGCGCCGAGCGCGCCGTCGAGGATCCGCTGCAACTCGACGAGCTTCTTGCGGTTGCGGGTGGCCAGGAGCACCTTGTTGTCGGTCACAGGTTGAGCGCCTTCCGCTGCGCGTCGGCCAGGTCCGTGCAGCCCGCCACGCCCAGGTCGAGCAGGGCGTCGAGCTGGTCGCGGGCGAAGACGCCGGCCTCGCCCGTCCCCTGCACCTCGACGAAGTCACCCGTCCCGGTGCAGACCACGTTCATGTCCACCTCGGCGGTCACGTCCTCGGCGTAGCAGAGGTCGAGCATCGGCTCGCCGCCGATCACGCCGACGCTCACCGCGGCCACCGAGCGGTGCATCACCTTCTCCACCCTGCCGGTGAGCGACTTGCGCTCGGCCAGCCAGGTGACCGCGTCGTACAGGGCGACGTACGCGCCGGTGATGGCGGCGGTGCGGGTGCCGCCGTCGGCCTGGAGCACGTCACAGTCGAGCACGACCGAGTTCTCGCCGAGCGCCTTGAGGTCGACGCAGGCGCGCAGGCTGCGACCGATCAGCCGGGATATCTCGTGGGTGCGACCGCCGATCTTGCCCCGGACGCTTTCCCGGTCCGAGCGGGTGTTCGTGGCCCGGGGCAGCATCGCGTACTCGGCGGTCACCCAGCCCAGCCCGGAGCCCTTGCGCCAGCGGGGCACCCCCTCGGTGACGCTTGCCGTGCAGAGCACCCGCGTCGCGCCGAACTCGACGAGCACCGAGCCCTCCGGGTGGGTGCTCCAGCCGCGGGTCAGGGTCACCGGTCGGAGTTGGTCGGGCCGCCGCCCGTCAGGTCGTGCCATGCCTGCACCCTATGCGGTGCGCCGGCGGCACCGCCTTCCGGTGCCCGCCGGCCCGCGACCGCGTCGTCAGACGTCGTAACCGGCGCCGGCCCGGACCACCTCGATCGGCCCGGCGTACGCCCCGGCCGCCGACTCCACGGTGTGCGACTCGCTGCCCCAGGCCGGGACGAGATGGGTGAGCAGCAGCCGGCCCACGCCCGCCTTGGTGGCCGCCTCGCCGGCCTCCCGACCGGTGAGGTGCAGGTCGGGTGGATTGTCCACGCCGTCCATGTAGCTGGCCTCGCAGAGGAAGGCGTCGGCGCCCTGGGCCAAGCGCAGCAGCGCCTCGCAGGGTGCCGTGTCGGCGGAGTAGCAGAGCACCCGACCACCGTGCTCCAACCGCACGCCGTACGTCTCGACCGGGTGGTTCATCCGATCGACGGTGACGGTGAACGGGCCGATCGGGAACGTGCCCGGCTGGAGGCCGTAGAACTGGTAGACGTCCTCGACCGTGGTGTCCTCCTGCCCGTACGCGGTGGCCAGCCGGTCCGGCGCGCCGGAGGGCGCGTACATCGGCAGCGGCGGGTAGGGGCCGTCCGGGGCGTACCGGCGCACCACCACGTAGTTCACCGCGTCGAACATGTGGTCGCAGTGCAGGTGGGTGAGGAGGATGGCGTCGGGGGCGTGCAGCCCGGCGTAACGCTGGAGCGTGGAGAGCGACCCCGGACCGAAGTCGATCAGGAGGCGGAACCCCTCCGCCTCGAGCAGGTAGGCCGAGCAGGGTGATTCGGGGCCCGGGAAGCTGCCCGCACAGCCGAGGACGGTCAGTCGCATCCGGTTGCCTCGATCTCACGGTGGGTAGTCGACGCGTCGGCAGCCGCCCCGCCGTTGATCATCATCGACGCGCTCGCCACGCTGCGCAGCCTAGCCGGCAGCCCGGTCAGGCAAGAATCATCTACCGGAAGTTGTCATCAACGTGACACCGATACACGTCCGGACGGGGAGATCGAGATGGTCCGGCCGGCGGGCGTCCCGCCGGCCGGACCATCGTCGGGCCCGTGCCGCCCCTACGCCCAGAGTTGACCGTCGAGCGCGTCCTCGGCGTCCGCGAGCGTGCCGCCGTACGCCCCGGTGGAGAGGTATTTCCAACCGCCGTCGCAGACCACGAACGCCACGTCGGCGCGGCGGCCGTCGCGGACCGCCTCGTGCGCCACGGCAAGCGCGGCGTGCAGGATCGCGCCGGTGGAGAAGCCGGCGAAGATGCCCTCCACCTCGACGAGCTGCCGGGTACGCAGCACGGCGTCCCGGGTGCCCACCGAGAAGCGCCGGGAGAGCACCCCGGCGTCGTACAGCTCGGGCACGTAGCCCTCGTCGATGTTGCGCAGGCCGTAGACCAGCTCGCCGTACCGCGGCTCGGCCGCCACGATCTGGATGTCGTCGACCTTCTCCCGCAGGAAGCGACCGGTGCCCATAAGCGTGCCCGTGGTGCCCAGCCCGGCCACGAAGTGGGTGATGCCCGGCAGGTCGTGCAGCAGCTCCGGCCCGGTCGTCTCGTAGTGCGCGCGGGCGTTCGCGTCGTTGCCGTACTGATAGAGCATCACCCAGTCCGGGTGCTCGGCGGCGATCTGCTTCGCGGTGGCGACGGCCTGGTTCGAGCCGCCTGCGGCCGGCGAGAAGATGATCTCCGCGCCGTACATCCGGAGCAGTTGCACCCGCTCGGTGGAGACGTTCTCCGGCATCACGCAGACCAACCGGTAGCCGCGCAGCTTCGCCACCATGGCCAGCGAGATGCCGGTGTTGCCGCTTGTCGGCTCCAGGATGGTGTCGCCCGGACGGAGCCGGCCGGCCTCCTCGGCCGCGCGGACCATGAACATGGCCGCGCGGTCCTTGATGCTGCCGGTCGGGTTCCGGTCCTCCAGCTTCGCCCAGAGCCGCACCGGGGGCGCGCCGTCCGGCACCGTCGGGGAGAGCCGGGGCAGGCCGACGAGCGGCGTGCCCCCGCAGGCGTCGAGCAGGCTGTCGTACCGCGCCACGCCGACCCCCTTAGCGGACGAGGGTGGCGCGCGCCGAGACCGCGTGCGAGGCGATCGCCGCTGCCGCGGCGAAGCCGAACGCACCGCCGGCCACGGCGGGCAGGATGGTCACGCTGTCGCCGTCGTTGAGCTTGGCGTCGAGCGCGCCGAGGAAGCGGACGTCCTCGTCGTTGACGTAGACGTTGACGAACCGGTGCAGCGCGCCGGCCTCGGTGACCAGGCGTCCGCGCAGGCCAGCGTGCCGGGAGTCCAGGTCGGTGAGCAGGTCGGCGAGCGTGTCGCCGTTGCCCTCGACGACCTTCGCGCCGCCGGTGTAGCTGCGCAGGATGGTGGGGATGCGAACCTCGATGGCCATGGTGTCTCGTGCTCCTCGTTCAGGGTCGTGCCGGGTGACGGAAAGGGAGGGTGTGCCGGTGCTGGGGGTCAGCGGCCGGAACACTCGTAGTCGACCGTCGCCGGGCTCTGCCCGAACATGTAGGACTGCACTGCGTGCGGGTCCACGGCGGCGTCCGCGATCTCGACCGGCTCCTCGGTGACCACGCCGTCGACGATCCGGAAGGAGCGGATCTCCTCGGCGTCGGGCTCGCGGGTCGAGACGAGGAGGTAGTGCGCGCCCGGCTCGCCGGCGAAGGAGACGTCCGTGCGGGACGGGTATGCCTCCGTCGCGGTGTGCGAGTGGTAGATCACGACCGGCTCCTCGTCGCGGTCGTCCATCTCGCGCCACACCCGCAGGTGCTCCATCGAGTCGAACTCGTAGAAGGTCATGGAACGGGCGGCGTTGTCCATCGGGATGTGCCGGGTCGGGGTGTCACTGCCGACGGGGCCGGCGACCACGCCGCACGCCTCGTCCGGGTGGTCCCGACGCGCGTGGGCCACGATCGCGTCGATGATCGACCGGTCGATGCTCAGCACGCCGCCAAGCCTAGCGCCTGGCCCCGGCGAGCGGCGAGGTGGCGACCGTCACCACTCAGTCGATGAGCGCGTTGAGCAGGGACTCCTGGAGATATCCGAGATAGGCGTAGACCGACAGTTGGAACACCCGGGACGAAGCCGGGTCGGCGGCGACCGCGTCGTCGAGCTCCTCGCCCAGGTCGGTGCCGTCCTTGATCTCCAGCCGGACGCCCATCGCCAGCCGGGCGTCGTTGAGCGCCCGCAGCCACGCCTCGGCCGCCTCCGCGTCCAGCCGCACCTCGCCGCCGGCTTCGCCGTCGGGGAGCGCGGCGAGGATCGCGCCGGCCTGGTCGATCTTCGCGGTCTTCAGGTCACCCTCGGTGTAGCGGCGGAACTCGGCGGTGCCGGCGTCGTCGTCCGGGTAGACCTCGGGGAAAAGCCGGCCGACCACCGGGTCGCCGTGGTCGAACCCGTCGGTGAGCAGGCCGACCACCTCGGAGGCGACCTTGCGCAGCACCCGCACCTCGTCGACGGCGAAACTGGCCACGTAGCGGTCGCCCCGGCGGCGGAACATGCTCATGAGCGTTCCACCGTCGCCCACAGCCCGTACGCGTGCAGTTGCGCCGCGTCGTGCTCCATCCGCTCCCGGGCCCCGCTGGAGACCACCGCCTTGCCCTTGTGGTGCACGTCCAACATGAGCCGCTCCGCCTTCTCCCGGCTGTATCCGAAGAGCTTCTGGAACACCCAGGTCACGTACGTCATCAGGTTGACCGGATCGTCCCAGACGATCGTCACCCATGGCCGGTCGGAGACCGGCACCTCGTCGGTGTCCGGCGTCTCGACCGGCGCAACCTGTGGAGCCGCCATGCCCCCCATCGTGCCACCGGATCCGGGGAACCGATGAACCGGAACGGCGCGGCGGTCGGGATCGTCCGCCGGGACCGGGGACGCCGGGTCGGAACCGGGCGCGGCTGCCCCCGGCTCAGGCGAGCAGGATGCCGTGGTCGACAGCATCGGCGAGCACCGCGCCAAGCGACAGACGGATCACCTCGAAGCGGCGGGACACCTCGCGGGACAGGTCGAGTTCGACCTCCCGCAGGGCGCGCTGGGCCCAGGACCGGGCGACGCTCGGGTCGTCGTTGCCGGGCGCCCGCCAGTGCTGCCAGCAGCCGCCGTTGAGCGCCACGCCGATCGGCGGGAGCACCTCGTCGCGCTCCGCGCCGGGCAGGCCGGCAAGCGCGTCCAGCGCCCCGGCGCCGGCCAGCCCGGCCACCCCGGCCGTGCTGGTGACCAGGAGCACCCGGTCCAGTTCCCGGCCGCCCGGGTGTTCGGCCAGGCCCAGGCGCACGGCCTGGATGATCCGCCGGCGGACGCCCTCGGCGAGCGGGGCGCCGAACGTGCGGGCGGCGGCGGCGTCGACGATGCTCCGGACCGCCTCGTCGCACTGCGCGGTGGCGAGCATCGACAACGCTTCCAGCTCGCGGTCGAGCAACTGCGGCAGGCCGGCGCAACCGACCCCGAAGACGATCTCCTGCACCACCCGGAGGTGGATGTTCGCCAACTCCAGCGCGAGGTGCTGGCGGATCCGCTGGGCGCAGGAGCGGGTTTGGCGGTCGAGCCGGTCGGCCAGGTCGGCCGGGTCGACCCCGGCCAGCACCGGCACCCGGCCGTGCGCGCCGGGCGGCTCCGGCGGTCGGGCGCCGGCCCGGCGCAGCCCTTCGTCCGCGGCCCACCCGACGAGCGCCCGGCGGAGGTTCGGCAGTTCGGCCCGGCGGGCCGGGAACCACTGGGCCGCCGCGAGCGCGGGCACCGCGGCCAGCAGCGCCGCGCGGTGGGCCGCGATGGAGACCACCACCGGGTCGAGCCGGCCGGCGGGACCGAGCCGGACGGACGCCGTCCCGCCGTCCGCCGGCGTCCCCCAGTCAGTGCCCCCCGGGGTGACGGCGAAGAACACCGTGACCCGGGCGCGCGCCACCTCGGCCAGCAGGTGCAGCTCGGCCGCGCTGAAAGTCTGGTCGGCGGAGATCACGAAGAGCAACGCCCCGGCCCGACCCACGGCGTCCCGCAGCACCCGGCCACCTGCGACACCGAGGGCTGTGGTGTCCGGCGCGTCGAGCACCGCGAAGTGCCGCAGCAGCTCCTCGGGCAGGCTCAGCTCGACCCGGCGCGGCGGTCGGGCCAGCGCGGGGCCAACGGCGAGCGGGTCGGGGCTGTAGGCGTGCGGCTGGCGGTAGCCCGGCACGTACGCCGCCCGGGTGGCGACGGTGGCGTGGTTGACCAGCAGGTGGCTGCCGCTCGGCACGACCAGGGTCCCGGCCGGCGTGCCGAGCAGGCCGGCGATCAGCTCACGCCGGCCCGCGCCGGTCGGGCCGGCCACGACGACGGTGAGCGGCTCGCCCGGCCCGGGTTCGGTCCGGCCGGGCCGGGTGGGCAGCGGAACGCACCGCGGTGGGTCGGCGCGCCCGCCCGGATCGGGCACGTCGACCGAAGGGAGTGGACCCGGCTTCATCAGGCGGCCTCCCGGTGAGGCGACCGGATCGGGCCCGGTCGTGGGGATTTTCCCCGGCAGGGATGTCCGAAGGGTACGGGTGTCGCGCATCCGACACCGAACACATCTGCTACTCACGAATGAGGGCGAATTACTCAACTTCCCTGCGTGACGGTCCCCGCATGGACGCAACACCATCGATATGCTGCGTCGATGAGCAGGTGGGAGTTCGTCGGCCGAACGGATGAACTCCACCGTCTGTTGTCGGCGATCGGTGGCCGGGACGGCCGAGGGCTGCTGTTCAGCGGCGACGCGGGCGTCGGCAAGAGCCGCCTGCTGCGGGAGGGGGTGGCGGCGCTCTCCCCCGAGCGCTACGCGATCTGGTCGGTCGCCGCCAGCGCCACCACGGCCGCCCTGCCCTTCGGCGGGCTGGTCCAGGTGCTCCCCGCCATCCAGCCGCAGGGCCTCTCCCCCGCCGGGATCCTGCGCTGGGGCGTGGACCTGCTCCAGGAGCAGGCCGCCGGCCGCCCGATCGTGCTGGCCATCGACGACGCGCACCTGCTCGACCCGCCCTCGGCGGCGCTTGTGCACCTGATCGCCCGCTCGGAGAACGCCCGGGTGATCGGGACGCTGCGCAACGGCGAGCAGATCCCGCTGCCGATCCGCGCCCTGTGGACCGACGACCTGGCCGACCTGGTCGAGTTGGGTCCGCTCGACCGTGGCGAGACCACCGGGCTGCTCGCCGCGATCCTCGGTGGCCCGGTCGACGCCGGCTCCTCCGACCGGCTGTTCCGGCTCTCCGCCGGCAATCCGCTGCTGCTGCGCGAGCTGGTGCTGGCCGCCGAGAGCGAGTGGCGCCGCACGTACGGGATCTGGAAGTGGACCGGCCGGCTGGAGCTGGCGCCCAGCCTCACCGACCTGATCGACGCCCGGATCGGCCAGCTCACCCCCGGGGTCCGGGCGGTGGTGGAGCTGGTCGCCTTCGGCGAGCCGCTGGGCCTGCACCTGCTTGAGCGGGCGGTCGAGCCGACCGACGTGGAGGTGGCCGAGGAGCGCGGGCTCATCGCCATGGTCCGCGACGACAGGCGGCTCGACGTCCGCCTGGCCCACCCGCTCTACGGCGAGGTGATGCGCCGGCACTGCCCGGTCAGCCGCACCCGCCGGCTCCAGGCCACCCTGGCCGGGCTGCTCGAACAGGTCGGCAAGCGCCGTCGGGACGACCTGCTGCGGGTCGCGGTGTGGCGGCTCGACTCGGGTACGGCGCAGAACGTGGAGCTGCTGCTGGACGCGGCGATGCAGGCGTTCGGCCGGTACGACGTGCCGCTTGCCACCCGGCTGGCCCGGGCCGCGCTCGAGGCCGGCGGCGGCACGGACGCGGCGGAGCTGCTGGCCACCATCCTGATGTTCGGCGACCGGCCGGAGGAGGCGATCAGGGTGCTCGACCAGGTCGCCGGGGAGATCCGCGACGACCGGCGCCGCAGCCGCTGGCTGACCGTCCGGGGCATGATCAGCTACTGGGGGCTCAACCGGGAGTCCACGGTGGAGGAGATCGCCGCCCGCGCCGGGGAGCTGACCGACCCCGCGGACCGGGCCCGGGTGCGCGCCTTCGAGGCCATCATGCGGCTGCACCGGCTGGACGTCGACGTCGCGGTGCGGCTGGCCCAGGAGGTGCTGGACCGTCCGGCCGCCCCGATGGCCGCCCGCGAACTCGCCCGGTGCACCCTCGCCCACCTGCAGGCCGCCCAGGGGCGATACCACCGCAGCGCGACCGCGATCGCCCGGGTGCAGGCCGAGGCGGCGTGCTGGCGGTCCGACATGCCATACCTCCAGCTCGCCATGGAACTGGCCCGGGGCACCCGGCTGGCGCTCTCCGGCGACCTGGCCGGCATCGACGCGATCGTCGCCGACGAGTTCGCCGACCTGGCCGGCGCCGGCGACTTCCGGCTCGGCACCGGCTACCTGGCCATCCTCCAGGCGTACGCGGCGCGACTGCGCGGGCGCGGCGGCGACGCGCTCAAGACCAGCCTGGGCGCCTGCGCGGTGCTCGCCACCAGCCGCGTCTACGCCGGCCTGGCCCACGCCGAGCGCGCCCAGGCCGCGGCGCTGCGCGGGGACGCGGAGCACGCGGCCGAGGCGATGGCCGAGGCGGACCGGACGCACGCGCCCGGGATGGCCGTCCTCTATCCGTGGCTGGAGCAGGCCCGGGGCGCGACGCAGGCGGCGGCCGGCGACGTGCCCGGCGCCGCCAAGCACCTCTGCGCGCTTGCCGACCGGCTGCGCGAGGACGGCCTCGCCGGTCACGAGCTGCTCGTCCTGCTCGACCTGGTCCGGTTCGACCAGGCCGCCGCGCCGGTGGGACCGACCTGCACCGACGGCGGCCGGCGCACGGTGGCGCAACGCCTGGCCGAGCTTTCCGAGCAGGTGGACGGCGTGCTGCCGCCGCTCGTCGCCCGGTACGGCCAGGCCGCGTTCCACGGCTCCCCGGACGACCTGCTCGCGGTGGCCGACGGCTTCGCCGACCGGGAGCTGGTCGTCTACGCGGCCGAGGCGACCGCCATGGCGCTGCACCGGATGCGGGACGCCCGGGCCGGCGCGGCCGGGCCGGCCCGGGAACGCCTCGCCGACCTGCTACGCCGCTGCGACGAGATCTCCACGCCGGCGCTGCGGCTGCTCCGCCCCGCGCTCAGCGACCGCGAGTGGGAGATCGCCCACCTCGCCGCCGAGGGGCTGACAAGCCGCGCCATCGCCGCCCGGCTCTATCTCTCCGCCCGCACCGTGGAGAACCACCTGCAGCGCGTCTACAGCAAACTCGGCGTCACCCGGCGCGGCGAGCTGCGGGCCGCGCTGCGCTCGATGCCGGGGCACGACGGCACGGCTCCGGCCTGAACTCTAGGCTGGAGTGGTGAGCACCCTTCGCCCCGCGCTGTTGACCGACCAATACGAGCTGACCATGGTGAGCGCCGCACTCCAGGACGGCACCGCCGACCGGCGCTGCGTGTTCGAGGTGTTCAGCCGGCGGCTGCCGGCCGGCCGCCGGTACGGGGTGGTCGCCGGCACCGGCCGGCTGATCGAGATGATCCGCGGCTTCCGGTTCGACCCGGCCGAGATCGACTTCCTCCGCCGCACCGGGGTGGTCGACGAGCGGGCCGCGCGGTGGCTCGCCGACTACCGCTTCACCGGTGACGTCGACGGCTACGCCGAGGGCGAGCTGTTCTTCCCCGGCTCGCCGATCCTCACCGTGTCGGGCACGTTCGCCGAGTGCGTGGTGCTGGAGACGCTCGTGCTGTCGGTGCTCAACCACGACAGCGCGATCGCCGCGGCGGCGGCCCGGATGGTCACCGCCGCCCGGGGCCGCGCGCTCATCGAGATGGGGTCCCGCCGGGCGCACGAGGAGGCCGCGGTGGCCGCCGCGCGGTCGGCGTACCTGGCCGGGTTCCGGTTCACCTCGAACCTGGCCGCCGGGCAGCGCTACGGCATCCCGACCGCGGGCACCGCCGCGCACGCGTTCACCCTGCTGCACGACGACGAGCGGGCGGCGTTCGCATCCCAGGTGGCCACCTTGGGCAAGGACACCACGCTGCTTGTCGACACGTACGACATCGCCCAGGGCATCCGCAACGCCATCGCGGTGGCCGGCCCGGAGCTGCGGGCGGTCCGGATCGACTCCGGTGATCTCGCGGTGATCGCCCAGCAGTCCCGCGAGCTGCTCGACTCGCTCGGCGCCACCGAAACCAAGATCATCGTCTCCGGCGACCTGGACGAGTACGCGATCGCCTCACTCGCCGCCGAGCCGGTGGACATGTACGGCGCCGGCACCGCCGTGGTGACCGGCTCCGGCGCGCCCACCGCCGGCCTGGTCTACAAGCTGGTCGAGGTGGAGGGGCGGCCGGTGGTCAAGCGCTCCGAGCACAAGGCCACCATCGGCGGCCGGAAGGTGGCCGTCCGCCGGCACAAGCCCACCGGCACCGCCACCGAGGAGATCATCGTCCCGCAGGGCGTGCCCGACCGGCAGCCGAACGACAGGCTGCTCCAACACACGTACGTGGTGTCCGGCGAACCGGTGTCGCTGCCCACCCTGGATGAGTCCCGGGAGCACCTGCGGCAGTGCCTGATCTCCATCCCGTGGGAGGGGCTCAAGCTCTCCGGCGGCGACCCGGCCGTTCCGGTGACCGTCGTACCCGCGACCTGAGGAGGATCGACCAGATGGCGAACGCCCTGATCATCGTGGACGTGCAGAACGACTTCTGCGAGGGCGGCTCCCTCGCGGTCGGCGGCGGGGCCGGGGTTGCCGGCGGCATCTCCCGGCTGCTCGCCGCCGAACCGGGCCGCTGGGACCACGTGGTCGCGACCAAGGACTACCACATCGACCCGGGCGCGCACTTCGGCGACCCGCCGGACTTCGTCGACTCCTGGCCCCGGCACTGCGTGGTCGGCACGTCCGGCTCCGAGTTCCACCCCGAGCTGGAGACCGGCCGGGTGGAGGCGGTGTTCCACAAGGGCGAGCACGCGGCGGCGTACTCCGGTTTCGAGGGGCACGCGCCCGACGGCGAGGGCCTGGCCGACTGGCTGCGCCGCCACCACGTGGACCGGGTCGACGTGGTCGGCATCGCCACCGACCACTGCATCCGCGCGACCGCGCTTGACGCCGCGCGGGAGGGCTTCCGCACCACCGTGCTGCTCGACCTGACCGCCGCCGTCGCGCCGGCCACGCTCGACGTGGCGCTGCGTGCGCTCGACGGCGCCGGGGTGACCATGGTGGGTGAGCCTGTGATCAGGGCCGCTTGACCGGCTAATCGCTTGCGACTGTCGTACCCGACGCCCAGGATGGCGCGGGAGGTACGGCGTCGTGAACCTGAAGCCCTACCGGGAGGCGCTCGCCCTGCCCGGCCTGCGGTCGCTGCTGCTGGTGTCGGTGCTGGCCCGCATCCCGCTGACTGCGGTCGGGGTGACGCTCACCTTCTACGTGGTGCTCGACCTGGGGCGGGGCTACGGCGCCGCCGGCCTGGTCGGCGCCGCCGCGACCGTCGGCGTCGCGCTCGGCGCCCCGCTGCTGGGCCGGCTTGTCGACCGCCGGGGGCTGCGTCCGGTGCTGCTGCTCACCACGGTCGCCGAGAGCGTGTTCTGGGCCGCCGCGCCCGCCCTGTCCTACCCGGTGCTGCTGCCCACCGCGTTCCTGGCCGGGTTGCTCGCCCTGCCGGTCTTCTCGGTGGTCCGCCAGTCGATCGCCGCACTGGTCCCGGCGGAGCAGCGCCGCCCGGCGTACGCGCTGGACTCGATGTCGGTGGAGCTGTCGTTCATGGTCGGCCCCGCCCTCGCGGTGGCCCTGGCCACCGCCGTCAACCCACGCCTCACGCTCTGGGCGGTCGGCGCCGGGATCGTCGCCTCCGGTGTCTGCTTCTGGCTGCTGGATCCGCCGACCCGGGCCGCCGACGAGCCGGCCGGCGCGCCGGCCGCGGTGCCCCGCCGGGAGTGGCTCACCCCGCGCCTGCTCGCCGTGCTGGCGGTCAGCTTGGCCGCCACGCTGGTGCTGGGCGGCACCGACGTGGCAGTGGTGGCGGTGCTCCGCGCCGGCGGCGAGGTCGGCTGGACCGGCGCGGTGCTGGCCGCCTGGGCGGTCGCCTCCCTGGTGGGCGGCTTCGCCTACGGCGCGGTACGCCGCTCGTTCTCGCCGCTGGCGCTGATGGCGGCGCTGAGCCTCACCACGATCCCGGTGGGCCTGGGCGGTTCGCACTGGTGGCTGCTCTGCCTCGCGCTGATCCCGACAGGTGCGCTCTGCGCGCCCACCATCGCGTCCACCGCGGACGCGGTAAGCCGACTGGTCCCGGCCGGCGTCCGTGGCATGGCCATGGGACTGCACGGTTCCGCCGTCACCGTCGGCATCGCCCTGGGCGCGCCGCTCGCCGGCGCGGTGATCGACGCCTCCGCCCCGGCCTGGGGCTTCGCGGTGACCGGAGCGATAGGCGTCCTGGTGGCCCTGGCGGTGCTCCCGGTCGAGCTACGCCACCGCCGCGCCCTGCCCACGACGACCCCCGACCCCGACCTGGCAACCGCCACCCCCTGATCCGCTCCGCCGGGCGGCTGGTTACAGGTTCGACACGGAACGCGCGGGTGGGACCACTGTGGGTGGGGGGTGTGAGTGACTATGGGAGCGTTCCCAAATCGACGGGAGGAACGCCGTGACGCGCATCGTTTTCCGCCTGGTCGCACTCGCCCTGGTCGCGGTGTCGGCCGCCTGCGGCGAGGCCACGCCGGCGCCCCGACCGACCGGGCTCGGCGTCGGCGTCGGCTGTCCCGCGTTGGCCGACAGCGGCAGACAGGTCGTGTTCGGCGACGAACTCCAGGCCGAGCTGGGCGGCGTCCTCCTCGGTTCCGGCCCCACCGGCGTGGTGCTGGCGCACATGGCCGCCGGTGACGTGTGCCAGTGGCTGCCCTACGGGCGGGAGCTGGCCGACCGCGGCTACCGGGTGCTCGCCTTCGACTTCGCCGGTTCCGAGGGCTCCCGAGCGCACGGAGTGACATTGGCCCAGCAGGTCGCGGCGGCAGCCGGCGCGCTACGGGCGGACGGGGCCAGCCGGATCGTGCTGGCGGGCGGGTCGATGGGCGGCAGCGCGGTGCTGGCCGCCGTGCCGACCCTCGATCCCGCGCCGGTCGCCGTCGTCGCGCTCTCCCCACCGACCGGCTATGGCGACGCCGACGCCCTCGCGGCCGTCCCGAAGATCACCGTGCCGGTCTTCTACGGCGTCGGGGAGCTGGAGACGAGCTTCGCGAAGTCGACCCGCCAGTTGCACGACGCCACCCCGCGCACCACCACCCGGCAACTCGTGCTCGCGCCCACCGCCGCGCACGGGGTGAACCTCGTCGTCCTGGAGACGGGCGGCGACGTCGACCTGCGCGACCGGCTGGCCCAGTTCCTCGCCACCCACGCCCCGCCCGGCTAACCACCCCACCCCACCCCGGCCCCAGCTCGCGATCATGAGGTTGACGGCAAGGTCGCCTCCGACATGTCGCCGCCAACCTCATGATCGCCCGGTTGCCGCCGGGGAGGCGGGCAGGTTCGGGTCGGTTGTTTCTTCGATCTTGGACTTGTGGTGCCAGGATTTGCCGGTTTCGAGGTGGTATCGGAGGTGCCACAAGTCCAAGATCGGCGGCGCGACCGCCCCTCCTGGGGGGTGAGAACGGGGGTGAGAACACTACGGGCGCCGCGACCCGGGAGGGGTGCGGCGCCCGTCGCGTCGTTCGGGGCGGAACGGTGTCAGCGCTGGTCGAGGTTGCCCGCGGTGTCCTCCCGGTAGCTGGCGCCACCGTTGACCTCGCTGCTCAGCGGCTTGGCACCGCCCTCGGGCGGGCCGGCCACGCTCTGCCCGGCGGCCAGCTCGGGGAACTTCAGGTCGAAGGCCGGCCGCTCGGAGCGGATCCGCGGCATCCGGTCGAAGTTGCGCAGCGGCGGCGGGCAGCTCGTGGCCCACTCGAGCGAGTTGCCGTGGCCCCAGGGGTCGTCGACCTCGACCACCGGGCCGGTCTTGTACGACTTCCAGCAGTTCCAGATGAACGGCAGGGTCGAGATGCCGGTGATGAACGCGCCGATGGTGGAGACCATGTTCAGCGGGGTGAAGCCGTCGTCGGCCTGGTAGTCGGCGTACCGGCGGGGCATGCCCTCGGCGCCGAGCCAGTGCTGCACCAGGAACGTGGTGTGGAAGCCGATCACGGTCAGCCAGAAGTGAATCTTGCCGAGCCGCTCGTCGAGCATCCGGCCGGTCATCTTCGGGAACCAGAAGTAGATGCCGGCGAAGACGGCGAACACGATGGTGCCGAAGAGCACGTAGTGGAAGTGCGCCACCACGAAGTAGGAGTCGTGCAGGTGGAAGTCGATCGGCGGGCTGGCCAGCAGCACACCGGTCAGGCCGCCGAAGAGGAACGTCACCAGGAAGCCGATGGCCCACAGCATCGGCGTCTCGAAGCTGATCTGGCCCCGCCACATGGTGCCGATCCAGTTGAAGAACTTCATCCCGGTGGGCACGGCGATCAGATAGCTGAGGAAGCTGAAGAACGGCAGCAGCACCTGGCCGGTGGCGAACATGTGGTGTGCCCACACGCTCATCGACAGGGCGGCGATGGCGACGGTGGCGGCGACCAGGCCCTTGTAGCCAAAGATCGGCTTGCGCGAGAAGACCGGGATGATCTCGGTGATGATGCCGAAGAACGGCAGCGCCACGATGTAGACCTCGGGGTGCCCGAAGAACCAGAACAGGTGCTGCCACAGCATCGGCCCGCCGGTGGCCGGGTCGTACACGTGCGCGCCGATGATGCGGTCCGCGGCGAGCGCGAACAGCGCGGCGGCCAGCAGCGGGAAGACCAGGATCGCCAGCAGGCTGGTGACGAGCATGTTCCAGGTGAAGATCGGCATCCGGAACATGGTCATGCCGGGGGCGCGCAGGGTCAGGATCGTGGTGATCAGGTTGACCGCGCCGAGGATGGTGCCCAGACCGGAGATGGCCAGGCCGACCACCCACATGTTGGCGCCGACGCCCGGCGAGTGCTCAGCGGTGCTCAGCGGCGTGTAGGCCGTCCAGCCGAAGTCGGCCGCGCCACCGGGGCTGATGAAGCCGGCCACGGCAAGCGTGCCACCGAAGAGGTAGAGCCAGTAGGCGAACGCGTTGAGCCGGGGGAACGACACGTCCGGCGCGCCGATCTGGAGCGGCACCACGTAGTTCGCGAAGGCGAACACGATGGGCGTCGCGAAGAACAGCAGCATGATCGTGCCGTGCATGGTGAAGAGCTGGTTGTACTGCTCGGGCGACAGGAACTGCAGCCCCGGTCGCGCCAACTCGGCGCGCATGATCAGGGCCATCAGGCCACCGATCATGAAGAACGCGAACGCGGTGACCATGTACATGATCCCGATCTGCTTCGCGTCCGTGGTGCGCAGCAGCCGCGCGATGGCCGACCCCTTGACCGGCTCGCGGACCGGCCAGGGCCGGGTCACGACCGGCTTGGGTGCGACGGTGGTCACGAGTGGCCTCCGGTTCTGGGTTGTCCCGCTCGGCGCGCTGGTCATCGGCGCAGCCGTCATCCGCAAGGAGGATAGTCCCCGGTAGGTGACCCCGCCCCCGGGGGTGGGCGGCTACGATCTTCGACCTTCTAGGGCGGGCCGGTGAGGAGCCGGTAGTGCTCTCCGAAGATCCGGCCGCCGCGTCCGCGCAGCAACGGATCGCGCAGCGCCGGCGGCACGTCGCGGGTGCGGTTGCGGTCCCGGGTCCGGTCCCGCACCCAGCGGGTACGCGGCCGGCGGCGACTCTCGTACGCGATCAGCGCGGCCTCGACGCTGCCGGCCGCCTTGAGCGACTCGGCAAGCACGACGGCGTCCTCCAACGCCATCGCCGCCCCCTGCGAGAGGGTCGGCGCGGTGGCGTGAGCGGCGTCACCGACGAGCAGCACCCGGCCGTGGAACCAGCGTCCCAGCTCGACCTCCTCGGTGCGGTCCACGTGCACCGTCTCCAGCGCGGCGAGCACCTCGGGCACCGGCCCGCCGTAGCCGTCGAACAGCTCGTGCATCCGGGCCAGCGGGTCGGCCGGCAGGGTGGTGCCGGCCTCGTCGGCATAGCAGTAGAGCCGGCCGGCGCCGAGCGGCACCATCAGGAAACCGGCCCGCTGGCCGAGCAGCGCGGTCCAGTCGGCGACCGGTGGGCCGCCGTGCACGACGGCGCGGTAGATCACCTGCCCGGCGGGGCGGGGCGGCCCGCCGAGGGCGGCCAGGGCGCGCACCGCGGAGCGCGGCCCGTCCGCGCCGACGACCAGGTCGTACTCCCCGCCGGTGCCGTCGGTGAAGCCGACCGCGACGCCGCCGGGCAGCGGCTCGACGGTGCTCACCTCGGCGCCGTGCCGGACGGCGCCGCCGGCGCCGGTGAGCAGCACCCGGTGCAGCTCGGCGCGGGGCAGGGCCCGGCATTCGCCCACCCCGGCCCAGAGCGCGTCCAGGTCCACCTCGCACAGCGGCGCCCCGTCGGCGTCGAAGAAGCGCTGCCTGTGGATCACCTGCCCGAGCGGTCGCAGCGGCCCGTCCAGGTCGAGCCGGCGCATCGCCCGGGCCGCGTTGCCGGGGAGGTAGAGGCCGGTGTCGACGCGTTCGGTGGGTGGCAGCCGCTCGGTGACGTCCGGCCGGAACCCCGCCAGGCGCAGCGCCCGGGCCACGGCGAGGCCGGCGATGCCGGCGCCGACGACGAGGATGCGCAGGGGAGAACCACCCATCGTGGGGTACGCCTCCGGAGGGGGTCGGAACGCGTCGGAGGCAAGACACTACTCGCCGCAACCAGGCGGCGGAAGTGCCGGTCGGCCCTGGTTGACCCGCCGATCGTGCAACGTAACCCCTGATCTTAACCGGTTCATTTGCGGCAGAGTTTCAAACATGTAAATCTATGCTGGTCCATGGGAGCGCTCCCGCACGTATCCCCCGACCGACCGGCGCCCCCGCGCGCCGACCCAAGGAGCATCATGAAGCGTCCACTCAGGGCCCTCGCCGCGGCCGGTCTTCTGGTCGCCGGCACCGTCGTCGCCGTCGCCCTCGGCGGCAGTGCCTCCGCCGACACGCAGATCTGCGAGCAGTACGGCTCGACCACCGTCGGCGGCCGGTACGTGGTCCAGAACAACCGCTGGGGCACCAGCGCCCAGCAGTGCATCAACGTCACCTCGTCCGGCTTCTCCATCACCCGGGCGGACGGCTCCGCGCCGACGAACGGCGCGCCGGTCTCCTACCCGTCGATCTTCTTCGGCTGCCACTACACCAACTGCTCCCCCGGCACGAACCTGCCGGCCCAGGTCAAGAACATCAGCAGCGCGCCGAGCAGCATCAGTTTCAACTACGTCGGCGGCGCGACCTACGACGCCGCGTACGACATCTGGCTCGACCCGTCGCCCAAGAAGGACGGCGTGAACCAGATGGAGATCATGATCTGGCTCAACCGGCAGGGCTCGATCCAGCCCATCGGCTCCCCCGTCGGCAACACCAACATCGCCGGCCGGAACTGGGAGGTGTGGCGGGGCAGCAACGGCTCCAACAACGTCATCTCGTACGTGGCGCCGTCCGCCGTCTCCAGCTTCAGCTTCGACGCGATGGCGTTCATCAACGACACCCGCAACCGGGGCGCGATCACCAACGACTGGTACCTGACAAGCGTCCAGGCCGGCTTCGAGCCGTGGCAGGGCGGCGTCGGGCTGGCGGTCACCTCGTTCTCGCAGAGCGTCAACCTCGGCGGCAACAACCCACCGCCCACCAACGGGCCGACCACGCCGCCGCCGTCGGGCAACGCCGCCTGCACCGTGACCTACAAGGCCAACACGTGGAACAGCGGCTTCACCGCCGACGTGACGGTCAAGAACACCGGCAACAGCACCATCAACGGCTGGACGATGAACTACAACCTGCCCTCCGGGCAGACGATCACCAGCTCGTGGAACGCCACCGTGACGCAGAGCGGCTCGGCGGTGACCGCGCGGAACCTCAACTACAACGGCACGCTGTCCCCCGGCGCGTCGACCAGCTTCGGCTACCAGGGGAACCTGAACGGCAGCTACTCGTCGCCGAGCAGCTTCACCCTCAACGGCACCACCTGCGCCCGGGGCTGACCCGCGGCGCGTCACGGGGCGCGGTCCGCACCGGACCGCGCCCCGTCGCGTACGCCGGCTCAGCCGGCGAGGGCGTCGATGTCGCGCATCTCCTCGGCGGTGAGCGAGAACCCGAACACGTCGGCGTTGGCCCGGATCCGCTCCGGCGTGACCGACTTCGGGATGACCACGATCTCGTGGTCGATGTGCCAGCGCAGCACCACCTGGGCCGGCGAGACGTCGTGCGCCTGGGCGACGCGGACCAGCACCGGGTCGGACAGGTCGCTCGTCGCGAGCGGGCTGTAGCCCTCAAGCGCCACCCCCCGGTCCCGGTGGGCGACGTGCGTACGCCTGTCGTACTGCGACGGGCTCCAGCGGATCTGGTTGACCGCGGGCGTCTCCTCGGTGGCCTGGATCAGCTCGTCGAGCTGCGCGATCGAGTAGTTGCTCACCCCGACGGCACGGGCCAGGTCCTCGTCCCGGGCGGCGAGCACCTCCCGCCACAGCGGGATGCTGTCCCCCGGCGCCGACGGCGGCCAGTGCACAAGCCACAGGTCGACGTACCCGACACCCAGCGCGGCGAGGCTCGCCTCGATGGTCTCCCGCTCCCTGCCCACCCGGTCCGGCGGCAGCTTGGTGGTGATGAAGAGGTCCTCCCGGCGCAGCCCGCTCTCCGCGACCGCGCGCCCGACCTCCTTCTCGTTGCCGTACATCGTGGCGGTGTCGAGGTGCCGGTAGCCGGCGTCCAACGCGGCCAGCACGGCCTGATAACCGTCCTCGCCGGTGGCCCGCCAGGTGCCGAAGCCGAGAAGCGGGATCCGCACGTCACCGGGGAGCGGCAGGGTGGGCTGGTCGAGGTCCATGCCGACGGTTCTACCCGTGATCGTCGCCGCCATGCCGGCAGGTGGGTCGGGTCTGACGGAGAATGCGGGAATGGCGGACCGGCTGGAGGAGTACCGGCGCAAGCGGGACGCCGCGCGTACCCCGGAACCGGTGCCCGAGCGGCCCCCCGGCCGGAAGCGACAGGCGCGGCGCGCCCCCCGCTTCGTCATCCAGCAGCACCACGCCCGCAGCCTGCACTGGGACCTGCGGCTGGAGCACGACGGCGTGCTGGCCTCCTGGGCGGTGCCACGCGGCCTGCCCCGCGACCCGGGCCGCAACCACCTCGCCGTCCACACCGAGGACCACCCGATGGAATACCTGACGTTCCACGGCGAGATCCCCGCCGGGGAGTACGGCGGCGGGCGGATGACGGTCCACGACACCGGCACCTACCGCGCGGAGAAGTGGCGCGACGACGAGGTGATCGTGGTGCTGGACGGACGGCGCACGAAAGGGCGGTACGTCCTGTTCGCCACCGGCGGCCGGGGCCGGGACTGGATGGTCCGCCGCACCGACCCGGCGCCCGCGGGCTGGACACCGATGCCCGACCTGGTCCGTCCGATGCGCGCCGCCGAGGGCCGGCGGCTGCCGCGCGACACCGACGCCTGGGGGTACGAGCCGCGCTGGGCGGGCACGCGGGCGATGGCGTACGTCTCCGGCGGCCGGCTGCGGCTGCTCGACGGCGACGACGCGGAGATCACCGCGGCGTACCCGTGGTTGCGGGCCATGGCCGAGGAGTTGGCGCCCACCGAGGTGGTGCTGGACGGCGTGCTGGTGCGCAGCGACCCGGCCGGCCGGGTCAGGCCGCCCAGCAAGCGGGACGGCCAGTTCCTCGCCGTCGACCTGCTCTGGCTGGAAGGCGTGACCAGCCTGGACGTGCCGTACGCGCAACGCCGCGAGCTGCTCGACTCGCTGGCGCTCGCCGGCCCGCACTGGCAGACTCCGCCGTGGTTCCCGGGGGTCGGCGCGGACGCCCTGCGGGCCGCCCGTGAGCAGGGGCTCCCGGGAGTGGTGGCGAAGCGCCTCGACTCCCCGTACGAGCCGGGCCGGCGCAGTCGGCACTGGCTGAGCATCGACGCGAGCTGAGGACCACCGTGCACCTGACGCACCTGGAGTGCCCGCGCTGCGGCCTGGAACACGCCGCCGACACGTTGCAGAACCTGTGCGGGTGCGGCTCACCGCTGCTGGCCCGCTACGACCTGGCCGCGGTCGCCGCCACGGTGGCCCCGGAGCAGTTCGGGCTCCGCCCGGCCGACCTGTGGCGCTACCGGGAGCTGCTGCCGGTGGCCGATCCCCGGTTCGTCACCACGCTCGGCGAGGGCTGGACCCCACTGTGGCGCGCACCGGCGTACGGCCACGAGATCGGCGTGACGGATCTGATGGTCAAGGACGAGGGACTGACCCCGACCGGGTCGTTCAAGGCCCGGGGCGCGGCGGTCGGCGTCAGCCGGGCCCGGGAGCTGGGCGTCGAGCGGATCGCCATGCCGACGAACGGCAACGCCGGGGCGGCCTGGGCGACGTACGCGGCCCGGGCCGGCATCGGCGCGACAATCGCCATGCCGTTGGCCGCGCCCCCGACCTGGTGTAAGGAGGGGCCCCTTCTTAACGCTTCCGGTAGAGGAGGGGCCCCTTCTTAACACGAGACACGAGACACGAGCGCGTCAGGACGTCGGCGGCTCGTCCTTGCCCGCCTCCTCGGCGGCGTCCGCCTCCTCCTTCGTCCGGTGCACCGCGCCGTCGGCGTGCTCCGGCGGCCCGTAGACGGTGTAGAGCACAAGCGGGTTCGGGCCGGTGTTGACGAAGTTGTGCTTCGTGCCGGACGGCACGACCACCAGGTCGCCGGCGACGACCTCCTTCTTCTCCCCGGCCACCCGCGCCTCGCCGGTGCCGCTGACGAAGGTGAGGATCTGGTCGATGCCCTCGTGGACCTCCTCACCGATCTCGCCGCCCGGCGGGATGGTCATGATGACCAGTTGCGTGTGCTCCCCGGTCCAGAGCACGCGGCGGAAGTCGGGACTCTTCTCGGCGACGGTCGCGATCGTGAAATGCTCCATGGCCCGGTCATACCCCGTTCGCGCGCGCGCCACGCCGGGAGTGACAGATGGCGGAATTCCCCACGTCGGGCAGGTTTGGATCCGCTCCGGACGGGCAACTGCCGTCGACAAGACCGGTGCGGGCTGGGCCGGTCGAGCCAGGTCCCCGCTGACGTACCGCCGTACGGCTGCGACGGTGGGAGACGGCCAGAGCGCGGCGACGCTACGACCGGACGGTCGTGCGGCGCCGTGCGCTCGTTGCGCCGCGATCAGGCGAGGACGGTCAGGTGGAACGGGCGGTCCGCGTGCCCGCTCGCGGCGTGCGTCTCGACGAAGACCGCGTTGGCGATGCCGGCCCGGGGCGCCACGGTGAGCACGCCCTGCTGGGCGAGCCCGCCGCCGGTGGCCGGGCCCACCGTGCCGACGTACGCCGCCCGGGCGACGTCCTGGTCGAAGGCGACCTGGTACATCCCGGCGGCGAGCCGGGTGGCCGACGTGGCGCCGAGGCCACGGATCAGCGTGCCGTTCGCGTCGACCACAGCGAACAGGACGCGGGCGGTCGCCGGCAGCCCGGCCGACCCGTTCGAGTTGATCTCGGTGTCGACGCGCGCGACCTCCGGCACGCCCGGGGTGGGCTGGCCGCTCGCTCCCCTCCTCGGTCTGGGGCTGGACATCGTGGTCCCCTCTCCCACCGGTACGCCGGCGGAAGGCGTTCGCGGTGCGCCAGGCGATCAGCGCCGATCACTCTCCTGCTTCCGACGCTATGCCGGCGCATCGCCCACCAACCACTGCGAGCACTGTCCGATCAAGGACACTCAACGGCCTTGAGCTGGGAAAACGTCAGTCATCCGCGTCGCGGGTCGGCACCTGGTCGCGGCAGCGCAGCCGAAGCTCGTACTCCTGCCCGCCGCCCACGAAGCGCACCTCGACGTGATCGTCCGGCCCCGCCTCGGCGTCCTTCGTCCGATAGCCGGGCGCCGGGGACCAGGTCAGCACATGAACCCCGCCGGGCACGCACTCGGCGAGCACGCTGCCGCCGGGCGTCACGAAGTCGCGCCGGGCGCCGGTCGCGGCCGGCGCGCCCGACCGCGGGCCGGCCATCGTCGCCGTCGCGGCCGGGTCCGCGCCGGTCGGGCTCGGCACACCCGGATCGGGTACGGCGAGCGCCCGCGCCACGTCCCGCTCGTCGCGCACCCCGCCCGCCGTACCGGTGATGCCCGCGCCCACCAGGTCGACGGCGGCCAACCCGACAAGCGTGGCGGCGACGGTGGTGGCCAGCCAGCCGGCGACGGCGAGGAGGGTACGGCGGTCCATGCCCCGAGTGTGCCCCGCGACCGGGTTGGGCGGGTCGTTGGGCAACGCTAAGGTCCGGTTAAGGGGCCTCGGCGGCGACCCGGGCGGAGGCTACTCTGCCTTGCGTGGCGCGCCTGCTGCTCATCGAGGACGACCTGACCATCCGCACTCCGCTGCTGCGCGCCCTACGCGAGTACGGGCACGCCGTGGCGGCGGCGTCGACCGCCCTGGGCGGGCTGCGCGACGCCCTGGACGACCGACCCGACCTGGTGGTGCTCGACCTCGGCCTGCCCGACCTGGACGGCGGCGAGCTGCTGCGGATGCTGCGCGCGGTGAGCGCGGTGCCGGTCGTGGTGGCGACCGCCCGCGACGACGAGGTCGAGATCGTCCGCCTGCTCGACGCGGGCGCCGACGACTACCTGGTGAAACCGTTCACCGCCGCCCAACTGGACGCGCGGGTCCGCGCGGTGCTGCGACGCACGGCCGGCGGCGGCCCGACCGAGACCGCGCTCGTGGTCGGCGGGCTGCGGATCGACAGGCGCGCACGCCAGGTCACGCTTGACGGCGCGCCGGTGGAGCTGACCCCCCGCGAGTTCGACCTGCTGCACCACCTGGCCGGCCGGCCCGGGCAGGTCGTCACCAAGCGGGAACTGCTGACCGAGGTATGGCGGATCCCGTACGGCGGGGCCGACAAGACTGTCGACGTGCACCTGTCCTGGTTGCGCCGCAAGCTCGGCGAGAGCGCCCAGGCGCCGCGCTACCTGCACACGGTGCGCGGCGTCGGGGTGCGGCTGGACGTGCCGGGGCGGGACGGATGAGGGGCCGGTTGACCCTCCTGGTGGCGGCCGTCGGGGTGCTCGTCATGATCGCGTTCCTGGTGCCGCTTGCGGTGCTGGTGCGTACCGTCGCCGCGGACCGCGCGACCGCCCGGGCCACCGCCGACGTGCAGCGCCTGGTCGCGGTCGTCGGCACGGCCGCACCGGAGACCGTCAGGCTGGCCGTGGACCAGCTCGCCACCGACACCGGCCGCGAGGTGAGCGTCTACCTCGCCGACGGGACCGTGCTCGGCGCGCGGGCGCCGCGTACCCCGGCGGTCGCGCTCGCCGCCCGGGGGCAGAGTCTGACCGTCGAGTCCGACGCCGGGCGGGAGGTGGTCGTCGCGGTGCAGGGCCGCGCCGAGGGGACCGGAGTCATCCGTACCGTCGTCCCCCCGGCCGAGCTGACCGCCGGCGTGACCCGTGCCTGGCTGGTCCTGGCGCTGCTCGGCGCGCTGCTCGTGCTTGTCGGCCTCGTGGTGGCCGACCGGTTGGCCGGCACCCTGGTGCGGCCGATCTCGGCGCTGTCCGCCGTCTCCCACCGGCTCGCGAACGCCGAACTCGACGCCCGCGTCGAACCGGCCGGGCCGGCCGAGCTGCGGGAGGTCGCGGGCGCGTTGAACCACCTCGCCGAGCGCATCCAGGTGCTGCTGCGCGAGGAGCGCGAGCAGGTGGCCGACCTGTCCCACCGGTTGCGTACCCCGTTGACGGCGCTGCGGCTGGAGGCCGAGTCGTTGCGGGACCGGGACGACGCCGCCCGGCTGACCGCCTCGGTGGACGGCCTGGAACGGGCCGTGACAGGCGTGATCCGGCAGGCCCGGTGGCGCAGCACGGCGGCGGCCGGGGGCCGCTGCGACGCGGCCGACGTGGTCGCCGAGCGGGTGACGTTCTGGTCGGTGCTCGCGGAGGACACCGGCCGCGTCGTGACCCTCGACCTCGCCCCCGGCCCGCTGCCGGTGCGCCTGGGCGGTGACGAACTGGCCGCGGCCGTGGACGCGCTGCTGGGCAACGTGTTCGCCCACACGCCCGACGGCACCCCGTTCACGGTGCGGCTCGCGGCCGACGACGACCAGGCAGCGCTGACCGTGTCCGACAGCGGCCCGGGGCTGCCACCCGGCCCGGTGCGGCGGGGGGCCAGCCGGGCCGGGTCGACCGGGCTCGGTCTGGACATCGCCGAGCGGGCCGCCCGCGCGGGCGGCGGACGGCTGGAGCTGTCGACGAATGCGGGCGGCGGGGCCCGGGTGGTGCTCCGGCTCGGCGTCGCGCGTCCACACTGACCCCTCGCCGCCCCCACCCCACCCAAGCCCGCGCCCCACCCGAGCCCCGCCCGCGCCCGCGCCCGCGCCCCGCGAGGGCGAGAGCGGCTACCGACCGACGGAGCGCGTCACGCTTCTGGGAGTCGGTGAGATCTTGGTACGAAATAGCCCCTCTGGGGGCGTTTTCGTACCAAGATTCACAGCGGTCCGGGACTGGAGGATCGATCTCGTGAAGGGTTGTCCTCCGGGCAACCCTTAACCCGGCCTTGTCTTTCGGCTAGCGCGACGCTCACCGTCCGGCGCCCATCGTCGACGGCAGGAATCGAGGAAAGGTGACGACCATGCGACGAACTTCCCTGGTGCTGGCGGCGGCCGGTGGCGTCGCCGTGCTGGCGGTTACCGGCGCGGCGCTCGGCGTGACCGCGGCGGACCGGTCCGGCGGACGTCCCGCCCCGGCCGCCGTGACGGTGGCGGACGACCCGGCCCGGGCCGGTGGCGGCGACTCGGCCGGAACGACGTCCGGCGAGGACAACCCAGCCCGGTCGACGAACGGGGGCGAGGACAACCCGGCCCGATCGACGAACGGGGGCGAGGACAACCCGGACCGCTCCGCGAACGGAGGCGAGGACAACCCGGACCGCTCCGCGAACGGAGGCGAGGACAACCCGGACCGGCACGGGACGGCCGGCGACGGCCCGGCCCCGGCGGGTCCGGGCGGCGAGGACAACCCGACCCGGCAGGGCCGGGACGACGACGGCACGGGCAGCGCCCCGACCGCCGGCCGGGCGGTGAGCCGGCAGCGGGCGGCCGAGGTGGCGCTGGCCCGGACCGGAGGCGGCCGGGTCACCGAGATCGAGGCGGAGACCGAGCACGGCCGTCCGGCGTGGAGCGTCAAGGTCGTCCACGAGGGATGGCGGCACGAAATCAAGGTCGACCGGGGCACCGGCGCGGTGCTGGAGGCCGAACGGCAGCGGGCCGGCACGGACGACCGGGGCACGGACGACCGGGGCGACGACCACGGACGCGGTCGCGACGGCGACCACGGCGACGACGACTGACGTGGGGGCCGGAGGGCCGGGTGCGGAGACGTTTCCGCACCCGGCCCGTCCGTGGTCACCGCAGCGTGCAGCGCAGCTCGGCCGGCGCCTGGTTGTCACCGGAGCCGACCAGGCCCCAACTTGTGGAACCGCCGGCCGGCAGGGCGCCGTTCCAGGCCGCGTTCGTGGCGGTCACCCGCGCGCCGGACTGGGTCGCGACGGCGTTCCACGCGTTCACCAGCCGCTGCCCGCCGGCGAAGACGACCTCGCTGCTCCAGCCGGTGGCGGCGGACGTGCCGGTGTTGCGCACGGTCACCTCGGCCTGGAAACCGCCCGCCCACGCGCCGGTGACCGTCCAGGTCGCCGCGCAGCCCGCACCGGACGGGGGCGGGGTGCCGGTGGGCGTCGGGCTGGGCGAGACGGAAGGGCTGGGCGAGACCGAGGGGCTGGGCGAGACGGAAGGGCTGGGCGAGACCGTCGGGCTGGGCGAGGCGGTCGGTGACCCCGTCGAGCCGGCCGACGTGGTGTAGGTGACCGCCGTGTACGCGGCCGAGCAGGTGCCGCCGCACGAGGCCGGCAACGAGAACCGGTACGCCCGGCCACCGTTGATCAGCGCGCCGGTGACGTCCCGCACCCGGATCTGGAAATCGGTGCCGCCGGCGGCGGTGGCGCCGAGCACGTACGCCTGGCCCATGTCGCTGTTCATGGTGGCGGCCCGCCACACCCCGTCGGCCAGGTACTCCACGCCGTGGATGCCGTTGGCCAGGTGGGAGACCGCGATGGCCGGCCAGTAGCGTTGCGCGCCACGCAGGAACGCGATCCGGATGTCGCCCGAGTAGCCGGGCGCCGGCACGAACGACCAGGAGACCCGGCGGTTGTTCCAGTGGTTCGGATAGAGGTCGCCGACCGGGACGCCGTCGCGGGCGAAGCGGTTCAGCGAACCGGTGGACAGGTCCAGGTGGTTGCGGTCGTCCCGGCACCAGGCGTTGCCGTCGCCGCAGGAGTCGGCGACCACCATGGTCAGGGTTGCCCCGTTGTAGCCGTCGGCGACCCAGGATCCGTTGCGGCAGAACGGTTGCCCAGGCGCGCCGTCGTTGGTGCCGGTGCAGCGGTCGCCGATGGTCACCCGGACGAACCGGCCGCAGTTGAGGCCGTTGTTCCACAGCCCGATCCGGTCCGCCTGGGCCGGTGGCAGCGGACGGGCCGGATAGGACGTGTAGTCGCCGGGCATGTCGTAGACGTTGAGCGCGACGAAGTCCGGCGCGTCCAGTTCGGACTGCGGCAGGCCGCAGCCGCCGTACGGGGAGCCGAGTCCGTCGAAGTGGGTGGCGTTGCCGGTCACCGGCGCGGGCGGGTCGTCGACCGCGAGCGCGGGCAGTTGACCGGCGACGAGCAACGCGGTCGCGGCGGCGGCCAGGGCCGCGGCGAGCCGGAGGCGGGACTGCGGGGTCATGGGTTGGCCTTCCAGGCGGGCCGACCCGTGGCACGGGACGGCTCAGGAGTGGTGGTTGCCCGTCCTGCCCGGCCGTGCCCGCTCGACCATGCCACCACCGCGACGCTCGGTGTGTCAATGTCACAGGAGTCGCCCGCGCGACCAGCCGGTGACGCAGAGCAATCGAGCCGCTACATTGAAGTATGGTCCTCGCACCCGAAGGCCGACCGCCGGACCCGATCTACCGTCCCGTGCTGTCCGGCCGGCGGGGTGAGTTGGAAGCTCTCACCCACCTCGACGACGCCGTCGCCGCGCTGCTCGCACCGGTCGTCGACGTACCCGTGAACGATCCGGGCACGGTCGACGCGCTCAGGCGGCTGCCCGCCGGCGTCCTGCCCGCCGTGGACGTGTCGGCATTGCCGGACGCTCCGGAACACGATCCGGTGCGATGGGGCGTACCCGTGGTGCCGGTGATCGGCCTCGCGGAGAGTGACCGACGGCTGGCGGCCCACGGGACGGCGGCCCGAGCCTGGGCGGGGCGGGCGGTGGTCCGGCTGCGAACCGGCCCGGACCGGGTCGGTCCGGACGCCGCCACGGCCGCCGTGGAGCGGGTGTGGCGGTCGACCGGGCTGGTGCCGGAGCAGTGCGACCTGCTGCTGGACGCGGGTGACGTGTGCTGCCTGGCCGACGTCCGGCTGGCCGAGCCACGGGTGCGACGCGCGGCGCAGTGGGCCCGGCGGCACGCCTGGCGTTCGGTGACCATGGCGGCGGGCGGGATGCCGCCGACGCTGACCGGGCTCCCGACCGACGAGCCGGTTCGCCTCGACCGCTACGACTGGCTGCTCTGGCAGCGCCTGGACGACCTGCGACTGGGGTACGGCGACTACGGCGTGGGCTGCGCGGTACGCGGCGCGGACGCCCCGGGCGACCGGCTGCCGACGCTGCGCTGGACGGCGGGCGGCGCGTGGTGGATCTACCGCTGGTGCCGGCGGGGCGGTCGGGGCGACGAGCGCTTCGCCGACCTGTGCCGCACGCTTGTGGCCGCTCCGCACTGGCCGGCGACCGGCGCCGGCTTCTCCTGGGGCGACCATGAGGTTCTGCGCCGGGCCCGGCGCGGCGCCGGGGCGGGCTCGGAGGCATTCTGGATCGCCTGGAGCACCTCGCACCACCTGGCGTACGTGCTTGCCGCGCTGGCCCGGGCGGACCGGGAGCCGCGCGGCTCCTGGCGGGCCGACCAGGACGCCCCGGAGCGGGGGCGTGCCGGCCGGCCGCAGCGTGGCGGCGCGTCCCGCCGCGCCGGCTGAGTCACTCCTGCTCGGTGAAACCGAACTGGACGACGCCCTCGTCGTCGACGACCGCGTCGACCGACGTGTCGTTGAGCAGTTCGGCGGCGTCGGAGTCCAGGAAGATCCGCGCCCCCTCGGTGTCCACCACCTGGTCGCCCTGCACGGGCTGCGGCACCAGTTCGATGGAGAGCGAACCGGCGTCGGTGTTGGCGGCGATGCGCAGCCCGCCCCCGTCGGCCAGGTCCTGCTGGGCGGCGAGGTCACGGATCACCAGGACGGCGTTGTCGGTCATGGTCAGCATGGCGGAACTCCTCGTGGCTGGTGAGAATTCGCGGGCGACTCGGCCCACGCGGTCGGCTCGTCACCGACAGAAGCGGACGAAACGTCGTTCGCCGCACGGAAGCGGGGCGGTCGGACGGCCCCTCCCTTCCCACCGTGCCCCCTGCCGGTGGATCCGTCAAATAGAGCGACGTGATCGGCCGCGGTTGGCGTGAACAGGCGTTTTCCCTCCGGTCGGGTCGGCCGGTCCATAAGCTCGGGGCCATGGACGACCCACGCAGGTACGCCGCCGAGTTCCTCGGCTCGCTGCTGCTGATCTTCTTCGGGGTGGGCAGCGCCGTCTTCGCCCGGGTGCAGGGCGGCGTGGTGGTGGTCGCACTGGCCTTCGGCTTCACCATGCTGGCGCTTGTCTACGCGCTGGGGCCGCTCTCGGGCAGCCACATCAACCCGGCGGTGACGCTCGGCGTGCTGCTCTCCGGGAAGATCTCCCCGCTGGGCGCGGTGGCGTACTGGATCGCGCAGTTCGCCGGCGCCACGGTGGCCGCGTTCGTGATCTGGGCCCTCACCCGATGGGGCGACGTGGTCGACCAGACCGGCGCGCTCGGCACCAACGGGTACGGCGCGCACATCAACCTGGGTGGCGCCGCCGTGCTGGAAACGGTGCTGACGTTCCTGTTCGTCCTGGTGGTGCTGGTGGTGACCGGTCGCGGCGAGCACGCCGCGTTCGCCGGGGTGCCGATCGGCCTGGCCCTGGCCGCCGCGCACCTGGTCGGGCTCACCCTGGACGGCACCTCGGTCAACCCGGCGCGGTCGTTCGGCCCGGCGCTGTTTCAGGGCGGCAGCGCACTACGCCAACTCTGGGTCTTCATCGTCTTCCCGTTGCTGGGTGGCGCGCTCGCCGCCCTGGTCGCGCCGCTGGTCCTGCGCCCGGGGGCGGGCGGGCACGGCCCGGGGGAACGGGTGGTCACGCCACGCCCCTGAGGCCGGCACCGACGCTCAGGCGCCGGGGCGGTAGGGGTGCGGCTCGGCGGTGGGGTCGCCGCGCTCGACAAGCGCGTCGATCTCGGCCGGCGGCAGCCCGCGCAGCGCCAGCACCCGCCGCCCCCAGCGATGCAGCCGGCACGGGTGCGGGCTGGCGTCGTTGCGGCAGATCGTCCCGCCCGACCAGGTCCGTGGCGCGTGCACGACCACCGCCCGGACCGCGAACTGGACATCCTCGACCGTCACGTAGGGCGGCAGCGGAATCTCCCGCAACACGCCGCCGTCGGCGGGCGGGCGGACGGGGGCGACGGGCGCGAGGCGACTCATCGGTCAAGCCTCCACAGAGGATGGTCGGACGGGACATCGGAAAGGTACGACGCCCGGCCCGGCCCGCGACGGACAAACTGTCCCGGCGGCTCAGCCGAGCTGGGCCCGCATCCGGGCGGCGCTGCGCGTGGCATCGTAGTCCGGACCCGACGCCGTCGATGATGATCAGGTCGCCCTCGATGTGCCGCGTCCGCGGAGGGCGGCGGTCAGCGCAGTGCCACGGCCTGGAGGCTGACGTTGCCGCACTGCCCGAGCGACTCCTCCACGGTCCAGATCACCAGCACCTTCGCGCCGCGCGGCGCCCGGAACCGGAGGGTGAAGTCGGCGGTCAGCGCGGTGTGCGGGTCCTCCATCCGGATCGTGCTCACCGGGCCACCGGCCACCCGCACGTCGAGCCGGCCGCGGGCCATCCAGAGCCCCGCGTAGAGGTGCACGGTGCGCGGTTGGCCGTTGCCGGCCACCGTCAGCCGGAAGCCGTTGCCCCGGTCGCAGGTGTACACCCCGGACATGGTGCCGCTGTCCGAGGCCACCGGGACGCCGTCACGCCAGGCGTACTCCTCCGGGTTGTTGCGGTAGCGCACCCGCTTCCCCCGGCCGCCCTCGTCCCGGATCTCGCCGGAGCCGCCCTTCTTGCGGACCGTCCGGTCGGCGCCGAGCAGTCCCCACTGGACCCAGTCGACGGCGCCCACGGCAGTGAGGTCGACCAGGGCGGGCACCTCGGCGCGGCTGACCGCGACGGTCGGTGGCGCCACCGTGGGCGAGGCCACCGTGGACGGTGACGGGCTCGGCGACGGCGTCCGCTGCCGCGGTCGCAGCCCGGGAGTGGCGACCGCGCCGTCACCCTCGCTCGGCAGCCCGACCCGGCCGGTCGGCGCCACCGGCAGCATCGCGTTCTCCTCGCGCGGCGTGTCGTGCCGCTCGGTGCCGAGGTAGGCCACAAGTGCCGCCAGGCAGAGGAACGCGGCCAGGCCCTCAAGCACCAGCCGCCGTCGGCGTCGCAGCCGGCGCAACGCGGACCGGGTACGTTGGCGGCCCTCTCGGTGCGAGCCGGGGCCGGATCGCGAACGGTCCTCCTCGCCCACCACACCCTCCGCTTCGTGTCACGCGGCACCGCCGGAAGCGGCCGGAGCGCGACGGGCTTCACGCTGTCACCGGCCGGCCCTTTGCGCCATATGTGAACCGACGGGCGTTTCCAGTTCGTTACCAAGAGGTAGCTGAGTCGGCGGTCAGCTTACCGTGATCGCTTCCAACGACACCCCGTCGTTCTGCCCGCCGGTCACCGAGAGCGCCCGCCAACTGATCAGCAGCCGCTCGCCGCGCGGTGCCCGGAAGTGGATGACGTACTGGTAGAACTGGTCGCCCCGGGCGAGGGCCACCTCCCGCACGGCCGGGTCGCCGCCGCCGGAGAGCGAGACGTCGAGCCGCGCCCCGGCCGAGAAGACGCCGACGAACAGGCGTACGGTCCGCAGGTCCCCGCTGCCGGTCACGGCGAGCGTGAACCTCTTCCCGGCGCCACGTTGGAAGACGCCCGCCCGGGTGCCCTCCTGCCGCGCCACCGGGGTTCCGTCGGTCCAACTGAGACCCGACACCCCGGCGTTGTGTTCCAGCCGCTCCCCGCCCGGGTCCTCGATCTCACCGGTGCCGCGCTGCTTGCGTTGCACGCTGTCCGCTCCGGTGCCGCCCCAGTGCCGCCAGTCCCGCGTACCGAGCAGGGTGAGCGACGCCGACGGCGGCACCGACTGCTGGTCCAGGTTGAGCAGCGGCCCGCCGGGCAGGGCCGGGTCGCCGGTGACCGGCACGACCGTGGGGGGCGCCGCGGTCGGCACCGGCGTCGAGATCGTCGGCGCCGCCACCGGCGCGGCGCTCCGCCGACGCTCCGGCGGCGCCGGTGACCGGACGGAGTAGGCAAGCGCCACCACCGAAACGGTAAGCGCGGCGGTGGCCAGGACGACCCGCCGGCGCCGACGCCGGACCCGGGCCGCGCCGACGCGGGTGGGCGCGGTCCCGGCCACCGGCCGCGCCGCCGGCCGGAGACTCCGGGGCAGCCGGGTGGATGCCGCGCGCAGCCGGGTCGCGAACGGGCCGGCCAGTCCGGCGAGCCGCGCCCGGAGGCTCTCCGGAGCGGTGTGCCGGCCGGGTGTCACCTGTCGCCCGCCGCCGGCCGGCCGGGGCCGACCCGGGGCCCGCGAGACGGCCCGGCCGGGCCCCGGCGGCCGTCGGCCGGGTGCCGGACCGGCCACGTCGAGCCCGATCGGAGCGGGCCCGACGAGCGGAGGCACAACCGGCGGAGGGCCGGCCAGCGGGGGGCCGGCGGGCGAAGGTCCGACGAGCG